>NZ_JBFAOY010000054.1:0-28074 GCF_040675505.1 Streptomyces sp. NPDC049597
CGGGGCGCCTCTGGCCCCCCCCCCCCACGGCCCCCTGTGTCGTTCACGGAATCAGTGGATGGGGTGGGACTGCCTTCCCGACGCGTCGTCGATCTGCTTGTGCGCTCTCTCCAGCAGCTGGGACGCGAGGTCCATCAGGGCACGGGCGCCCGCGATCTCCTCGCCGACCAGCAGCTGCGGCTGGTCGGAGTGGTGGCGATTCGCGCTTCCGTGTCCCCGGCATTCCGTCCCGTCACCGAGCCTCACCATGGCGGCCGCCCTGGTCCGGTCGCCTTCCTCCTTGAATTCCATCTCGATGTGCCATCCGACGAGTGTCTGCATGGCGGTCACCTCCAGCGGTACGCGTACCCCTTCCAGGGTGCGCCGCGCGGCCGCTGATCACCACAGCACTTACCCGTTGGTGCGTATCTGACTTCTTGGTCGGTACTTGTCCGGTCATCCGGGCCGGACAAGGATCGAGGCATGCCTTCGACATCTGAGAACACGCAGGTCAGCCATGTCTCCGTACTGGGCCTCGGCATGATGGGCTCCGCCCTCGCCGCCGCCCTCCTGCGCGCGGGCCACGTCGTCACCGTGTGGAACAGGACCGGCGCGAAGACGGGCCCGCTGGTCGCCCAGGGCGCGCTGCCGGCCTCCACCGTCGCCGGCGCGGTGGCCGCGAGCCCGCTCGTGATCGTCTGCCTGACCACGAACGACGACGTCCGCGAGGCGCTGGCGCCGGCCGACCTCACCGGCACGGTGCTGGTCAACCTCACCAACGGCACGCCCGCCCAGGCCCGCGACATCGCGGCGTACGCGCGCAAGCGGGGCGCGCGCTACATCGACGGCGGGATCATGGCCGTCCCGCGGATGATCGCGAGCCCGGCCGCGTACGTCCTCTACAGCGGCGACGAGCAGGCGTACGAGACGCACGAGCCGGTGCTGGCCGCGTTCGGCGGCACGAAGTGGGTCGGTACGGACCCCGGACGCGCCGCACTGCACGACCTGGCGCTGCTGACCGGCATGTACGGGATGCTCATCGGCGTGACGCAGGCCCTCGCGCTCGTCCGCTCGGCGGGCGTCACCGCATCGGAGTTCGCGGGTCCGCTGCACGCCTGGGTCTCCGCGATGCTCGACGGTGTCGTACCGGGCATCGCCGGGGCCGTCGACTCCGGCCGGCACCTCACGGACGTCTCCAGCCTCGCCGTCAACCAGGCCGCCTTCCCGAACCTCACGGCCACGTACCGCGAACAGGGCGTCAGCACGGAGCTGTTCGAGCCGTTCCAGAAGCTCCTCGACCGCTCGATCACCGAGGGCCACTCCGCCGACGGGCTGTCACGTCTCGTCGAGCTGCTGGCGGTCCGGGACGCCTGACACCCCTCTCCCGAAATTACCCGCGGTTCTCATTGGTCTATACCTTGACTGGATCATGACATAGCGCTTGAGTGTGGGAACAGCCCCCCACCGCGGCTCGCCCGGAGGCAACTCCCGCTCCAGGGCGAGCCGTTGCGCTCAAAGGAGTGATCGAGTGCTGAGACCACGCCTCGCGGCCCTGCTGGCCGCGGTCCTCATCGCCACCGGCCTCGCCGGGGTCCTGACGCCGTCCGCCACCGCCGCCTCCCCCTGCGACACCGCCCCCAACTGGCAGCAGGGCGCCTGGTACACGACTGGCAACGTTGTCAGGTACAACGGTGCGTACTACATCGCCGAGCACGACAATCCGGGTTACGACCCCACGATCAGCACCTGGTACTGGGACCCGTACAACTGCGGCGGTGGCGGCACCCCGTCCCCCTCCGGCTTCGTGGTGAGCGAGGCCCAGTTCCAGCAGATGTTCCCGAACCGGAATCCCTTCTACACCTACAGCGGCCTCACCGCGGCCCTGAGCGCCTACCCCGGCTTCGCCAACACCGGCAGCGACACGGTGAAGAAGCAGGAGGCCGCCGCCTTCCTGGCCAACGTCAGTCACGAGACCGGCGGGCTCGTCCACATCGTCGAGCAGAACACCGCCAACTACCCGCACTACTGCGACTGGAGCCGGCCGTACGGCTGCCCGGCCGGCCAGGCGGCGTACTACGGGCGCGGACCCATCCAGCTCAGCTGGAACTTCAACTACAAGGCCGCGGGCGACGCACTCGGCATCGACCTGCTGAACAACCCGTGGCGCGTGGAGCGCGAGGCGGCCGTGGCCTGGAAGACGGGCCTTTGGTACTGGAACACCCAGACCGGCCCCGGCACCATGACCCCGCACAACGCGATGGTCAACCAGGCCGGCTTCGGCCAGACCATCCGCTCCATCAACGGTTCCCTGGAATGCGACGGCAAGAACCCGGCGCAGGTCCAGAGCCGCGTCAACAACTACCAGCGTTTCACCCAGATCCTGGGCGTGCCGACGGGCGGGAACCTCTACTGCTGAGACCGCACCGCCACTGAACGGGCCGCGGACCGGGGAGACTTCGTCCCCCGGCCGCGGCCGCACCATGTGATGCGGCGGCCAGGCAACCCGCGCAATCCTCTCCCCGTCCTCCGAGGACGAGAGGCGCCCGCAGACCAGGGCGCCCGAGAAACGGGGCCGAGGAGGGGAACGTTGATACGTACCCGCAAGACATGGGTCACCGCGGCAGCGGTGCTCACGATGGCGATGGTGTCGCCCGCGGTGGCGCACGCCGTGCCGCAGCCACCCGGCAGCCCGCCCGCCGCGGTGACCGACGACAACAAGGGCCTCCCTCCCGGCTGGAGGATCACGAACACCGCCGGGCAGAACACACTGGAGTGGCGTTCACCGCGGCCCGTGCCCGCGGGCGACGCCCGGGTGGAGTTCCACGCCGACGGCAAGCTGGTGGGCGTACCCGAACCCGAGAACGACGCCCGGACCTTCCGGCTGCCACTCGACGAGCTGCGCACAGCGGACCTGGCCGACCTCCAGGTGCTGGCCGCAGGCCGGCGGCTCGACCAGGAGGCGGACGGCGCCCGCGACCGGCGTTCCTCGCCGCCCGCCGCCAATCCTCCCGCCCAGCTCCCCGCGGGTTCCGTCGACCCGGGAAAGCCCGGCACGTACCGCACGGCCACCGGCGAGTACACGCTCGACCCGGTGCGCCTGCCCGGCTTCCCCGCGCCCGTCGAGATGCGCGGCGTCGTGGTCGCGCCGAAGGGCGCCACCGGCAAGCGCCCGGTCGCGCTGTTCCTGCACGGCAGGCACGCCACCTGCTACGTCCCGGACAGGGACGACGACGTGACGATGGACTGGCCGTGCGCGAGGGGCGCGAAGCCGATCCCCAGCCACCGGGGCTATCTGCGCGACCAGCAACTCCTGGCCTCGCAGGGCTATGTGACCGTCTCGATCTCCGCCAACGGCATCAACGGCCAGGACGGGGACGCCGACGACGGCGGCGCGCAGGCACGCTCCTCGCTGGTCCGGCAGCACCTGGCCCGCTGGGCCGACTGGGCCGCGAACCCGGCCACGGCACCGCAGGCCGTACGCAAGGGGCCGAAGGCCGACCTGTCCCGCGTGCTGCTCGTCGGGCACTCGCGCGGCGGTGAGGGCGTCAACCGCGCGGCCATGGACAGCCTGTACCCCGCCCCGTCCGGCCAGGACGGCTACCGCGGCACGGTGCGCTGGCACATCCGCGGGACCGTGCTCATCGGCCCGACGATCTTCGGCCACAACCCGGTGCCGGACGTCCCGTCACTGACGCTCCTGCCGGGCTGCGACGGTGACGTCTCCGACCTCCAGGGCCAGGTGTACGCCGACGGCACCCGCGGCGTCAGCAGGGGCAAGGCCCTGCACAGCGCGGTCTACATGGTCGGCGCGAACCACAACTACTTCAACAGCGAGTGGACGCCGGGCCAGGCCCAGGCACCCGCCGACGACGACTTCTGGCACGACCCCGAGCAGCCCGACCCGGTCTGCTCGCCCGGCACCGCGACCCGGCTGACCGCCGACCAGCAGCACCGGGCGGGCGCCACCTACATCGCCGCGGCCGCCAGGCTGTTCGTCGCCGGGGACGACCGGGTGCGCGAACTGCTCGACGGCACCGGCCGCCGGGCACCCTCCGCCGACCCCGCGCGGGTGCTGACCCACGCGGTCGGCGCGAACCGCGGCGCCGGGTTCCTGCCGGACGGCTCCGTGAAGGTGACCGGTGGACGGCTGTGCTCCGCGATCGACCCGGACCCGCGCACGGCGTGCCTGGGCCCGGAGGCCGGCGGCGTCTCGCCGCACTTCGCCCACTGGCAGCCCGAACGCGAGACCGGCCGCCGTGCCGTGGCGCTGCGCTGGTCATCACCGGGCTCGGCGGTTCAGGTCCGCCCGCAGAAGCCGCTGTCCGTGCGCGGTGCCGAGGACCTCGCGCTGCGCGTCTTCGTGCCGCCGAACACCACGGGGGCGCAGCTGGACGTGTCCCTCACGGACGCCTCCGGCAAGCGGGCGAACCTGGGCCGCGTCCGGGTCGACGGGCTGCCGGGCAGCGACCGTGCCGCCTCCCACTGGGCGCGCGAGGTACGTGTACCGCTCTCCGCCGCCGCTCGCGCCGGACTCGATCTGCGCCGGATCTCCTCTCTGGAGCTGATCCCGCGCAGCCGCTCCGGCCAGGCGTGGCTGATGGACGCCTGGGCCTGGAGCCCCGGCACGCCTGTCGTGCGCGAGGCCCCGCTGGCCCGCGTCGACATCGGCCGGCTCAAGGTCAAGGAGGGCGACTCGGGCGTCCGCACCTACCAGGTGCCCGTACGCGTGTCCGGCAAGGGCAGCGGCACGGTCCGGCTCTATGTCCTCGACCCGGCCACCGGCCGGGCGAAGGACCGGCTCGTGACCGTCCGGCCCGGCAGCGGCGGCATCGACGTCCCGGTGAAGGTGGCCGGCAACAAGCGGTACGCCTGGGACGCGACCCACGACGTGCTCGTGAAGGCCGTCAGCGGCACCGTCGTCGGCTCGCACGCGGGCGGGGTCACCGTGGAGAACGACGACCCGATGCCGAAGATCGGCGTCAAGCCGGTGACCGACAGGGTGACCGAGGGCAAGCCGCTGAAGTGGCAGGTCGCGCTGTCCGCGCCCGCCGACGTGGAGCTGTCCAGGACGCTGCTGTTCGCGGCAGTGCCGGGCCGCCCGGAGCTGTCCACCAAGGACGTCGACCGGCAGTGGCTGGAGGAGCTGCTCGGCGAGGTCCCCGCCGGTGAGGTCCCGCTGTCCCAGCTGGAACACGCCTCCCTGTGGGTGTCCGTTCCGGCCGGGAGCACCACCGCGGAGGTGCACGTGCCCACGGTCCGCGACCAGGTGACCGAACCGGCGGAGTACGTGGGCCTCCAGCCCACCGACGACGAGGGCGAACCGCAGGGCCCGGTCCTCACCGGCACGGTGACCGACGCGCCGTAGGCTCCCGGTTCAGGGCCGCGCGAACTCGCACCACACCACCTTGCCGGGTTCGCGCGGCACCACGCCCCACCCGTCGGCCAGCGCGGCCACCAGCAGCAGGCCGCGCCCCGACTCCCCGTCCGGCTCCCGCACGCACGGCTTCCCGTCGCCGCTGTCGTGCACCTCGACGCGCAGGACGGTCCCCTGCTCGTACAGCCACATCCGCAGCAGGTACCCGCGCCCCGGCGGGACGCCGTGCACCAGCGCGTTCGTCGCCAGCTCGCTCACGCACAGCGTGATGTCGTCCGCCCGAGCGCCCCACTCCCACGCGGTGAGCGTCGCGCGGACGAACTCCCGTGCCGTCGCGACGGATCGGCGCTCGCGTCGGCAGAACAGCTCCCGCAGGTCCTCGTGTTGCATCGTCTTGTCCACGCAACGAGCGTCGCGGCGCGTGACGGGTCGGCAGCACCCCGTCGACCCGTACGTTTCATTTGTACGGGTCGTGGAGGCGTAACGTACGGGCGGCTCCGGGGAGTTGGACGGGTATGCACTCCAGGAGACGCCACCGGAAGAACGCCTCGGCGATGCGGCTGGTCGGCCGCCAGCTCGCCCGCTTCCGCGAGGCCGCGGGCCTCACCCAACGCGAACTCGCGGCGGAGTTCAACCTCGCGGAGGAGACGGTCGCCTCGATCGAACAGGGCCGCCGCCCGCTGAAGCCGGACCTCGCGCAGAGATTCGACGACCGCCTCGACACGAAGGGCGCGCTGTCGGTGGCGGTCGAGCACATGCCGGAGGTGGACCTGATCCCGGCGTGGGCGGAGGAGTACATGGACCTGGAGCGGGAGGCCATCGCCCTGTCCTGGTACGACAACCAGGTCGTGCCGGGCCTGCTCCAGACCGAGCGCTACGCGCGCGGGGTCTTCCGCAGCCGGGTGCCCGCCTTCGACGCGGACGAGATCGAGGCGCAGGTCGCCGCGCGCGTCGCGCGCCAGGAGATCCTGGCGCGGACGCGGCCGCCGACGATCAGCTTCGTGATGTGGGAGGCCATTCTGATGGACCGCATCGGCGGCGACGAGGTGTACGAGGAACAGGTCCGCCATTTACGCGCGTGCGCCGAACTGCCGGGCGTCTCGCTCCAGGTGATGCCGTTCGGCCGCACCAGCCACGCGGGGCTCGACGGCCCGTTCACCTTGCTGGAGACCCCGGACCATCAGCTCGTCGGCTACACCGAGAGCCAGCGCGGCAGTCAACTGCTCACCGACCCTGACGAGGTCAGCATCCTGGCGCGCAAGTATGCGATGCTGCGGGCACAGGCCCTCAACCCGGAAGACAGCACGGGCCTGTTGGACCGGCTGCTGGGAGAGCAATGAGCACCGCACTGAAGTGGTTCAAGTCCAGCTACAGCGGCAGCGAGGGCGGCCAGTGCCTCGAAGTGGCCTACGACTGGCGCAAGTCCAGCTACAGCGGCAGTGAAGGCGGCGCCTGCCTCGAAGTCGCCTACGACTGGCGCAAGTCGAGCCACAGCGGCGACTACGACGCCGCCTGCGTCGAGGTCGCCGCGCACCCCGCCGCGATCCACGTCCGCGACTCGAAGACCCCCGGCGGCCCGGTGCTCACGCTCGCACCGGCCGCCTGGGCGGCCTTCGTCAGCGACCTGCGCTGATCCGCTGCGCGACCTCCGTCGCCCAGTAGGTGAGGATCATGCTCGCGCCCGCGCGCTTGATCCCGAGCAGCGTCTCCGCGATGGCCTTCTCGCGATCGATCCAGCCCTTCTCGGCGGCGGCCTCGACCATCGCGTACTCGCCGCTGATCTGGTACGCCGCGACCGGCACGTCCGCCTCGGCCGCGACGCGCGCCAGGACGTCGAGATAGGGACCGGCGGGCTTGACCATGACCATGTCGGCGCCCTCTTCGAGGTCGAGCGCCAGTTCGCGCATCGACTCACGGACGTTGGCCGGGTCCTGCTGGTAGGTCTTGCGGTCGCCGCGCAGCGACGAGCCGACGGCCTCGCGGAAGGGGCCGTAGAAGGCGGACGAGTACTTCGCGGTGTACGCGAGGATCGACACGTCCTCCTTGCCGATGGTGTCCAGAGCGTCGCGGACGACGCCGATCTGGCCGTCCATCATGCCGCTGGGGCCGACGACGTGGACGCCGGCGTCGGCCTGGACCTGGGCCATCTCGGCGTAACGTTCCAGCGTGGCGTCGTTGTCGACCCGGCCGTCGGCGTCGAGCACGCCGCAGTGGCCGTGGTCGGTGTACTCGTCCAGGCACAGGTCGGACATGATGACCAGCTCGTCCCCGACCTCGGCCCGCACGTCCCGGATGGCGACCTGGAGGATGCCGTCGGGGTCGGTGCCGGCCGTGCCGAGCGCGTCCTTCTTGGCGTCCTCCGGGACCCCGAAGAGCATGATCCCGGCGACACCGGCCTCGCGCGCCTCGACGGCGGCCTTGCGGAGGGTGTCGCGGCTGTGCTGCACGACGCCGGGCATGGCCTGGATCGGCACCGGCTCGGAGATGCCCTCGCGGACGAAGGCCGGGAGGATCAGATCGGCCGGGTGCAGCCGGGTCTCGGCGACCATGCGGCGCATGGCGGGGCTGGTCCGGAGCCGCCGGGGGCGGGCACCGGGGAAGGATCCGTACGCAGTCATACGTGCCACGCTACGCCTGCCCGGGGAGGGCAATTACCGACACCGCGTCGGCGGGAGCGGCCTACGGACGCGTCGTCGTGACGACCCAGGCGGCGGAGTCGTAGCGGACGCCCTCGGGGGCGGCGTGGGCTTCGAGATCGGCACGCAGCGCGGCGTGTGCCCGGGCGCGGCCGGCCTCGTCGAGGTCCTCGACCATCCACGTGAGCATGCCGGAGATGAAGGCGAAGGCGTCGTCGGGGGTGCGGCCGAAGATCATCGGGAGGTCGAAGTCGTCCAGGCGGGGCGTACGGAAGCCGGCGGCGACGAGCCGTTCGCGGACGACGTCGGGGTCGGACAGGGAGAACGGGCCGGGGGCGTCCGGGGGCGGGGCGTTCAGTTCGCGCCCGGCGGCGAGGGCGGTCACGAACGACCGGAACCACTCGTTGCGGGAGACGTCCTGCCAGACGAGCAGCACCAGCCGGCCGCCGGGCCGCAGGGCGCGGGCGATGTTGCGGAAGGCGGCCACGGGGTCGGCGAAGAACATGGCTCCGCAGCGGCTGATCGCGACGTCGAAGGACGCCTCGTCGAAGGGGTAGGTCTGCGCGTCGGCCTGCTCGTGGCGGACGCTGTCGAGCCCTTGGCGCTCCGCCTCGCGGCGGGCGACCCTCAGCATCGGCCCGGACAGATCGACACCGAGCACGGGCCCGCCCGCGGTGAGCCGTGCGGCGGCTCGCGAGGTCAGGCCGGCCCCGCAGCCGATGTCCAGGACCCGCTCACCGCGCTGGAAGTGGGCCGCCTCCAGGAAAGGCTGCTGGTAGGCGTGGACCGCCCGGTCGAAGTCAGCGGCGTGCTCCGCCCAGTACGCCCCTTCCTCACCGTCCCAGGCACGCGCCTGCTCGGCGTTGGAAGGATCGACATGCAGAGTCCTGGAGCCCATGACCGTCACCCACTCGTGTAGCACCGCTGTGCTTCCGGTGTACGCCTCGGCCGGTCCGGCCGCCAACCGTCGCGTGCGGATGCCGCAGTTCGGGTGCCGCCCCAGCCCGAGACGGGTTCCCCCCGGGCCTGCGGGCACCACGGCGGTGACAAGCGGCGGAGGTGGTCTAGTCGGGCCTGACCTCACCGGCAGTGCCGTGGGGGAGGGCGCCGGAGGTGGCGCCGTCCGCCTTGGCCGCGTCGGCGAGCGCCTCCGCAGCGGCCTGTGCGGCCCGTGCCGCGTCGTCGGCGGCGTCGTCGGCGGCCTTGTCGTCGGAGGTCTTCTCCCGGGTCGCCGGTGACTGGGGCAGCGCTTCGCCGAAGGCGCGGGAGACACCCTGGAGTGCGGAAGTGACCTCGCTCGGGATCATCCAGAAGGTGCTGCCCGAGCCCTGCGCGAGCTGGGGCAGCGTCTGGAGGTACTGGTAGGCCAGCAGCTTGGGGTCGGGGTCATTGCGGTGCACGGCCTGGAACACCTCGTCGATGGCACGGGACTGGCCCTCGGCCTTGAGGATCTCGGCGGTACGGTTGCCCTCCGCGCGAAGGACGGCGGCCTGCTTGTCGCCCTCAGCGGTGAGGATCTGTGCCTGTCGCTGCCCTTCGGCACCGAGGATCGCGGCCCTCTTGTCCCGCTCGGCCCGCATCTGCTTCTCCATGGCGTCCTTGATGGACTGCGGGGGGTCGATGGCCTTGATCTCCACCCGGTTGACCCTCAGCCCCCACTTGCCGGTGGCCTCGTCCAGCACGCCACGGAGCTGGTTGTTGATGGTGTCACGCGAGGTGAGGGTCTTCTCCAGGTCCATCGACCCGACGACATTGCGCAACGTGGTGACGGTGAGCTGCTCGACCGCCTGGAGGAAGTTCGCGATCTCGTAGGCGGCCGCTCGCGGGTCGGTGACCTGGAAGTAGATGACGGTGTCGATCTCGACGACCAGGTTGTCCTCGGTGATGACCGGTTGCGGCCTGAAGGACACGACCTGTTCCCGGAGGTCGATCGGCGGATGGACCCGGTCGATGTAGGGGACGACGAGGCTGAGGCCGGGTTGCAGGGTGCGGTGGTAGCGGCCGAGCCGCTCGACGTTGCGCGCGCGTGCCTGGGGCACGATGCGTACCGCCCGCACCACGGTGAAAACGGCGAAGAGCGCGACGAGCAGGCCGGCGACGAGGAGCGCCGAAGCTTCCATGGTTCACTCCCGGGGGTGCACGAGCGCGGTGGCGCCGCTGATCTCTATGACGTCGACGGTCGCTCCAGGAGGGATCACCAGCGTCTCGTCATAGGCGCGAGCCGTCCATTCCTCGCCCCCGATGCGCACCCTGCCACCCAGGCCCGTCACTTCCGAGACGACATAGGCCGCCCTGCCGACCAGAGCGTCCACGCCGAACCGCTCGGCCTGCGGCCGGCGCACGTGGCGCAACGCGATGGGGCGCAGGAACAGCAGGCTGACCGTGGCGACGACGGTGAACACCAAGAACTGCACGGGCAGCGGAAGTCCGATCGCGGCGAATCCCGCCGTGACCAGCGCGGCCCCGCCCAGCATTCCGAGCGCGGCAGTGAGCGTGAAGATCTCCACCACAGCCAACACCGCTGCGGTGATCAACCAGATCAGCCATGGCTCCATCGGCAGCCCTCCTGACCGGTGCGGGTGGGCGCATGGACGGGCTGTTGCCGCTTGGTCCGCCGGTAACGGAGACGAATGCTGCCGGATGGACGGAGCCCCGCCGATACGCGCGCCCCAGGCGACTGTTTGACCCCTTCAGGGTAATTTAATCCGCCCCGAGGAGCGGGCTACGCCCGCAGGCCCGGGCAGAGTCCCTGGTCACGCGAAGGGGGCGGGCGGGGGACAAGCACCCCACCCGCCCCCACCCGCAAGCGTCACGTCGTCGTGCGACGCCGCCGTCCGCCGGGACGCCGTTCCGACGGGCGCGTCACGTGCTCGCCCGCCTCCACGGCCGCCGCCCGCCGCCGCGCGCCGAACTCCGCGAGCGCCTCGGCCAGCTTGTGCACCGACGGCTCGGGCGACAGGACGTCGACCCGCAGCCCGTGCTCCTCCGCGGTCTTCGCGGTCGCGGGGCCGATGCACGCGATCACGGTCACGTTGTGCGGCTTGCCCGCGATGCCGACGAGGTTCCGCACGGTGGACGACGACGTGAACAGCACCGCGTCGAAACCGCCGCCCTTGATCGCCTCGCGCGTCTCGGCCGGCGGCGGCGACGCACGCACGGTCCGATAGGCGGTCACGTCGTCGACCTCCCACCCGAGTTCGATGAGGCCCGCGACCAGCGTCTCGGTCGCGATGTCGGCACGCGGCAGGAAGACGCGGTCAATCGGGTCGAAGACCGGGTCGTACGGCGGCCAGTCCTCCAGCAGCCCGGCCGCGGACTGCTCACCGCTCGGCACGAGGTCCGGCTTGACACCGAAGTCCACCAGCGCGGCCGCCGTCTGCTCGCCGACCGCGGCGACCTTGATCCCGGCGAAGGCGCGGGCGTCGAGCCCGTACTCCTCGAACTTCTCCCGCACGGCCTTCACGGCGTTCACCGAGGTGAAGGCGATCCACTCGTAGCGTCCGGTCACGAGTCCCTTGACCGCGCGCTCCATCTGCTGCGGCGTACGCGGCGGCTCCACCGCGATCGTCGGCACCTCGTGCGGCACCGCGCCGTAGGAACGAAGCTGGTCGGAGAGCGAGGCCGCCTGCTCCTTCGTACGCGGGACGAGCACCTTCCAGCCGAACAGCGGCTTGGACTCGAACCACGCGAGCTGGTCGCGCTGGGCGGCGGCGCTGCGCTCACCGACCACGGCTATGACCGGCTGGTGTCCCTCGGGGGACGGCAGCACCTTCGCCTGCTTCAGCGTCTGCGCGATGGTGCCGAGCGTCGCGGTCCAGGTGCGCTGGCGCGTCGTCGTACCGGCGACCGTGACGGTCAGCGGGGTGTCGGGCTTGCGGCCCGCGGCGACCAGTTCACCGGCTGCGGCGGTGACCGTCTCCAGCGTCGTGGAGACGACGACCGTGCCGTCGCTCGCGCCGACCTCGGTCCAGCACCGGTCGGACGCGGTGCGGGCGTCGACGAAACGGACGTCGGTGCCCTGCTCGTCACGGAGCGGGACACCGGCGTACGCGGGCACGCCGACGGCCGTCGCCACACCGGGCACGACCTCGAAGGGGATCCCCGCGGAGGCGCACGCGAGCATCTCCCGGCCGGCGTCGGTGTCCATGCCCGGGTCGCCGGTCACCGCACGGACGACCCGCTTGCCGCCCCTCGCGGCCTCCATGACAAGATTGGCCGCATCCCTGAGGACCGGGATCCCGGCGGATGCTGACGCGTCGTCAACGACCGTCAGCTCAGGCGTGCTCACGCCTGCCCGCGCATGGCCGCGAACGACATCGAGGACAGCGGGCTCGGCGATCAGCACGTCCGCGCCGGCGAGCGCCTCGACGGCGCGCAGGGTCAGCAGACCGGGGTCGCCGGGACCGGCACCCAGGAAGGTGACGTGCCCGTGTGCCGCGAGGGCCGGAAGGTTCGAGGTGGTGGGGCTCAAAGTGCTCGCTCCCCCATAAGACCGGCCGCACCCTTGGCGAGCATCTCGGACGCGAGTTCGCGACCGAGCGCGATGGCGTCGCCGTGCGACGTGGGTACGGGACCGGTGGTGGACAGCTGCACCAGCGCGGAGCCGTCGGTCGTGCCGACGACCCCCCGCAGGCGCATTTCGGTGGCATCCTGGCCGTCGGCCAGCAGGTCGGCCAGCGCACCCACGGGTGCGGAGCAGCCGGCCTCCAGGGCGGCGAGCAGGGAACGCTCGGCGGTCACGGCGGCCCGTGTGTGCGGGTCGTCGAGTCCACTGAGCGCGGCGACGAGATCCGCGTCGGACGCGGAGCACTCGATCGCCAGGGCCCCCTGGCCGGGGGCGGGCAGGACGAAGTCGACCGACAGGAAGTCGGTCACCTCGTCGATCCTGCCTATGCGGTGGAGTCCGGCAGCGGCGAGCACGACGGCGTCGAGCTCCCCGTTCCGTACGTATCCGATCCGGGTGTCGACGTTTCCGCGGATCGGCACGGTCTCGATGCGCAGCCCGTGGGAGCGGGCGTACGCGTTCAGCTGCGCCATGCGGCGCGGCGAACCGGTGCCGACGCGGGCGCCGTCCGGCAGTTCGTGGAAGGTCAGGCCGTCGCGGGCGACGAGCGCGTCGCGCGGGTCCTCCCGCTCGGGGGTCGCGGCCAGCGTCAGACCCTCGTGCGGCGTGGTGGGGAGGTCCTTCAGCGAGTGGACGGCGAAGTCCACCTCGCCGCGGAGCAGCGCGTCGCGCAGGGCCGCGACGAACACGCCCGTGCCGCCGATCTGCGCCAGGTGCTCGCGCGAGACGTCCCCGTAGGTCGTGATCTCGACGAGCTCGACGTCGCGGCCGGTCAGCCGGCGCACCGCCTCCGCCACGTGCCCGGACTGGGCCATGGCGAGCGTGCTGCGCCTGGTCCCGAGCCTCAGTGCCCTCTCGGTCATACTCGCCCTCGGTTCTTGACGTCTGCGTCATTCAGGTCGGCCCGGCTGACGGAGGCGACCGTCTCCGGGTCGAGGTCGAAGAGGGTCCGCAGCGCGTCCGCGTACCCGGCGCCGCCGGGCTCGCTGGCGAGCTGCTTGACCCGCACCGTGGGCGCGTGCAGGAGCTTGTCCACCACGCGGCGCACGGTCTGGGTGATCTCGGCGCGCTGCTTCTCGTCGAGGCCGGTGAGCCGGCCGTCGAGACGGGCCATCTCGCTGGAGACCACGTCGGCGGCCATGGTGCGCAGGGCGACCACGGTCGGGGTGATGTGGGCGGCCCGCTGGGCCGCGCCGAAGGCGGCGACCTCGTCGGAGACGATCGAGCGGACCTGGTCCACGTCGGCGGCCATGGGCGCGTCGGCCGAGGCCTCGGCGAGCGACTCGATGTCCACGAGCCGTACCCCGGCGAGGCGGTGGACGGCTGCGTCGATGTCCCGGGGCATGGCCAGGTCGAGCAGCGCGAGCCGGACGGGGCCGTTGCCGTCGGCGTGCACGGTGGCCGTGCGGGCCGAGGCGGCGCGGGTGCGGGAGGCGTTGTCGACCCAGGCGCCGTGCTGCGCGAGGGAGTCGTCGAGCCCGACGGGGCACTCGGAGCCTGGGGCAACGTCCGTACCGCCGATACCGGCGCCGCTTCCCGCGAGGGCCGCCGCCTCGGCGGCGGGCAGGTCCGTCACCCGTACGGCGGCGGTGTCCCCGTGTCCGGCGTCCGCCGCCCCTGCGCGGTCCGCGCCCGCGGAGTCGCCGGACCGGTCGGCGCCCTCGACCGAGGGAGCGGCCAGGTCGTCCGCGCGGCCCGGCAGTTCGGTCACGCGGCCGTCGCGTGCCGCCACCGCGGCCAGACGGGCGACCACGCTGCCCTCGGGGGCACGCAGGTCCCTGCCCGGGGCGGCCTCGGGCACCACGTGCTGCGCGAGCGCCGTGGCGACGGCTTCGGCCGTCAGGACCAGACCCGTCGCGCCGGTGCAGGAGACGGCCACGTCGGCACGTGTCAGTTCGTCGGCGACGGACGCCATCGGCACCGCGTGGGCGCGCACGCCGCCCGACTCGGACAGGGCCGCGGCCAGCCGCTCCGCTCGCTCCGTCGTCCGGTTGGCGATGACCAGTTCGCGTACGCCAAGGCGCGCCAGCGTCGTCGCGGCGAGCGACGACATCGAGCCTGCGCCGATCACGAGGGCGCGCTTGTCCGCGGCCCACGCCTCGACGGACCCGCCCGTGGCGAGCTGTTCGAGACCGAAGGTGACGAGCGACTGCCCGGCCCGGTCGATCCCGGTCTCGCTGTGGGCGCGCTTGCCGACGCGCAGCGCCTGCTGGAACAGGTCGTTGATCAGCCGTCCCGCGGTGTGCAGCTCCTGCCCGCGTGCGAGGGCGTCCTTGATCTGGCCGAGGATCTGGCCCTCGCCGACGACCATGGAGTCCAGGCCGCAGGCCACCGAGAAGAGGTGGTGGACGGCCCGGTCCTCGTAGTGCACGTACAGATAGGGGGTGAGCTCCTCGAGCCCGACCCCGCTGTGCTGGGCGAGCAGCGTGGACAGCTCGGCGACGCCGGCGTGGAACTTGTCCACGTCCGCGTACAGCTCGATGCGGTTGCAGGTGGCGAGGACCGTCGCCTCGGTGGCGGGCTCCGCCGCGAGGGTGTCGTGCAGCAGCTTGACCTGCGCATCGACGGACAGCGAGGCACGCTCCAGCACGCTCACGGGAGCGCTGCGGTGGCTCAGACCGACGACGAGGAGACTCATACCGGCATCACGGCGGGCATGTCCCCGTCGGGTCCCTTCCGGCCGGTGGTCTCGGCCTCTTCGCCGGCCTTCCGCTGCTCGTGGAAGGCGAGGATCTGCAGCTCGATCGAGAGGTCGACCTTGCGCACGTCGACACCGTCCGGCACGGACAGCACGGTGGGGGCGAAGTTGAGGATGGAGCTGACGCCGGCCGCGATCAGGCGGTCGCACACCTGCTGGGCGGCGCCGGCCGGCGTCGAGATGACCCCGATGGAGACCCCGTTGTCCCGGATGATCTTCTCGAGCTCGTCCGTGTGCTGGACGGGGATCCCGGCGACGGGCTTGCCGGCCATGGTCGGGTCGGCGTCGATCAGCGCGGCGACCCGGAAACCGCGGGAAGCGAAGCCGCCGTAGTTGGCGAGGGCGGCGCCGAGGTTACCGATACCGACGATGACGACCGGCCAGTCCTGCGTCAGACCGAGCTCGCGGGAGATCTGGTAGACGAGGTACTCGACGTCGTACCCGACACCCCGGGTCCCGTACGAGCCGAGGTACGAGAAGTCCTTGCGCAGCTTCGCGGAGTTGACGCCCGCGGCGGCGGCCAGCTCCTCGGACGAGACCGTGGGCACGGAACGCTCCGAGAGCGCCGTCAGGGCGCGCAGGTACAGCGGAAGCCGGGCGACGGTTGCCTCGGGGATTCCTCGGCTACGGGTCGCCGGTCGGTGATTTCGGCCAGTTGCCACGGTGCTCCTGCGGGATGAGCGAGGCTGCAGGCGGCCGTGTGTCCCAAGACCGCCCCGTCGAATGCAGGCTATGTCTTTGTGAACGCGTGCACAAAGATTGTGTCCGCTTTGTCCGTGCAAAGTGACCGGGGTCACGCGATCCGGTGGCCGGATCCCGGAACCGCGGACCACCCCGGTCCGTTGAGGCGCCGTAGGGGGCAAAGCCGTACACACTCCTTACGATCTACGCCCCCGAGACCGCCTGGCTCCGCCCACTCTGCCGTGTCACGGCCCACCCCGGAAGAGGCGTGCGCGGCGGAGGAATCCAAGCAAAACGACCATGATGTTACCCGCCTTCCACGGCGTCAGCTCCCGAGCGCGCGCCGCAGCCGGTCGGGGTCCACACGCCAGAAGGTGTGCTGCTCCCCGTCCACCAGGACGACCGGGATCTGCTCCCAGTAGGCGCGGTGCAGTTCGGTGTCCTGGTTGATGTCCTTCTCCTCCCAGGAGGCACCGGTCTCGGCGCAGACCGTCCGGACCACGGCCCGCGCGTCGTCGCACAGATGGCACCCGGGCTTGCCGATGAGCGTCACCACACGCTCCTCCGGCCTCTTCTTCGTTCGCCGCAGCACAGGACTCATGGGCCCATTCTCGCCCGGTCGCCGCCGCCGCGTTTAACAGCGCGGTCGCACAGAGTTCACGCCGTGGCATCACGGTGTGTCGGGAAGTCCCGAACGGACTGGCTATGCTCACGACATGGCCGCTCTGGGATGGCTCACCCCGCGTAGGCGCTCCGCCACCGCTCGCAGCGTGCTGGCGGGCGAAGCCGCAGCCGAGGCAGCGCGCAAGTCCTCGCAGACCATCGAGGCGCTCGAAGCCCTCGAGGAAGGGCCCGGTGCCCGGGAACCGGAGTTCCCGGTCGCGGGCGACGTCCGCGCCGCCGCGTTCTTCGACCTCGACAACACCGTGATGCAGGGCGCGGCGATCTTCCACTTCGGCCGCGGCCTGTACAAACGGAAGTTCTTCCAGCGCCGCGAACTGGCGCGGTTCGCCTGGCAGCAGACGTGGTTCCGGCTGGCGGGCGTCGAGGACCCGGACCACATGCAGGACGTCCGCGAGTCGGCCCTGTCCATCGTCAAGGGCCACCGGGTCTCGGAGCTGATGAGCATCGGCGAGGAGATCTACGACGAGTACATGGCGGACCGCATCTGGCCGGGGACCCGGGCGCTGGCCCAGGCGCACCTGGACGCGGGCCAGAAGGTCTGGCTGGTCACGGCAGCGCCGGTCGAGACGGCGACGATCATCGCCCGCCGGCTGGGGCTGACCGGCGCGCTCGGGACGGTCGCCGAGTCGGTCGACGGCGTGTACACGGGCAAACTGGTCGGCGAGCCGCTGCACGGCCCGGCGAAGGCGGAGGCGGTACGGGCGCTGGCGGCGGCGGAGGGCCTGGACCTGTCCCGCTGCGCGGCGTACAGCGACAGCCACAACGACATCCCGATGCTGTCGCTGGTCGGCCACCCGTACGCGATCAACCCGGACACGAAGCTGAGGAAGCACGCGCGCGAACGCGACTGGCGCCTGCGGGACTACCGGACGGGCCGCAAGGCGGCGAAGGTCGGCATCCCGGCGGCAGCGGGCGTGGGAGCGCTGGCCGGCGGCACGGCAGCAGCAGTGGCCCTCCACCGCCGCCGCCGCTGACCCCCACGCCGGCACGGGACGGGACCCCGTCCACCCCGGTCACCGCCGGCGGCACGGGGCCACATCCAGCCCCGCCGGCGTCTGCGGCACAGAGCCATGTCCAGCCCGTCGGCGCCTGCAGCACGGGGTCGCCCGCCGGAGGCTGCGACACGGGGGCATATCCAGCCCGCCGGCGTCTGCGACGACAGGGCCACATCCAGCCCCGCCGGCGATTGAGGCGCGGGGCCCGGGACAGCGCCCCGCAGGCCCGCCGCACACACCAGCCGCACCCGCACCCGGACCGCCGAGCACGACCAGGCCCATCGCGTCTGCGGCACCATGCCCTCATCCAGCCGGTCGGCGTCTGCGGCACAGGGCCACATCCAGCCCCGCCGGCGATTGAGGCGCGGGGTCCGGGGCAGCGCCCCGCAGGCCCGCCGCACACACCAGCCACACCCGCACCCGGACCGCCGAGCACGACCAGGCCCATCGCGTCTGCGGCACCATGCCCTCATCCAGCCGGTCGGCGTCTGCGGCACAGGGCCACATCCAGCCCCGCCGGCGATTGAGGCGCGGGGTCCGGGGCAGCGCCCCGCAGGCCCGCCGCGCACACCAGCCGCACCCGCACCGGAGGGCTCCCGCCGCGACCAGCCTCGCCGCGAGGAACGAGGCCAACCCCGGCCCCGCCGGCGACTGAGGCGCGAGGCCAAGGACGCAGTCCCCGGGCACCGCCGCGCGCCCCCGCGTGTCGGCACGCATTCCGCCGTTTTTACTCCTGCACACCCCCGGCCAGTCCCGTTCCCCCGCCGCGACCACAAGTCACCCCGGGATCAGACACTTCACGAAGCAATTCGATCAACAACCGCTCACAATGTGCCACCTGATCAGTCGTCAACTCATAACAGAAGCGCCGGAAACGACGATTTGAGCAACTCGGTGTAGCGCTGCCTGTACGAAGCGTTATTCTCCTCAGACGCACGACGGACCCCACCAGTCATCACGACGGGTGAACGGTCCCGCACTGCACGTGATGGAAGCTCTGCCTCTGGGAGTCCCGTGTACCCACACGTCGGGGTTGACGCCTCGGGCCTGGCTACGCTGCGCGCAGCGGTCCTCGACCACCTGCGCGGCTTTGTCCCCACCGCGTACGCCGTCCCCGCACTCGCCACGTCCGGCCTCGCCGTCAGCGGCCCGGCCGCCCCCTGCTATGCCCTGGCCGACGGCATTCCGAACGGCATGCAGAGGGGATCGGCCCGCAGCGCCGTCGATGACGGGCGGCGCCAGGGCGACGGGCGGAGCGCCGTCGGCAGACGGGGCGGTCGCGGCGGCTCCGGCGCCGCCACCGCCCGCCGGCCCACCGCCGACAGCGACAGCGCCCGCATGATGGAGCTCGTCGAGCGCGCCCAGGCGGGCGAGGCCGAGGCTTTCGGGCGGCTCTACGACCAGTACAGCGACACCGTCTACCGCTACATCTACTATCGCGTCGGCGGCAAGGCGACCGCCGAGGACCTGACCAGCGAGACGTTCCTCAGGGCGCTGCGCAGGATCTCCACCTTCACCTGGCAGGGGCGCGACTTCGGCGCCTGGCTCGTGACGATCGCCCGCAACCTGGTCGCCGACCACTTCAAGTCGAGCCGCTTCCGCCTTGAGGTGACCACCGGCGAGATGCTCGACGCCAACGAGGTCGAGCGCAGCCCGGAGGACTCCGTCCTGGAGTCCCTGTCGAACGCCGCACTGCTCGAAGCCGTACGCAAGCTCAACCCCCAGCAGCAGGAGTGCGTCACCCTCCGCTTCCTCCAGGGCCTGTCCGTCGCCGAGACCGCCAGGGCCATGGGCAAGAACGAGGGCGCGATCAAGACGCTGCAGTACCGAGCCGTCCGCACCCTCGCCCGCCTGCTCCCCGACGACGCACGCTGAACCCCCCTCACGCGTAACCCCCCTCTTTCCGACCCGTACCCAACTCACCGTCGGTGACGCCTCGATGACGCACTGGTCCGATCATCTTTCGCGCGTAACCCAAGTGCCGCGCCGCTCGTTGTGCGGAATGCAGACTCCCTGTGGACACGCCATGCCCGCAGACACTCACTCTTTCGTGTGGATGTGCTCAAGGCGTGCAACCTTCCAGACGCCCAGGGGAGTCGATCGTCATGACGAGAGGAGGTGCCGCCAGTGATCGCGAACGTTTCGGCGCACCGGCGGGCGAGCGCCTTCGCCCAGGCCTTGGAAGACCAGGCGGCCGATCAGCAGGCGGAGTCGGTCGAATCGACCGAGCACGAAAGGCTGTTGAGTCTGGCTCACGGCCTCGGCGAGCTGCCGAAGCCGGAGCTGGACCCCGAGGTCAAGGTGGTGCAGCGGGCACAGCTCGTGGCCGCCATGGAAGCGATGTTCCAAGAAGGCACCGCGCAGGGCGGTGCGTCCGCGGGCCCTACGGTGCCGGAGCAGCGGACCCACGGCCGCGGTGCCCACCGGGCCTCCCGGCTCCGGAAGTTGCGGCCGCGCTCCCGCTGGTCGAAAGGGCTCGCGGCCGGCGGCCTGACCGTCGGTGTGGCCGCGGGCGCCTTCAGCGGGGTGGCCGCTGCCAGTTCCGACGCCCTGCCCGGTGACTCGCTGTACGGGCTGAAGCGCGGCATGGAGGACCTCAAGCGCGGCATGGCGGACGACGACTCCGCCCGCGGCGAGCTCTACCTCGACCAGGCGTCCACGCGCCTGAGCGAGGCCCGCCGCCTGATGGAGCGGGGCCGCTCCGGTCAGCTGGACCACGAATCGCTCGGCGAGGTCCGCCGCACGCTCACCGGCATGCGGCACGACGTCAGCGAGGGCCACCGACTGCTCAGCGCCGCCTACCAGCGCGACG
Organism: Streptomyces sp. NPDC049597; assembly: GCF_040675505.1. NCBI lineage: Bacteria > Bacillati > Actinomycetota > Actinomycetes > Kitasatosporales > Streptomycetaceae > Streptomyces > Streptomyces sp. NPDC049597. The sequence continues at coordinate 20,424 of NZ_JBFAOY010000054.1, forward strand.
GCTCGCTCGGCCCGATCGCCACGCTCAACGCCTTCTCCCGCTCCCACCGGCACACATGGGACGGACTGCGCGATCGGCTTCCCGCCCAGCTCACCGACGTCGGCGAAGAGGTCAGTTCGGCGTTCGACGCCATAGACCGGCAGGTCGGGCCGCTGGAGTCGCTGCTGCCGCGCGCACCCGAGACCGACGACCGCAGCTCGCAGAGCGCGGACGTTCCCGGGGACGAGGGGCGCACCGCGGGGCCGGGCAGCAGACCGTCCGCGCCCGACGCGGGCGGCGGTCACACGGGCGAGGACAGCAGCCCCCGCCCGTCCGGCTCCAGCTCCGCTGCCGACGACGGGCTGCTCGGCGGGAACACCGGCGGCCTGTTCGACCCGCCGGCGCAGGACGCCGACCCGTCCGCGTCCGGCCAGCACTCGGAGTCGACTGCTCCGGACGTCACCCTGCCGCCCCTGCTGCCGGGAATCCTCCCGGGCCTCGGTCTCGGCAGCGACGACGAATAGGACCGACGTCACAGGACACGCGTGTGTGGGCTCAGAAGAAGACGGCTCAGAAGAAGACGGAGCGGCGCTGCACCAGCAGCTTGTACAGCGTGTGCTGGATCTGCTCGCGCACCTGGTCGGTCAGGTTGAACATCAGCATCGGGTCCTCCGCCGCCTCCGCCGGATACCCGTCCGTCGCGATCGGCTCGCCGAACTGGATCGTCCACTTCGTCGGCAGCGGCACCGCCCCCAGCGGCCCCAGCCACGGGAAGGTCGGGGTGATCGGGAAGTACGGGAAGCCCAGCAGCCTCGCCAGCGTCTTCGCGTTGCCGATCATGGGATAGATCTCCTCCGCCCCGACGATCGAGCACGGCACGATCGGCACGCCCGCCCGCAGCGCCGTCGACACGAAGCCGCCGCGCCCGAACCTCTGGAGCTTGTACCGCTCGCTGAACGGCTTCCCGATGCCCTTGAATCCCTCCGGCATCACCCCGACGACCTCGCCGCCCTGGAGCAGCCGCTCCGCGTCCTCCGCGCACGCGAGCGTGTGCCCGGCCTTGCGCGCCAGCTCGTTCACCACCGGCAGCATGAACACGAGGTCGGCCGCGAGCAGCCGCAGGTGGCGTCCGGCCGGGTGGTGGTCGTGGACGGCGACCTGCAGCATCAGCCCGTCCAGCGGCAGCGTCCCCGAGTGGTTGGCCACCACCAGGGCGCCGCCCTCCGAGGGGATGTTCTCGATGCCCTTCACCTCGACGCGGAAGTACTTGTCGGCCAGCGGCCGCAGGAGCGACATCAGGACGTGGTCGGTCAGCTCGGCGTCGTATCCGAACTCGTCGACCTCGTAGTCACCGGTCAGCCGCCGGCGCAGGAACGCCAGTCCGCCCGCGATCCGGCGGTCCCAGGTCCCCCCGCCCGCCGGTGCCCGCTCCCCGGCGGCCGTTTCGCCGGCTGCCCCGACGACGGCCCGCTCCGGCAGCGGGCGCACGGCGGCGTCCCGTACGGCCGCCTCCGGCACCGCCGCCTCACGCACCGCCGGCTCCGGCGCCTCGCGCACCACGGTGTCGCCCGCCGCGGCCGGGTCGGCCTTGCGGCGCGCGGGCCCGCCGGGGCGCCGCCGCGCCGGTCGCTGCGCACCACCGCGCGAACGGTCGTCGTCGAACGGAATGACCTTGGCGTCCGCCATCGTTGGCTGCGCTCCTTATCCGGGCCCCTCGGGGCTCATCCGGCGCTGTGCGTCGTCTCGCCGCGCGTCGTCTCACCGGTCGTCGTCTCCACGGTGGGCCCCGCACCCCGGCCGACGGGCAGCGCCGCCGCGATGCGGTCCACGGCCCTGGCCACGGACTCGGGCGGCAGCAGCCCCGGAGCCCGGCTGCGCGCGAAGTCCGCGAACGTCTCGGCGGTCGTGAACCGCGGACGGAACCCCAGTGTCTCGCGCATCTGGACCGTGCTGACCACCCGGCCGTGGGTGAGCAGCCGGATCTGCTCCGGCGAGAAGTCCGTGACGCCGACCGTGCGCAGCGCGGAGCCGACCCAGGTGACGGCGGGCAGCAGCACCGGCATCGTCGGCCGCCCCAGCCGCCTGGAGCACTGGGAGAGCGTCAGCACGCCGTCGCCCGCGATGTTGAACGTGCCGCTGTTCAGCGTCCCGCGGCGCGGTTCGTGCAGCGCGATCCGCAGCACGTCGATGACGTCGTCCTCGTGGACGAACTGCAGACGCGGGTCGTAGCCGAAGACGGTCGGCATGACGGGCAGGGAGAAGAACTCGGCCAGCGGCGAGTCGGCGCAGGGCCCGAGGATGTTCGCGAACCGCAGGACGCACACCGCCACGTCGGGGCGTCGCCGCGCGAACCCGCGCACGTACCCCTCGACCTCCACGGCGTCCTTCGCGAAGCCGCCGCTCGGCAGCGACTTGGGCGGGGTGGTCTCCGTGAAGACGGCGGGGTCGCGCGGAGCCGAGCCGTACACGCTCGTACTGGACTTGACCACCAGGCGCTTGACCGTGGGCGACTTCTGGCAGGCGCCCAGCAGCTGCATGGTGCCGATGACGTTGGTCTCCTTGACGGCCGTGCGGCCGCCGGCGCCCAGCGGCGTACCCGTCACGTCCATGTGCACGACCGTGTCGACGGCGTGCTCGGCCAGGACGCGCGCGATGGCCGGCTGACGGATGTCGGCGCGGACGAATTCGGCCCCGCCCAGATGATGTCCGGGTCCCACCGCGTCGACGCCGATCACGCGGTCCACCTCGGGATCGCGCTGGATGCGCCGCACGAGACGGCCGCCGAGCTGCCGGGCCACACCGGTGACGAGCACGACCTTGCCCAAGATCAGCGCCTTCCCCTAGGTCCAGGTCCTGGCGTCACCGTAGCGCGTCGGTGTTGCGCTGTGATGACCGCACGGCGCACTTTTGCCACGAGCTTCCTTCTCCCGCCCCCACTTCTCGTCCACACCGGCCCCACAACGCACCTCGGCCCTTCCACCGGGCTGGTGGAAGGGCCGAGAACACACGTCCAGCTGTCGCTTACTTCTTGTTGCGACGCTGAACGCGGGTGCGCTTGAGCAGCTTGCGGTGCTTCTTCTTCGCCATCCGCTTGCGCCGCTTCTTGATAACAGAGCCCACGACTACCCTCGCTCACTTCTCTTCACTCGGTGCGGGGCGTCTGGGCCCACACGACCTACGTCGGCCTAGCCTACCCGCCAGAGCGCCGAGCCCGTAATCCGAGGGCGACCGTCCCGTTCCCCGTTACGCGGATTCCACCCCCACGAAGGATTCGCGGAGATACTCGTGCACCGCTTGCTCCGGTACCCGGAAGGACCTCCCCACCCGGATCGCCGGCAGATGACCGCTGTGCACCAAGCGGTACACGGTCATCTTCGACACCCGCATCACCGAGGCAACTTCCGCCACGGTAAGGAACTTGACCTCGTTGAGAGGCCTCTCGCTGCCAGCAGCCATGACCCACCTGTACCTTCCGCACCCGACGCGTACCGGCTTCCCCTCCGGTGACTCTTCGTCGCTGTGCGCTCACTGCCCAGACTAGGGGCGGGTGGTGCGAGTGGGGAAGAGGAGCTGCAATCGGCCGCCTACTGTGACAGACACGCTCGATTGAGTACATAGCGCGTCAGAGGCCGGTAGTACTCCGGCCGAACGGCGTCATCAAGCGGAACGGCGACCGACACCCGCCCCTCCGCCTCGCCGACGAACAGCGCGGGATCGTCCGTGTCCGCGAGGCCGATGGCCTCGATCCCCAGCTGACCTGCCCCGCAGACCCAGCCATGGTCTCCGACGACGAGCCCGGGCAGGGGCCCGCCCGCGTCCGCGGCGGCCTGGAGCGCGACCCTGACCGGCAGAGGGGAATGGCTGTGCGCACCCGCCCCGCCCGCTCCCTTCTCGTGCAGCGAGGCCACCCCCCGTACGTACACGAGCCGGTGCGTGCGTACGCCGAACCGGGTCGTTATGTCGATACATCTCCCCTGCGCAGGGGTGAGAACGGGACATCCCGCCGCCGACACCGCGTCTGCCAGGTCTGCGTAGAACCCCAGCAATCGCTGCGGGTGACCTGTGCCGAACAGCACGGGAGCCCGGCGCCGCACCGCATGCCCCAACCGCCCGGCGAACGCGTCCAGTGCACACAGCGTCAGCTCCGGGTCGATGACGTCGCCACCGGACACACACGCCGGATCGGCCGACACCCCGCATCTCCTGGACATCAGCGCGATCAGGTCCCGCTCGCTCCACGGCCACCGCGGATCGAGCCCGAGGGTCACCCGGGGGTCCCGCGCGGCGAAGGCGCGATAACTGCGCAGGCTCGCCTCACGCGAGGTCGCCACATCCCCCGCCAGCCCCGACGCCAGCAGATGCGCCCGCAGCTGTACCCGCAGCGTTCCGGTGCTCAACACCCTTCCGATGCTGACGCACCGGGCCCTGCCGCAGGCCGAAAACGCCTGTGGTCCGCACAGTCGGCGTAATCGCCCGTGCGGTGTCCCCCCGCTACGCGAGAAGCCCGCGCAGCGGGAACACGGCCCGACGCGTCGCCAGGATCGCCTGGTCGAGCCGGTCCGCCGGGTCGTAGCCGTCCTCCCAGGACCGCAGGCGCACCGGCCACCGGCCGTCCGTCATGCGCGCCGGCCCCAACTGGCGTGTCCGCGCGTACACCTCGTCGCGCCACGTCGAGGGGATCACCGACTCCGGGTCCACAGCCTGGTGCGCGGCGATACCCACGAGGTGCGTCCACGACCGGGGAACGACGTCCACGACCTCGTAGCCCCCGCCGCCGAGCGCCACCCACTTCCCGTCCGCGTGCGCGTGCGCGAGCTCGTGACACGCCTCCTGCACCGCACGCTGCGCGTCGAGCGACACCGCCAGATGAGCGAGCGGGTCCTCGAAGTGCGTGTCGGCGCCGTGCTGTGACACCAGCACCTGCGGCCGGAAGCCGGCCAGCAGCTCGGGCACCACCGCGTGGAACGCGCGCAGCCACCCCTCGTCGCCCGTCCCGGCGGGCAGCGCCACGTTCACCGCCGAGCCCTCGGCGGCTCCCGTACCGCCCGTCTCCTCCGGCCAGCCGGTCTGCGGGAACAGCGTGCGCGGATGCTCGTGCAGGGAGATCGTCAGCACGCGCGGGTCGTCCCAGAACGCCGCCTGGACGCCGTCGCCGTGGTGCACGTCCACGTCCACGTACGCGACCCGCTCCGCACCGAGCTCCAGCAGCCTGGCGATGGCCAGCGACGCGTCGTTGTAGATGCAGAACCCGGACGCGGCTCCCGGCATCGCGTGGTGCAGGCCGCCGGCGAAGTTCACGGCGTGCGCGGCATTCCCCCGCCACACCGCCTCGGCGGCGCCCACCGACTGGCCGGCGATCAGCGCCGACGCCTCGTGCATCCCCGCGAAGGCGGGATCGTCGACCGTGCCGAGCCCGTACGACTGGTCCGCGTGCGCCGGGTCCTCGGACGCCGCCCGCACCGCGGCCACATAGTCCTCGCGGTGCACGAGCCGGAGCGTCGAGTCACCGGCCGGCTTGGCCGCCACCACGTCCATGGCCCGGTCCAGCCCGTACGCCCGCACCAAACCCATGGTCAGCGCGAGCCGGACCGGATCCATCGGATGGCTGCTCCCGAAGTCATACTTCGTTACCGCCTCGTCCCACATCAACAACCCGCGGCCGCTCATGCCCGCCACCGTATCGGGCGGGCTGCGCCCCGAACGACCGGGCATACGCCGACGTGGCCAGCACCAGCACCATCGGCACCAGCATGGCGCCCCGGTAGCTCCACACGTCCCCCAGCGCCCCGACCAACGGCGAGCCGATCAGGAAGCCGACGTAGTTGAACACGTTGAGCCGCGCCACCGCCGCATCGCTGTTCCCCGGCGCCAGCCGGCCGGCCGCGGCGAACGTCTGCGGCACGATCACACACAGCCCGAAACCCAGCAGTGTGAACCCGAACACGCCGGCCCACGCGCCCGGCGCGCCCGCGACCACCGCGAACCCGGCCGCCGCCAGCACCGCCCCGCCCCGGACGACGCCGACGGCCCCGAAGCGCCGCACCGCGAGATCCCCGACGGCCCGTCCCACCAGCGTCGTCACCATGTACGCGTTGTACGGCACGGTCGCCAGCTCCTCGGAGCTCCCGAGAACGTCCTGCAGGTACTTCGCACTCCAGTTGGAGACGGTCGAGTCCCCGATGTACGCGAAGGTCATCACCAGACACAGCGGCGCCAGCACCTTGAACGCCACCCCGCCCTCGGCCGCCTCCGCCCGGCGGGGCCCGGGTCCCCGCTCGCCGTCGACGTACCACCGGCTCGCGGCGAGCACCGCCGGCACCAGGACCACGACCACCGGCAGATACGACACGGCCAGCGCGAGATCGAAGTGCGCCCCCGCCCACGCCAGCGACGCGCCCACGATCCCACCGAGGCTGTACGCCGCGTGGAACCCGAGCATGATGCTGCGCCCGTACGCCCGTTGGAGGCTGACGCCCAGCATGTTCATCGCGGCGTCGAGCGCACCGACGGCCAGCCCGAACACCCCGAGGCCGACGGCCACGTGCCACATCCGGTCGCCGGCGGCGACGCCGAGGAGCGAGACCAGCACGAGCGGCTGCGACCACCGCAGCAGCGCGCTCGCAGGCATCCGACGGACCATGCGCCCGGTCAGGACGCTGCCCAGCCCGGCGAGGATCGGCACGGCCGCGAGGAAGAGCGGCAGCAGCCCGTCGGATATCCCGTACCGGTCCTGCACGGCGGGGACACGCGTCACGAGCAGAGCGAACGCGACGCCCTGCGAGAAGAAGCCGAACGCCAGGGAGGCCCGCCCGTGGCTCAACCGCGCATCCGTCATGGCGGCACAGCGTACGGGCCGCAACTACCGGTGGGTAGACGCGTCACACGAGCAATGCGGGCAGCTCCGCCATCGAACCGAAGTACCCCTTGGCCCCGGCGAGTCCGTCGGCGGGCGTCATGGCGGTGAACCCGTACACGTCCATACCGGCGGCCAGGGCCGCCTGCACACCCAGGCTGCTGTCCTCGACGACGACGCACCGCTCGGGCGCCACCCCCATGCGAGCGGCGGCGTGCAGGAAGAGATCGGGCGCGGGCTTCCCCCGGCCCACGTCCTGGGCACTGAACACGATGCCGTCGGTGAACCACCGGTCGAGCCCCGTCGTGCGGTGCCCGACGCGGATCCGCTCATGACTTCCGGAGGAGGCGACGCAGTACGGCACACCGTCGGCGGTGAGCTTCTCCAGAACGTCCGTGACGCCGTCGACGGCGGCCAACTCCCGCGCGAAGGCGGCGAAGACGCGCGCGTGCAGCGTCTCGTCGAAGTCCGTCGGCAGCGCCTGCCCGGTCCTCTCCCTGATCAGGTCGTGGACGCGATGGACTGCGGCGCCCATGTAGTCGCGCAGGGATTCCTCGTACGTGGTGGGGTGGCCGAGTTCGGTGAGATACCCGGCGAGGATGGTGTTGGAGAGGGGCTCGCTGTCGACGAGCACGCCGTCGTTGTCGAAGATGACGAGGTCGTAGCGCATGGTGCCGACCCTATGCGACCCGTGAACGCAGGAAAGCCCCGGAACCGTGTTCCGGGGCTTTCCCACAATGATTGTTCGGCGGCGTCCTACTCTCCCACAGGGTCCCCCCTGCAGTACCATCGGCGCTGAAAGGCTTAGCTTCCGGGTTC
>NZ_JBFAOY010000055.1:0-27711 GCF_040675505.1 Streptomyces sp. NPDC049597
TCGTCCGCGGGGCCGTGGCCGTGGTGCCGGCCGATCTGGAGCAGCGCGGCGACGCGAGCATCCTCGTGCGGCGTTTGCGCGGACGCTGACGCGGTGGCCTGCGGGCCCGGCCGCCTGTGCGGCGGGGGCGTCGTCCGCGGGGCCGTGGCCGTGGTGCCGGCCGATCTGGAGCAGCGCGGCGACGCGAGCATCCTCGTGCGGCGTTTGCGCGGACGCTGACGCGGTAGCCTGCGGGCCTGCCCGCCTGTGCCGCTCCCCGTCCTGGACCACGATGCCCCCGACCGACGAAACGTCCCGCCCGTCGCGCCGCCGTGCGCTGGGCCGCGGCCCGGGCGCAGCGCCGCGTGCGGCGGGCGGGCCCGCGGCAAGGACTCCGGCCGGGGCGGATCCCGTGGTCGAGTCCCCGGCGGACGCGCCGCGCGAGGTGCCGGAGCGTGCGGCGGGGGCCGGCTCCCCCGCCCGGCCCCTTCCCGAGACCGGCGGCGAGCCCCCGGCCCCCCGGACGCGTGCGCCACGTGACGCGGGCGTGGCTCCCGGTCGTGCCGGTGAGGCCGAGGCTCCCGACGCGGCGGGTGCCGATGGCGTCGGCGACTCCTCGCGTACGCCGCGCGCCGCGGGCGTCCCCGCGCCCTCCGCCGCGGGCCCCGAGGGCGTGGCTCCCGATCGCGCCGGTGAGGCGGACGGCCTCCACGGGGCGGCCCGGGAGGCGTCCGCCGAGGGGGGCGGCGACGGGCGGTTCACCGTGCGGCTGGCGAACTTCGAAGGGCCCTTCGACCTCCTCCTCCAGCTCATCGCCAAGCACAAGCTCGACGTCACCGAGGTCGCCCTCTCCAAGGTCACCGACGAGTTCATGGCGCACATCCGGGCGATGGGCGCCGACTGGGACCTCGACCAGACCACCGAGTTCCTCGTCGTCGCCGCGACGCTCCTCGACCTCAAGGCCGCCCGGCTGCTCCCCGCCGCCGAGGTGGAGGACGAGGCCGACCTCGCGCTGCTCGAAGCGCGGGACCTCCTCTTCGCGCGGCTGCTCCAGTACCGCGCGTACAAGCAGATCGCCGAGATCTTCGACCGCCGGCTCGACGACGAGGCCCGGCGTTTCCCACGGACCGTGGGGCTGGAGCCGCACCACGCGGAGCTGCTGCCCGACGTCGTCATCAGCATCGGCGCCGAGGGCTTCGCGAGGCTCGCCGTCAAAGCGATGCAGCCGAAGCCCAGGCCGCAGGTGTACGTCGACCACATCCACGCGCCGCTCGTCAGCGTCCGCGAGCAGGCCGAGGTGGTCGTCGCCCTGCTCAGGGAGCGCGGCAGAGCCACCTTCCGTGAGCTGACCGAGGGCGTCGACGACACCCTGACCGTCGTCGCGCGCTTTCTCGCGCTGCTGGAGCTGTACCGCGAGAAGGCTCTCGTCCTGGACCAGGAGGAGGCGCTCGGGGAGCTCACGGTCACCTGGGCGGCCGGGGACGGCGGCGCGTCGGTGACCGTCACCGACGAGTTCGACCAGGTTGTGGAGGAGAAGGAGTGAGCGAGCTCAAGCCCGCGCTGGAGGCCGTCCTCATGGTCGTCGACGAGCCGGCCACCGAGGAGCACCTCGCGAAGGTGCTGGAGCAGCCCCGCAGGGCCGTCGCGGACGCCCTGCGGGAGCTCGCGGACGAGTACACGCTCCAGGGGCGCGGATTCGAGCTGCGGCTCGTCGCGGGCGGCTGGCGGTTCTACAGCCGCCCCGAGCACGCCGGGGCCGTCGAGCGCTTCGTCCTGGACGGCCAGCACGCCCGGCTCACGCAGGCCGCGCTGGAGACGCTCGCGGTCGTCGCGTACCGCCAGCCGGTCAGCCGTTCACGGGTCTCCGCGGTGCGCGGAGTGAACTGCGACGGCGTCATGCGCACCCTCCTCCAGCGGGGTCTGGTGGAGGAGGCGGGCACGGAACCCGAAACAGGTGCGATCCTGTACAGGACGACGAACTACTTCCTGGAGCGGATGGGCCTGCGCGGCCTGGACGAGCTCCCGGAGCTCGCGCCCTTCCTCCCCGAGGCGGATGCGATCGAGGCGGAGACGCAGGAAGGGCTCCCGTCGTTCGATCCGGATGCACCGGATCGTGAGGACGCAGACGACAAGACGGAACTTTGATGCGAAGCAGCAGCGGCAGGAACAGCAGCGGAAACAACGGCGGGAGCCGTGGTGGCAACAGCGGCGGCCGCGGCAGCAGCGGCGGGCGCGGGAACTACCGGGGCGCGGGCAACGACCGCGACGACAGGCAGGGCAGGCCCCGCAAGCCCCGTCCCGAGGAGCGCCGCTACGACGTGGGCACGCCGTCCGACGGCCCGAAGAAGGGCCGCGGCGGCGCGGCGCGCGGCGGCGCCAAGGGCGGCCCGAAGCAGTCCCCCCAGCGCGGCGGCGGCCGCACCGCTCCCGCGCGCTCGCGCGAGTACGAGGCCCGCGCCGAGCAGCGCAACCGCGAGCGGTACGAGAACAAGCCGGTGATCAAGACCCCCAAGACCTTCGGCGACCAGGAGGGGGAGCGGCTGCAGAAGGTGCTCGCGCGCGCCGGCATGGGCTCCCGCCGCGCATGCGAGGAGCTGATCGACGCGGGCCGTGTCGAGGTCAACGGCGAGATCGTGATCGAGCAGGGCGTCCGTGTCGATCCCGAGAAGGACGAGATCAAGGTCGACGGCCTGACCGTCGCGACCCAGTCGTACCTGTTCTTCGCGCTGAACAAGCCCGCCGGTGTCGTCTCCACGATGGAGGACCCGGACGGCCGGCAGTGCCTCGGCGACTACGTGACCAACCGTGAGACGCGGCTGTTCCACGTCGGCCGCCTCGACACGGAGACCGAGGGCATCATCCTGCTCACCAACCACGGCGAGCTGGCGCACCGCCTCACCCACCCCAAGTACGGCGTGAAGAAGACCTATCTCGCCGCCATCCAGGGCCCCCTGCCCCGCGAGGTCGGCAAGCGCCTCAAGGAGGGCATCCAGCTCGAGGACGGCTACGCCCGGGCGGACCACTTCCGGGTCGTCGAGCAGACCGGCAAGAACTACCTGGTCGAGGTGGTCCTCCACGAGGGCCGCAAGCACATCGTGCGCCGCATGCTGGCCGAGGCGGGCTTCCCGGTGGACAAGCTCGTGCGGACCGCCTTCGGGCCGATCACCCTCGGCGACCAGAAGTCGGGCTGGCTGCGCCGGCTGACCAACACCGAGGTTGGCATGCTGATGAAGGAAGTCGGCCTGTAGTACCGCCAGTACCCGCAAACCCCCGCAAGAGCCCGCGACCGTTCCCGGTCGCGGGCTCTGTGCGTCTTGTGGTGCGCCCCCGGCACCGTTTATAGTCAAGCTGACTATTAAAGGGGTGGGCATGAGCCTCGCGGACATCGTCGAACCGTTGCAGCAGCCGCTGTTCACCGTGCTCGGCACGCCGGTGAGCTGGACCGAGTTCCTCGGATTCGGCAGCGGCGCGCTCTGCGTCTGGCTCGTCGCCCGGCAGCACATCGCGAACTGGCCGATCGGCATCGCCAACAACGTCCTGTTCTTCCTGCTGTTCTCCCAGGCGGGCCTGTACGCCGACGCCGGCCTGCAGGTCGTCTTCATCACCCTCGCCGTGTACGGCTGGTGGACCTGGACCCACGGGGGTGGACCAGGTTCCGGCACGCTGCCCGTGCGACGCACCACCCGCACCGAGTGGACGTGGCTGCTCGCGGCGGGGGTGGTGGGGACTCTCGCGCTGACACTCCTGCTCGACCGCGCCACCGACTCGACCGTCCCCTTCTGGGACGCGCTGACCACCGCCCTGTCCCTGATGGCGACCTACGGCCAGTGCCGCAAACGCCTGGAGTCGTGGTGGCTGTGGATCGCGGCCGACGTCGTCTACATCCCGCTGTACGCCTACAAGGAGCTGTACCTGACCTCCCTGCTGTACGTCGGCTTCATGACGCTCTGCGTCATCGGCCTGCGTGACTGGTCGCGTGACACGGCCACCGGGCGGCAGCGGCCCGCGGAGGCCGCCGCATGAGCCGCTTCCGGCACGGACTGGTGCTCGGCAAGTTCTATCCGCCGCACGCCGGTCACCACCATCTCGTCCGCACCGCAGCCGGCCGCTGCGACCGGCTCACCGTGCTCGTGTGCGCCTCCTCCGTGGAGAGCGTCCCGCTCGCGGACCGCGTCGCCTGGATGCGCGAGGTGCACCCGGACGTGCGTGTCGTCGGGGCCGTGGACGACATCCCGGTGGACCTCACCGACCCCGCCGTCTGGGACGCGCACATGACCGTCTTCCGCACCGCCGTCCCCGAACCCGTGGACGCCGTCTTCACCTCGGAGGCGTACGGCGACGAACTCGGCCGCCGCTTCGGCGCCGCGTCCGTGTGCGTCGACCCCGACCGCGTCCGCCTCCCCGTCTCCGGCACGGCCGTACGCAAGGACCCGGTCGGCTGCTGGGACTTCCTCGAAGCCCCGGTCCGCGCCGCGTTCGTGCGCCGCGTGGTCGTCGTCGGCGCCGAGTCGACCGGCACCACGACCATGGCCGAGGCGCTCGCCGAGCACTACCGGGCGCGCGGCGGCGTGTGGGCGCGGACCCGGTGCGTGCCGGAGTACGGGCGGGAGTTCAGCGAGCGCAAACTCGCCGCCCTGCGCGCCGTACGACCAGGCGCCGACTGGCGGGACGTCACGTTCGCCTCCGAGGAGTTCCCGCTGATCGCCCGCCGCCAGGCGGAGCTGGAGGAGGAGGCCGCGCGCTCCGGCTCCCCGGTCCTCCTCTGCGACACCGACGCCTTCGCGACGACGATCTGGCACGAGCGGTACATGGGCGGGCCCTACCCCGTCGCCCCGGAGCCCCGCACCCAGCACCTGTGGCTGCTCACCGACCACGAGGGCGTCGCCTTCGAGGACGACGGCCTGCGCGACGGGGAGCACCTGCGCCCGTGGATGACCGGCCGCTTCCGTGAGGAACTGGCCCGCACCGGCCGCCGTACGGTCGAGCTCACCGGACCGCACGAACAGCGGCTCGCACGGGCCGTCGCCGCCGTGGACACGCTGATCGGCGAGGGCCGGCACCTCGCCGATCCCCTGCCGGAGCGGCGCTGATGCTGGGCTACGACCCGAGCGCCTTCCCGCCCTTCGCCGTCACCGTCGACCTCGCCGTCTTCACCGTCCGCGAGGGCGAGTTGCACGTCCTGCTCGTCGAACGGGGGCAGGAGCCCTACCGCGGCGCCTGGGCGCTGCCCGGGGGATTCCTGCTGCCCGACGAGAGCGCCGAGACCGCCGCCCGCCGCGAACTGGCCGAGGAGACCGGCCTGTCCCGGCACACCGCTGCCGGACTGCACCTGGAGCAGCTGCGCACCTACAGCGAACCGGACCGCGACCCGCGGATGCGCGTCGTCTCCGTCGCGTTCACCGCGCTCGTACCAGGTCTGCCCGAACCGCGCGGCGGCGGCGACGCCGCCCACGCCCGCTGGGCGCCCCTCGGCCGGGCCGCGCCGCTCGCCTTCGACCACGACCGCATCCTCGCCGACGCGCACGACCGGATCGGCGCCAAGCTCGAGTACACCTGCCTGGCCACGGCCTTCTGCCCCGCGCAGTTCACGCTCGGCGAACTGCAGCAGGTGTACGAGACGGTCTGGGGCGTCGAGCTCGACCGGCCCAACTTCCGGCGCAAGGTCCTCGCCACCCCCGGCTTCGTCGAGGCCGTCGAGGGGGGACCACGCCGCACCGGCGGCCGGGGCAAGCCGGCCGCCCTCTACCGGGCGGGCACCGCCTCCGCACTGCACCCACCCCTCTTGCGACCGGAAGGACGGCAGCCATGACCACCGCCAAGCGAGCCGCCACGGGATCCCTCGTCGGCCTGGCTCTCGGGGACGCCCTGGGCTTCCCCACCGAGTTCAACGACGTGCCCTCCATCCTGGCCACGTGCGGCCCCTGGAGGGAGATGGACCTGCCGAAGCCCGCCGTCGTCACCGACGACACCCAGATGACGCTCGCGCTCGGCCGGGCCCTGCGCACCGCCATGGAGCGCGGCCTGCTGGTCGCCTCCCGTCTGCAGCGCCCGCTGCGCGAGGAGTTCGTCGACTGGTACCACTCGCCGGAGAACAACCGGGCTCCCGGCCGCACCTGCCTGGTGGCCTGCCGGAAGCTGGACGGCGACGGCCCCTGGCAGGCGGCGAGCCAGATCGGCTCCAAGGGCTGCGGCGCCAACATGCGCGTCGCGCCGGTCGGCCTCGTACCCGGCCTCGACGAGGACCAGCGCGCGGGCGCCGCCCAGCTGCAGTCCGGGCTCACGCACGGACACCCCACGGCACTCGCGGCGAGCGACCTCACGGCGCGCGCGGTGCGCCTCCTGGCGCAGGGCGCCGAGCCGACCGGCCTGGTCGGACAGCTGCGCTCGTACGCGTACGAGAACCGCGGCCGCTACCACGAGCGCTGGCTCGGCGACCTGTGGACGTACTCCCACGACCCGACACCCGAGGCCTTCATCGCCCGCGGCTGGGACGAGTGCCTGCAGGTCCTCGAACGGCTGGCGGCCGCGCTGCGCTCGCCCGAGCCGGAGCTCGACCCGTGCCTGGCGACCGGCGACGGCTGGATCGCGGAGGAGGCGCTGGCGACATCGCTGCTGTGCTTCCTGATGTTCCCCGAGGATCCTCTGACGGCCCTGCGCCGCGCCGCCTGCACCAAGGGCGACTCGGACTCGCTCGCCTGCCTGACCGGCGCCTTCGCGGGCGCGCACCTGGGGGCGGACGCGTGGCCGGAGGCGTGGGCGGAGCGGATCGAGTACCGGGACGAGCTGCTGGTGCTGGGCGCCCTCTGGGACGCATGACGTGGCGCCGGACCGTCATGCGGATCAGCCGAGCCGAATGCGCGGCCCGAGCCGGGCCGCACGTCGTCTCACCCCGCTGAGGTCCTCCTGACCCGCACCAGGAAGTCCTCCACCCGGGCGCGGTCCGGTTCCGTGGGCAGGGGGGTGGTGCGGGCCGCCGATTCGGCCTCCTCGGACAGGCGGGTCATCCACGACTCGACCCGCTCCCACGGCACCTCGCCCCGCTTGACCTCCAGGAGCCGTTCGCGGCCGGCGCCGACGTCGATCACCAGCTCGCCCGTGCGCAGCAGGTCGCGGCAGCTGGTGAGCAGGCGGAGAAGGTGCATCGCGTGCTTCCAGCGGGGAGCGCCGTACTGCCGTACGTCCGCCTCCAGCTTTCTGCGCTGCCCGTCCGCGTACCGCACGAACGTCTCGTGGGCGCGGCGGGACAGGAACGCTCCGCGCAGGGAGAGCAGTTCGCGGCCCGTGTCGTCGGCGTGCTCGACGAGCGGGGAGTGCAGGCACTCCAGGATGTTCGGGTTGGCGCGCAGGGCCAGTTCGAGGAACCTCTCCAGCTCCCACGAGAACTGTTCCTCCGCCGGGCCCTCGACATGCGTCGGCGGCTTGGTGAACCGCCAGTACATCGCGGTCGGGGCGAGGAAGACCCCGCGGCGGTCCGTGTCACTGGACTCCGTCGCCAGTCCGAACGCCCGCGATCCCATGACACAGGAGTAGATCGTGTGATCGCGGACGAGAGCCTCTGGAGTCATGCGCGCGAGGCTACGACACGGCAGCCGCGGTCATGCCAGCAGGATGGAGTCCCCCGAGACGGTGATGCGCTTCGGCGGCAGCGGCCGCGTCGCCGGGCCGGCCGCGACCGAGGCGTCCTCGATGCGGAACTTGCTGCCGTGACAGGGGCAGTTGATGAGACCGTCGCTCACCGAGCCCACCAAGCACCGCTGATGCGTGCAGATCGCGGAGAACGCCTTGAACTGCCCGGACGTCGGCTGCGTCACCACGACCTCCTGCTCCTTGAAGACGGTTCCGCCGCCGACCGGGACGTCCGCGGTCCTGGCCAGTTCCTCGCCGCCCGGCGACGCCGTGACGGAGGCCGACGCGCTGTCCTTCGGCGTCGTGGCGCCCTCCCTGGGGGCCTCGTTGGTGGGTGCCTCGCCCCCTTCCCCGTCCCCGCAGCCCGTCACCAGAGCGACGGCTCCCGCCGCTCCCGCCGCCAGGACCGACCTTCGGCGCGTGTCCATGCCACTCTCCCTCGGTTCGGGACGCTTCTCGCCCCGACGACCGGGGCACCAGCATCCTCGCGCTCGCGGGACCTCCGATGAAGCAGCCGCGCAGGCATGTCCGGCCCCGTCCCACCGAAGGACGCGCGCGGTCAGACCCAGGGCGTCAGCTCCCGGGCGCGGCCGTCCCCGTCGCGCCGTACGGCGAGCACCCCGGTCACGGCCGCCCGTTCGACCGGACCGTACACATGAGGGAAGAGCCTGTCCGGGGAGCCCTCCCAGCGGACCTCGGCGGTGAGCAGCGACTCGTCGATGACGAGCACCAGCAGGTCCGCCACGTCGCGGTACGGGCCGTCAGCGACGGCCAGCGCGGCGGACTCGTCCGCGGAGCAGTGCACGAAGCCCTCGGACGTGAGGGAGGCCGGGGCGTACGGGGCGGCGACGCCGGCGGTCCACTCGTCCACCGGCACGACATGAAAGAGCATGCGCCAGTTGTAGCGCAGGGGCCGGGGCGCGGGCGTCTCGGAGAGCGGTCGTCGCGGCCCGGCCCGGGCGCGCTGACTAGGCTGAACTCAGCAGCCGCCCGCAGACTCCGCATCCGGCTCGCGTCACCCAGGCAAGGACACCGCAAGGACATGACCCAGTGAGAACCGCGCTCGTCATCGGAACAGGACTGATCGGCACGTCCGCCGCGCTCGCTCTCGCGGGACGCGGCGTCGAGGTGCACCTCGCCGACCACGACGCGGCGCAGGCCCGCACGGCCGCCGCGCTGGGCGCGGGCACGGACGAGCCGCCCGAGGGGCGTGTGGACCTCGCCGTCGTCGCGGTGCCGCCCGCGCACGTCGCCACCGCGCTCGCCGAGGCGATGCGCGCGGACGTCGCGCGCGGCTACCTCGACGTCGCCAGCGTCAAGGGCGGTCCCCGCCGCGAGCTGGAGGCGCTGGGCGTGGACCTCTCGGCGTACATCGGTACGCACCCGATGTCCGGCAAGGAGCGCTCCGGACCCCTGGCGGCCACCGCCGATCTCTTCGAGGGCCGCCCCTGGGTGCTCACGCCCACCCGCGACACCCACACCGAGGTGCTGAACCTCGCACTGGAACTGGTCGCGCTGTGCCGGGCCGTCCCCGTCGTGATGGACGCGGACGCCCACGACCGCGCCGTCGCCCTCGTCTCGCACACCCCGCAGCTGATCTCATCGATGGTCGCGGCCCGCCTGGAGGACGCCGACGACACCGCCGTACGGCTGTGCGGGCAGGGCATCCGGGACGTGACGCGGATCGCGGCGTCCGACCCCCGGATGTGGCTGGACATCCTGTCCGCGAACCCCGGACCGGTGGCGGACGTGCTGGCCGGCGTCGCCGCGGACCTGGACGAGACGGTTCAGTCGCTGCGGGCGCTGCAGGCCGCCGACGAGTCCAAGCGGCGCACCGGTGCGGAGGGCATCGAGGACGTGCTGCGCCGGGGCAACGCCGGCCGCGCCCGCGTCCCCGGCAAGCACGGCGCGGCACCGGCGGCGTACGAGACCGTCGCGGTCCTCATCAGCGACAAGCCCGGCGAACTCGCCCGCATCTTCGCGGACGCGGGCCGGGTGGGCGTGAACATCGAGGACGTCCGCATCGAACACGCGACGGGCCAGCAGGCGGGCGTCGTCCAGCTGATGGTGGAACCGGCGGCGGCCCAGATCCTGGGCGCCTCCCTGCGCGACCGCGGCTGGGCGCTGCGTCAGTAGCGGGCAGCGGCGCGGAGAGGCACCGACGGGGGCTGAAGGCCAGTCGGCCGGGATCCGGCGTGGCGGTGCCTGTGGACGGCACCGCCGGGCCGGCGGTGCCGTCCGCCTCGGCCAGGGCCTGGGCAATCCGGTCCGGGCCCCGGGCCTGCGCCGACAGGGCGGGCCTCGCACCGGTGGCCCCCGCGGCCGAGCACCCCAGCCGCCCTCCTCAGGCGGCCGGGCCGCGTCCGCTCCGGGGGACCGCCCCGGCCGCTCCCGGGCCCCGGGACGGGCTCGTATGCGCACGGCGCCCCCTGAGCCGGGGCCCCGGGACCGGGTGGGTAAGGACGCCGCCCGGCACTCGGTAACCTTGTGGCGGGGCCTTCGGCGCTCCCGCCGCCCTCTCCCGCGAACCCGAAAGGTGTCCGACACCGTGGAATCCGTGATCGTCGCCATCGATGGCCCCTCCGGCACGGGCAAGTCGAGCACCTCCAAGGCCGTCGCCTCCGCGCTGGGCCTGAGCTACCTGGACACCGGCGCCCAGTACCGGGCGATCACCTGGTGGATGATCAGCAACGGCATCGACGTCGCCGACCCGGCCGCCGTCGCCGCCGCCGCCGAGAAGCCCGTCATCGAGTCCGGCACCGATCCCGCCGCGCCGACCATCACCGTCGACGGCCTCGACGCCACCGGCCCCATCCGCACGCAGGACGTCACCTCCAAGGTCAGCGCCGTGAGCGCCGTGCCCGAGGTGCGCACCCGGATCACCGAGCTGCAGCGGTCCATCGCCGCCGCCGCCGAGAAGGGCATCGTGGTCGAGGGACGCGACATCGGCACCACCGTCCTCCCCGACGCCGACCTGAAGATCTTCCTGACCGCCTCGCCCGAGGCGCGGGCCGCCCGCCGCAGCGGCGAGATCAAGGGCTCCGACGTCACCGCCACCCGCGAGGCCCTCATCAAGCGCGACGCGGCCGACTCCAGCCGCAAGACGTCCCCCCTCGCCAAGGCGGTCGACGCGGTCGAGGTCGACACCACCGACCTCACCCTCCAGCAGGTCATCGAGTGCGTCGTGACCCTCGTCGAGGAGCGGCGCAGCCGAGATGCAGCGCAGGCTGAGGGTTCCGACCGAGGAACGAGGGAGGAGCACTCGGCCGAAGCGGAGTCGAGGCGGAGCGCGACCGGAAGCACGGAGAAGCGGGCCGCCAAGTGACCGTCCCCTCGAAGAAGGGCGCGGCCGTCGGGCGGGGCATCGGCATCGGCCTGATGTACGGACTGTGGAAGCCGCGCGTCCTGGGCGCCTGGCGGGTCCCCGCCGCCGGCCCGGTCATCCTCGCGGTGAACCACTCGCACAACATCGACGGGCCGATGCTCATGGGCACCGCCCCCCGGCCCGTGCACTTCCTGATCAAGAAAGAGGCGTTCGTCGGTCCCCTGGACCCGTTCCTGACCGGGATCGGGCAGCTCAAGGTGGACCGTACGGCCCCCGACCGCACCGCCATCGCGGGCGCGCTCGGCGTCCTGGCAAGCGGCGGCGTCCTCGGCATCTTTCCCGAGGGCACCAGGGGCGAGGGCGACTTCGCCTCGCTGCGCGCGGGCCTCGCGTACTTCGCCGTCCGCAGCGGCGCGCCCATCGTGCCCGTCGCGGTACTGGGAAGCACGGAGCGCCGCGGACGGTTGGCAAAGGCACTCCCGCCGCTGCGCAGCAGGGTCGACGTCGTTTTCGGCGACGCCTTCGAGGCCGGGGACGGCGGTGGACGGCGTACGCGCAAGGCGCTGGACGAGGCCACCGTACGCATCCAGGAGCGGCTGACCGCCCACCTGGAAAACGCAAAGCGCCTGACCGGGCGCTAGGCCAGACTTGAGTAATGGGCCGCGGAGCACGCTGCCCAGTGACGAACGAGGAACGGACTTCATGAACGACCAGCACGACCACGGAGCGCTCGGCGACGCCGAGTACGCGGAGTTCATGGAGCTCGCCGCGGAAGAGGGCTTCGACGTCGAGGACGTCGAAGGCGCGATCGAGGAGGCGGGCCACGGCCCGCTGCCCGTCCTCGCCGTCGTCGGCCGCCCCAATGTCGGCAAGTCGACCCTGGTGAACCGCATCATCGGCCGCCGTGAGGCGGTCGTCGAGGACAAGCCCGGCGTCACTCGTGACCGCGTCACCTACGAGGCCGAGTGGGCGGGCCGCCGTTTCAAGGTGGTCGACACCGGCGGCTGGGAGCAGGACGTCCTCGGCATCGACGCGTCCGTCGCCGCCCAGGCCGAGTACGCCATCGAGGCCGCCGACGCGGTCGTCTTCGTCGTGGACGCCACGGTCGGCGCGACGGACACCGACGAGGCCGTCGTCAAGCTTCTGCGCCGCGCGGGCAAGCCCGTCGTGCTGTGCGCCAACAAGGTCGACGGACCGAGCGGCGAGGCCGACGCCACAGCCCTGTGGTCGCTGGGTCTCGGCGAGCCGCACCCCGTCTCCGCGCTGCACGGCCGCGGTACGGGCGACATGCTCGACGCCGTTCTGGAGGCCCTGCCGGACGCCCCGGCGCAGACCTTCGGCGCCGTGGTCGGCGGCCCGCGCCGCATCGCCCTCATCGGCCGCCCGAACGTGGGCAAGTCCTCCCTGCTGAACAAGGTCGCGCGCGAGGAGCGCGTCGTCGTCAACGAGCTGGCGGGCACCACCCGTGACCCGGTCGACGAGCTGATCGAACTCGGCGGCGTCACCTGGAAGTTCGTCGACACCGCAGGCATCCGCCGCCGCGTCCACCTCCAGGAGGGCGCGGACTACTACGCCTCCCTGCGCACCGCCGCCGCCGTGGAGAAGGCGGAGGTCGCGGTCGTCCTGATCGACGCGAGCGAGTCGATCAGCGTCCAGGACCAGCGCATCATCACCATGGCCGTCGAGGCGGGCCGGGCCATGGTCATCGCGTACAACAAGTGGGACACACTCGACGAGGAGCGCCGCTACTACCTGGAGCGGGAGATCGAGACCGAGCTCGGCCAGGTCGCCTGGGCGCCGCGGGTCAACGTCTCGGCTCTCACCGGCCGCCACATGGAGAAGCTGGTCCCGGCGATCGAGACCGCGCTCGCCGGCTGGGAGACCCGTGTCCCCACGGGCCGGCTGAACGCCTTCCTCGGCGAGCTCGTCGCCGCCCACCCGCACCCGATCCGCGGCGGCAAGCAGCCCCGCATCCTGTTCGGTACGCAGGCGGGCACCAAGCCGCCCCGGTTCGTCCTCTTCGCCTCCGGCTTCCTGGAGCACGGCTACCGGCGCTTCGTCGAGCGGCGCCTGCGCGAGGAGTTCGGCTTCGAGGGCACGCCGATCCACATCTCGGTGCGGGTGCGCGAGAAGCGCGGCCGCAAGAAGTGACCTGACACGTCGAAGGGTGCCTCGTCTCGGCGAGGCACCCTTCGACGTGTCGCGGGCCGGGTCACATCCCCCGGCGCGGTCCCGGCGGCAGAGCGGCGGGCTGGGCGCTGTGCCGGCCGACCTGGTGGTACGGCTGCCAATTGCCCTGCTGCGCGGACGTGTTGGTATGCCCCGTGTGGTCGCCGTCTCCGCCGAAGCCGCCCCGGCTGCTGTGCAGTCCCGTCGTCCCGAAGGCCCGGAATCGGAGGTCCTCCTCGCCGCTGCGGTCACCCGGCAGCGCCTTGAACGCCCTCAGGTACTCCGAGTACAGCGCGTCGTAGATCGGGGTGGCCGAGTGGCCCGCCGATCCGTCACGCGCCGGGCGCATCGCGGGAATGTGGCTCTGGTACGGCTGGCGGGAGGGGTCGTATGAGTGCACGTACCCTGCAACGACGCGGGAGTCCTGCGGATGCGGGCTGGGAGCAGCTGCATTCTTCCGGGGGACGAAGGCCCTTGCGGGCGTGCCCGGGCACACGGACGCGCGCCCGGAACGGGATCTCTCCGGGCGTACGTCCGCGTGCCCGGGCACGGCTCCGGGCTCGGCCGAGTCGCGGCCTCTCGGCCTGCGGCGTGCCGACCGGGGGATCGGCGCCGGACGGTCAGGTGCCCGCGAGCGGCATCGAGGCGGCCACCAGGCGACCGTTGGCCGCGGCCTTCTCCAGGGCCTCGCGCAGCAGGTCCTCGCGCGGCTGCTGACCGATGGAGCCGACCGGCGCGGCGAACACCAGCACCGTGTGCGTCCTGTTGGCCGCCGTACGCCAGCCGTCCGTGACCTGGAGCGGCTGATGGGCCTGCCACCAGGCGACCTGGCCGCCGCCTCCCGTCCCGGGCTGGAGCACGGCGTGCAGCTGTCCCATGGCCACCAGCACCGACCAGCCGGGCAGCTGCCCCGGCACCTGGTTCACGTCGGAGACCGGCTGGAATCCCTGCTCGAGGAGGAGCGGGAGGAACTCGTCTCCGGCCGCGCCCGAGGTGCCGGGACGGGCGATGGGCGCGGTCGGCTCGACCACGAGCGCGGGGTGCAGCTCCCCGTTGATCAGGATCAGGCCGCTGGTGACGCCGAGCACCGCCTGCTCGGGCGCCGCGCCCGGAATCCGGGGCTCCTCGCCGGTGATGGACCGGACGGCGCCCTGGAGCTGGTCCTCGGCGACCTGGACGACCTGGGAGGGGATGCAGGTGGCGTGGGCGAAGGCGAGAACGGCGGTCTCCTCCCCGACGAACAGCACCGTGCTGGTGCGTTCCTGCTCGGAGTCGCCCGGGGTGCGGCAGGAGGTGCAGTCGTAGCTGCCCGGGGCGTTGTGGCCGGCGAGCAGCCGGTCGGCTTCTTCGTCGCCGATCTCGGCGCGTACGTCCTCGCTGACGTCGAGCATGCGCGGCACGGGAGGCTCCTCGGACTTGATCACGTGTGCCGGGCGGGTCCCGGCTCATAACGGGTCAACGGGTGATATGGGGAAGGGGTCACGCGTGAAGCGCACCGAATCGCCACCCGACCGCCCCGGTGCGGGCCGCCGCCTCACGGTGCCCCGGGTCCTGTAACGGCCCTGACCGGCCAGTACAGTTCAGCAGGGGCCCCCACCGACCGGGGGAGCGAAGAACGTCAGGGGGACGTGGCGCCGCATGCGTTTGTCATTTCTGCTTCACAATGCCTACGGCATCGGGGGAACGATCCGCACGACGTTCAACCTCGCCGAGGCGCTGGCCGACCGGCACGACGTCGAGATCGTCTCCGTCTTCCGCCACCGCGACGAGCCGAGGATGGGCGCCCCGGCGGGCGTGACCCTGAAATACCTCGTCGACCGGCGCAGGAACAGCCCCGGCTTCGACGGCGACGACCCGCTCGCGAAGCGGCCCGCGAAGGTCTTTCCGCGCGGCGACGGCCGGCACAAGCAGTACAGCCGCCTCACCGACCTGCGGATCGGGGCGCACCTCGAGTCGCTGGACGCCGACGTCGTGATCGGCACCAGAGCCGGCCTGAACGTGCACATCGCCCGGCAGGCGCCGCGCGGCGTCGTGCGGATCGCCCAGGAGCACCTGACGCTGGACAGCCACGGTCACCGGCTGCTCCGGGAGATCCGCCACCACTACGCCGTCCTGGACGCCATCACCACCGTCACCGAGGCCGACGCCCGCGCCTACCGCGAGCGGCTCGGCCTGCCGGGCGTCCGGGTCGAGGCGGTGCCCAACAGCGTGCCCGCACCGAAGGTGGCGCCCGCGGACTCCAGCGCCAAGTGGGTCGTGGCGGCCGGCCGGCTCACCCGCGTCAAGCGCTACGACGTGCTCGTCGAAGCCTTCGCCAAGGTGGTCGCCGTCCGGCCGGACTGGCGACTGCGGATCTACGGCAGCGGGGACGCGACCGGCAACGAGATGAACGCGCTGCGCGCCCTGATCGAGGAACGCGCTCTGCACGACCACGTCTTCCTCATGGGCCCGGTGAACCCGCTGGAGCCGGAGTGGGTCAAGGGCTCCGTCGCGGCCGTCACGTCCACCAGCGAGTCCTTCGGCATGACCATCGTGGAGGCCATGCGCTGCGGACTCCCGGTCGTGTCGACCGACTGCCCGCACGGGCCGCGCGAGATCATCGAGGACCGGGCCGACGGCCTGCTCGTGCCGGTCGGCGACGTCGACGCCTTCGCCGCCGCGCTGCTCGAACTCATCCAGGACGACGAACTCCGGCGGCGTACCGGGCAGGCGGCGCTCGCCGCCTCCGCGCGGTTCGACCCGGTCCGGATCGCCGAGCGGCACGAGGCGCTGTTCGCCGAACTCGTCGCCCGCGGCGCCCGTCGTCAGGGCGGCCACGCGGTGCGCGAGGCGCTGCACCGCGGCACCAGCGCGCTCTATGACGGGGCCCACTCCCTGCGTCGTGTCGCCGCGGACGTGGTCCGCCGAGGGCGGAAGAGCGCATGAGCACGCCCAGCACGGCCGCGGACGGCTGACCCTGCGGGCGCGGACCGCCTCGCCGAGGCGTCGCGGCGAGGCGCGGTGTCGGGGGAGGGACTGCTGTACGGGGCCTCGCTCGGTGAGGGAGCTGTGGCTGCTGCCGGCGGCGGGCGGCGAGGGCAGCAGGATCTCCCGTGTCCTCGACGACGTCTGGGACAAGGAGGGCCCGTCCGTCCATCCGCAGCCGCGGGCGGAGGGCGGTCCGGCAAGCACCCTGCCGCACGGGTGACAACGATCTCTGCGTGCGCGTCACCGCGCGGGCTGACTCGCCCTCGCCCGCCGGGCGGCCAACCGTGGCCACCGCGGACAGAACCTGCCCGCAAGGGGTGGCAGACTCGGCCGCATGCTGGCATCTTCGGCACGACTCCTGCGCCTGCTCTCTCTGCTGCAGGCCCATCGCGAATGGTCGGGCGCCGACCTCGCCGAGCGGCTCGGGGTCACGCCGCGCACCGTGCGCCGTGACGTGGACCGGCTGCGCGAGCTCGGCTATCCCGTCAACGCCAGCCCCGGCACGGGCGGTGGCTACCAGCTCGGAGCGGGCGCCGAGCTGCCGCCCCTGCTGCTCGACGACGACGAGGCGGTGGCCGTCGCCGTGGGCCTGCGCACGGCGGCCGGCCAGGGCATCGAGGGCATCGGCGAGACGTCCGTACGCGCCCTCGCCAAACTGGAACAGGTGCTGCCGGGCCGGCTGCGCCGCCGGGTGAGCGCGCTCAACGCCTTCACGGTGCCGATGCTGCGCACGCCCCGGGCCCGGCTCGACCCGTCCGTCCTGACGGAACTCGCCAACGCCTGCCGCGACAGCGAACGGCTGCGGTTCGAGTACCTCGACCACTCCGGCTCCGTGACCCGCCGCACGGTCGAGCCGCACCGGCTGGTGTGCACCGAACGGCGCTGGTACCTGGTGGCCTGGGACGTCGACCGGGACGACTGGCGTACGTTTCGCGCGGACCGGATCACACCGAAGCCGCCGCACGGCCCGCGCTTCGAGCCGCGCACGCCCCCGGCCGACGACCTGGCGGCCTATGTCTCCCAGGGCGTCTCCACCAAGGCGTACGCGGCCCGCGCGGTCATCAGACTCCACACCTCCGCCGAGCGGGCGGCGCAGACGATCGGGCCCTCCGACGGGGTGCTGGAGCCCGTCGACGCAGCGCACTGCCTGCTGCACACCGGGGCCGCCGGCCTGGACGTGCTGGTGATCCACGTCATGCTGATGGGCGTCGACTTCGAGGTGGTGGAGCCGCCGGAGCTGACCGACCGCATCCGGGAGGTGCGGGACCGCCTCTCGCGTGCTCTGGCCTCCGAGGCGGATCGGGGCGCGGGAACAGATGATGGGGATTCTGTGAGGGAGTGGTGAATGCTTCTTGCCGTGTCAATTCGGGCCGCCGGTGGCTCCGGTAATTCCGTAAGAGAATTCCGCCCGATGGTCAATGGCGCGGTGAATTATCAGAAGCACGCGTGCCAAGCGCCCGTTCGAGTGAACGGGTTCACACGGAAGCCCTTCCGGGCAGATGTCGAGATCCTGTGACAGAAGCGTGACCGGTGAGGTACCCGGGGCTGCTGGGGTGATCGACTTCCCGCCTTCCGTCACCGTCCGCTGCCGCCTACGGTGGAGTGCATGGCACCCATACCGACACCTCCCGAGCAGCCCGACGACGCGCCCGACTCCTATGTCGGCCTCGGCGCGCAGGAGGCCGCGCAGCAGGCCCGCGAGCGCGGCTGGACGACCGTCAGAGCGCTGCCGCCCGGCTCGATCATCACGATGGAGTACATGGCGGGCCGGCTGAACTTCGAGGTGAGCGACGACGTGGTCATCCGCTGCTGGAAGGGCTGACCGGGCCCGACGGCACAGCCAGACACACGCGCGAAGGCCCCGGCACGATGTGCCGGGGCCTTCCCCGATGGTCTTCCCGCCTGCTCAGCCGCCCGAGAGGGGCCGTGAGTGCGGCGGGCGTCTGCTGCCCGCCGGCGTGACCGGCGAGCGCTCGGAGCGCACGGCGTGCGGACGCTGCGGATGCTTCGCCGTCGGATGTGCCGTTGTCGGGTGTGTCGTCGTCCTCGTGCCGGCCGCCGGACCGGACCGGCTCCCGCCGGCGACGGCCACCGGCTCCCGTGAGGGATCGTCAGGCGTGGGCGAGGGCATCCGGAGCGGGAACACCGCCTGCCGCGGGCCGCCCGCCGCGACGGGCCGGGAGGGCGACAGCGTCCGGCGCGAGCGCCACTGGTCCCGCAGCCCGAGGATGAACCTCTCGGCGCGGCCGATGACCGGCTCGCACCAGGGCAGCCCCAGCAGGATCAGCAGTCCTGCGGCCCAGCCGAGCAGGACGTCGCTCAGCCAGTGCGTACCGAGGTAGACGGTGGTCAGCCCCACGCCGAGGGAGACCACGGCCGACAGGGCCGACAGATACCGGCGGGCACGGGGCGTGGTGGCGAGGTAGGCCAGAATGCCCCAGGTCACCACGGCGTTGGCGGTATGTCCGGAAGGGAATATATCGCCGCCGGCGAAGAGCTCGGCCGAGCCGATCTGCGTCGCGTAGTGGGGGCCGAGCCGGCCGAGTCCGATCTTGACCGCGCCCACGGTGACGTTCAGCAGCAGCAGAGCAGCGCCGAGCGCCAGCAGGGGCCTGAGGGTGTGCTGTCGCCAGGAGCGCCAGCCCAGCCAGGCCGCGACCATGACGGCCGTCGGGCCGCGCTGGCCGAGTACGACGAAGTAGTCGAGAAACGCGTGCTGCTCGGGCCACTGCTCGTAGGGACGGAAGAGCATGAGCTTCCAGTCCAGGGCGACGAGCCAGGTGGACGCCAGTACGGCGACCACGATGGCCACGTAGAACGCGGACGTCCCGCCGAAGAGCGCGAGACGTGTGCGGCTCATCCGCGGGATCTCTATCTTCGGCGGTTCCGGCTCCCGGTCCAGCCGGGCAAAGATGTCGGTACGCACCCAATCGACGTTACAGGGAGTGAGTGGCCGGATAGGCCGATCCACTCCTTTCGTGATGCCTATGTGATGTGGAGTTTGTCTCAGATCCCGCTCATTTCGCGGCCCGTCAGGAAAAACCGCTGACCTTGTTCCCTATTTATCGGACGGTCTTCCCGGAGCCATTCGCGGCGGGCACCGGAAATGGTTCACCGGGGCAGTGTGCGGAATTTCCGTGCCGTTCAGAACGGCTCCGTGTCCGCCCCGGGCGCCGGGGGGAGTGGCGTACGCCACACCCGGGCGTGAGCGGAGGTGAGAGATCGGCCACGCGCACCGCGAGCGAACTCGCGTACGCTGGCGTGACTCGCCCGTCGATGCCGGGCCGCCCTGCGGGACCAGCCACCAGCACCGTCCCCGGCCGGTCCACCGAGCGCGAGGCTTCACTGGGAGGTTCGTACATGTCCGTGACGACCACGGCCGGGGCACGCCTGCGCGCCGCCGGCGGCGGTGCCAACCGCTGGGTCGTCCTGGTAGTCCTCTGCGTCAGCCTGCTGCTGGTCGCCCTCGACGCGACCGTCCTGCACGTCGCCGTTCCGGCGCTCACGGAGGACCTGCGCCCGAGCGGCGTCGAGCTGCTGTGGGTCGTGGACGCCTACCCCCTCGTCTGCGCGTCGCTGCTGATCATGTTCGGCACGCTGGGCGACCGGGTCGGGCGCAGACGGCTGCTGCTCATCGGCTACGGACTCTTCGGCCTGGCCTCCGCCGTCGCCGCCTTCGCGCCCTGCCCCGAGGTGCTGATCGGCGCCCGCGCGCTGCTGGGTGTCGGCGGCGCGATGATCATGCCCGCGACGCTCTCGATCCTGCGGGCCGTCTTCCCCGACCGGCGCGAGCGGGCCACGGCCATCGGCATCTGGACGGCGGTCGCCGCCGTGGGCGCCGCCACCGGGCCGGTGCTCGGTGGCTTCCTCGTCGAGAACTTCTGGTGGGGATCAGTCTTCCTGATCAACATCCCGCTGATGGCCCTGATGCTGCCCGTCGGCCGCTGGCTCCTGCCCGAGTCCCGCGGCGGGCACGACGGCCCCTGGGACGTGCTCGGCGCTCTGATGGCCGCGGTCGGTGTGCTGGGGATGGTGCTCGGGGTCAAGCGGCTGGGCGCCGGCGCGGGACTGCTCGACATCGGGGCCGTGGGGCCGCTGATGGTCGGCGCCCTTCTGCTCGTGGTCTTCGTACGGCGCCAGAAGCGGCGCGAGCACCCGCTCATCGACATGCGCATGTTCGCCCGGCCCGCCTTCTCGACCTCCGTCGGCTGCATCGTCCTCGCGATGCTGGCGCTGGTCGGCCTGGAGCTGATCGCGGTCCAGTACCTCCAGCTGGTCCTCGGGCTCAGCCCTCTGGAGACGGGGCTGCGCCTGCTGCCGCTGACCTTCGCGGCGATGGCCGCCGGCGCCACGGGCTCGTACACCCTGCGCCGCGTCGGGCCGCGCCGGATGGTCGGCTGGGGCTTCGTCCTCACGGCCGCCGCCGTGCTGCTGCTCGTCCTCATGGGGCAGCACGACCGGCCGCTGCTGCTCACCGGGGGCTTCGTCCTGCTCGGCTTCGGCCTGCAGACCACGCTCTTCGCCGCGTACGAGTCGATGCTCAGCGAGGCTCCGCCCGAGCAGGCCGGCGGAGCGGCCGCCATCGGCGAGACCTCGTACCAGCTCGGCGCCGGCATGGGCATCGCGCTGCTCGGCAGCGTGATGAACGCGGCGTACGGTCCGTCCGTGGCCTCCCTCGCCGGGGTGCCCGCGTCCGCGGCCTCCGCCGCCGCACACTCGCTCGGCGAGGCCTACCAGGAGGCCGAGCGCATCGGCGGCCCCGTCGGTGACCTGCTGCGCACCACGGCGCGGCACTCCTTCGTGAACGGTCTGCACGTCACGCTCCTGGTCAGCGCGGGTCTCCTGCTCATCGGGGCGTTCGCCGCGCTGCGGCTGCCGCGGGTGATGGAGTGCGCGGCGGAGGCGCGCCGTGAAGCCGATGTGCCGGCGGCCCGCCGCCCCGAGGTGCCCGCCGCGCGCCGCACGACCGCGCCCGCCGAGCCCGTTCCGGCCGGTCGCAGGCCCGAGCGCCCGGCCTGACCCGGCCCGTCTCCGGGCGCGTCGGTGCTGCGGATTTCGTCGGCTTCGGCCAGGGTCACGCCGTGGGGGCCGACGGGTCTGGACGCGCGGGAGACTGGGCCGTAACGTCGCTCCCGTCGTAACTAGCGCTGCTAGTTTTCGAGAGTCCGTCACCAGTGTTCCGCAGCGCCGAGCTGCGGGAGAGCCGCCGGAGGCCACCTCATGTCCGCACCCTCGAAGCTTCCGCCCTTCGACCCGGCCGACCCGCTCGGCATCGACGATCTGCTCGACGCCGAGGACCTCGCCATCCGCGACACGGTCCGCTCCTGGGCGGCAGACCGCGTCCTGCCGCACATCGCCGACTGGTACGAGCGCGGCGAGCTGCCCGGTATCCGCGAACTGGCGCGCGAGCTCGGCTCCATCGGCGCGCTCGGCATGTCCCTCGACGGCTACGGGTGCGCGGGCGCGACGGCCGTCCAGTACGGACTGGCCTGTCTGGAACTGGAGGCCGCCGACTCCGGCATCCGCTCCCTCGTCTCCGTCCAGGGTTCCCTGGCCATGTACGCGATCCACCGCTACGGCTCCGAGGAGCAGAAGCAGCGCTGGCTGCCGGGCATGGCCGCGGGCGAGACCATCGGCTGCTTCGGCCTGACCGAGCCCGACCACGGCTCCGACCCGGCCGCCATGCGCACGTACGCCAAGCGCGACGGCTCCGACTGGGTGCTCACCGGCCGCAAGATGTGGATCACCAACGGCTCCGTCGCCGGCGTCGCGGTCGTGTGGGCGCAGACCGACGAGGGCATCCGCGGCTTCGCGGTGCCCACCGACAGCCCCGGCTTCTCCGCTCCCGAGATCAGGCACAAGTGGTCGCTGCGCGCGAGCGTCACCAGCGAACTCGTCATGGACGACGTACGCCTGCCCGCCGACGCGGTGCTGCCGGAGGTCACCGGCCTGCGCGGACCGCTCAGCTGCCTGAGCCACGCCCGCTACGGGATCGTGTGGGGTGCGATGGGCGCCGCGCGCTCCAGCTTCGAGGCGGCGGTGGAGTACGCGAAGACGCGCGAACAGTTCGGCCGGCCGATCGGCGGCTTCCAGCTCACCCAGGCCAAGCTCGCCGACATGGCCGTCGAGCTGCACAAGGGCATCCTGCTCGCCCACCACCTGGGCAGGCGGATGGACGCCGGGAAACTCCGGCCGGAGCAGGTCAGTTTCGGAAAGCTCAACAACGTGCGCGAGGCGATCGAGATCTGCCGCACCTCACGCACCATCCTCGGCGCGAACGGGATCTCCCTGGAGTACCCCGTCATGCGGCACGCGACCAACCTCGAGTCGGTGCTCACCTACGAGGGCACCGTCGAGATGCATCAGCTCGTGCTGGGCAAGGCGCTCACCGGCCTCGACGCCTTCCGGTAGACGGACACCGGAGACGGCCGACCGGCCCCCGGCCGCGGCCGGGTGGGGGGTGCCCCCGGACGACGTCCGGGGCATCGCCCCCCGCTCAGCTCTGGTTGAAGAAGCCGTCCTGCGAACGGCCCGAGGGATCCCCGCTGACGATCTGCGTGTCGGCGGGGGTCAGCAGGAAGACCCGCGTCGCCACGCGCTCGATCGAGCCGCGCAGGCCGAAGGCGAGGCCCGCGGCGAAGTCCACGACCCGCTTGGCGTCGGCGGACTCCATCGCCGTGAGGTTCACGATGACGGGAACGCCGTCGCGGAAGAGCTCACCGATGCCCCGGGCGTCCCGGAAGCCGTCCGGGGAGACCGTGGCGATCCGGCGGCCCTCCTGCTGCGCGGATTCGGAGGCCACGCGAACCCGCGGGTCGGTGACCCATGCGTCACCCGCCTCCGCGTCCTCGGTGTACTCGTCGTCGTAGTAACGCCCGTCGTTGTCCTCGACGAGTCCCAGCCAGGCGCTCGCCTTGCGTACCGAACCCATGGACGCCTCCTTCCGCTGCTGCAGTGGTCTCACTGCGGTCTCTGTCGTTTCCGCACCCCTATGGTCGTCCATCATGCGGATCGCGCGCCAAGTGGATAGTCGCCGCGCAGAGGATTCGTGACGGTACTGGTGCAGAAGATGTGGCGATTCGTCAAGGTTCCTGCTGGGCAGGGGGCATGGCGGGATCAAATTATAAAAGTCGGACCAGACGGGTGACGTTGGGGACGTACGGGTGAACGGCCCGTCGGTACGATGCCCCCGATCTGTCGAACGACTCCCGGGGGACCGTCTTGTTCGGAATAGTCCGGCCGTGCTCGCACCGGCTCGGTGACACGCTGAGGACCGAGTGGACGGCGCACCTGTGCGGGCTCTGCCTGGCGCTTCGCGCGGACCACGGTCAGTTCGCCCGCATCGTGACGAACTACGACGGCCTGATCGTCTCGGTCCTGACGGAGGCTCAGACCGAACGCACCCCCGCACAGCGCCGCACCGCCGGGCCATGCCCCCTGCGCGCCATGCGCACGGCGCCCGTCGCCCGGGGCGAGGGCGCGAGGCTCGCCGCGGCCGTCTCGCTCGTGCTCGCCTCGGCGAAGGTCCGCGACCACGTCGCGGACGGGGACGGCGTGTTGGCCCGCAGGCCGGTGGCCGCTGCCGCCCGGCGCGTCGCCGCGGGCTGGGACAGGGCCGGTGCCCGCTCGGGCGCGGCACTCGGCTTCGACACGGCCGTTCTCGTCGACGCCGTCGACCGGCAGACCGGGATCGAGGCGCTGGCCGGCCCGGGGACGCCGCTCCTCACCGTCACCGAGCCGACCGAGACGGCGACCGCCGCCGCGTTCGCGCACACCGCCGTGCTCGCCGGCCGCCCCGGGAACACGGCCACGCTCGCCGAGGCGGGACGCCTCTTCGGGCGGCTCGCGCACCTGCTGGACGCCGTGGAGGACAAGGCGTCTGACGACGCGTCGGGTGCGTGGAACCCGCTCACCGCCACCGGCACCTCCCTCGCCGAGGCCCGCCGCCTCGCCGACGACGCGGTGCACGGCATACGGCTCGCCCTGCGGGACGCCGACTTCGTCGACGACAGGCTGGTGCATGTGCTGCTCGCGCATGAGCTGCGCAACTCCGTGGACCGGTCCTTCGGTACGACGACCTGCTCGCACCAGCCGGGTCCGTACGCGCCGGGTACCGGCGGTCCGTACGGGCCGGGCAATCCGTACGCCCCCGGCCCCGGTGGTCCGGGCGGTCCCGGCGGACCGTTGCCGCCCGAGCCGCCGCGCCGCGACCGCCGGGGGCTCGTCGCAGGCTGCCTGGTGTGGGCCGGGCTGGCCTGCACCTGCCAGATGTGCTGTGGCACCTTCGAGGACCCGTGGAGCCGGGAGCGGCGCGACGGGCTGTGCAGCCAGTGCGACTGCAGCGGTTGCGGTGACTGCTGCAGCTGCTGTGACTGCTGCAGCAACTGCGGCGACAGCTGCTGCTGCGACGGGTGCGGCTGCGACTGCTGAACGCCTCCGCCGCCCGGCCCCTGGCCGTCGGGGAAGTCCGAGATCGATCCCCCGGGTCTGCCGAGGGCCGGAGCGGGTGGAGGGTTGACCGCTTGAGCGGCGGAGGCACCCCAGGGCTCTCCGGCTCGCGGGAGGGTCGAATTCCGGCCGTGCCGGGGGCATCGGCGGCGTGCGGGGACGAGAGCGGGCTCACCGCCACCGCCGAGGACGCCCTCACCGTCGACGGGCGGCTGTTCACCGGCAGCGTCCGGTTCGCCGCCGAGTACGCGCCCTACCCGAGGGCCCGGGTGGCGTACGGCGACCGCGGTCGTCGTGCGCCGCGAAGGCTCAGGGCCGTACGGGACTTCGGCCCGGTCGCGCCCGCCCGCACGGCGTTCGGGGCGCCGGAGGCTACCCCGTACGTCCCGCGCGGGTCCGCCCCGAGGCCGGTGACGGGAACCTCGCGGGCGGCTGACCCGTCCTAGGGGGCGATCCGAGCACAGCCGAGCAGGACCGGCTCCGGCGGCAGACCGCCGCCGGGGCCGGCCGCCGTGCATGTGCACGGCGGCCGAAAGCCGCCCTTGTGCCGTTGGTTGACGACGCGAATACTCCCGAGCAGCGCTTGTCAGGAGCACGGCATGTTCGGCCGTCGAACGGGCCGCCGCGCTTCATGGCTGCGCCTCACCGGGCCCCGACCCCACGAGAGGGCCCCCTTTCCCCTCGGGAGGAACGACAAGTGAGGATCAAGCGCACCATCCCCCGCGCCCACACCGGCAGACGCACCCGCCTGCTGGCCGTGTCGACCGGCCTGATCGCGGCCGCGGCACTGGCCGTCCCCACCGCCACCGCCAGCGCCGACCAGGCGCAGACCTACAGCGCGAGCCAGCTCTCCGCCGCGAGCGACGCCGTGCTGGAAGCGGATGTGGCGGGCACCGCCTGGCACGTCGACCAGGCGACGAACACCCTTGTCGTCACCGTCGACAGCACCGTCTCCCAGGCCGAGATCGCCGAGATCAAGCGGGAGGCCGGGAGCAACGCCGGCGCCCTGCGCATCGAACGCACCTCGGGCACCTTCTCCAAGCTCATCTCGGGCGGCGACGCCATCTATGCCTCCAGCTGGCGCTGCTCCCTCGGCTTCAACGTCCGCAGCAGCAGCGGCACCTACTACCTGCTGACCGCCGGCCACTGCACCGACGGCGCGGGCACCTGGTACACCAACTCCTCGCGGACCACCACCATCGGGCCCACGGCCGGATCGAGCTTCCCCAACAACGACTACGGCATCGTCCGCTACTCCAACACCTCGCTGACCCACCCGGGCACCGTCGGCAGCCAGGACATCACCAGCGCCGCCGACGCCTACGTCGGCATGCCAGTCACCCGCCGCGGCTCCACGACGGGCACCCACAGCGGCAGCGTCACGGGCCTCAACGCCACCGTCAACTACGGCGGCGGCGACATCGTCTACGGCATGATCCGCACCAACGTCTGCGCCGAGCCGGGCGACAGCGGCGGCCCGCTCTACTCCGGCACCCGGGCCGTCGGCCTGACCTCCGGCGGCAGCGGCAACTGCTCGACCGGCGGCACGACGTTCTTCCAGCCGGTGAAGGAGGCGCTGAGCGCCTACGGAGTCAGCGTCTACTGACGCGTCCCTGCCTGTACAGGCGTACGAGCCCCCGCTCCGGATCCCGGCGGGGGCTCGTCCCGCTGCCCGGCCGCCCCGCGCCCATGTCATGCCGCGGGCGGCGCCGCGTCCAGGATGCGGTGGACGAGCCGGGCGCCGGCGCGGGCCGTGCGGTCGTCGATGTCCAGCGCGGGGTTGAGTTCGGCGACGTCGCACACGGCGAGCCTGCCACTCGCCGCCACGGCGGCGCACACGCGCTCGACGACCTCCATCGGCACGCCGTACGCGGCGGGCGCACTCACCCCGGGAGCCGCCGAGGCGGGCAGGACGTCCAGGTCGATGCTCAGGTGCACCAGGTCGCAGTCCGCCAGGAACTCGGCGACGAACGTGTCGGTCCGGTCGCGGTCGAGCACGCCGCACTCGGTGTCCAGCAGATAGCGGACGCCGAGCCTGTCCGCCGTGTCGAAGAGCCTGCGGGTGTTGGCGGGCCGGCTCACGCCCAGCACCCGGTAGTCGAGCCGGCGGCCTTTGGCTTTCTCGTCCCGCGCCATCTGGAGGAACGGCGTGCCGGAGCTGGGGCGCGCGTCGTCGCGCAGGTCGAAGTGGGCGTCGAGGTTGAGGACGCCGACCCGGGCGCCTTCCCTTACGGCACGGCTGCCCGCCAGACCGAGGTAGCTGCCGTAGGCGACCTCGTGGCCGCCGCCGAGCACGACGACCGGGCGGCCGCCGCGGTCGAGCAGGTCGGTGACCGCCGACCCCAGCCGCCGGTGCCCCGACTCCAGGTCGTCGTCACGGACCTCGATGTCCCCGGCGTCCACCGCGTGCAGCGGCTGCCGCAGAGCCATCGGCGCGAGCGCCCGGCGCAGCGCGCCCGGTCCGTCGGCGGCGCCGGTCCGGCCCTGGTTCCTGCGGACGCCCGCGTCGCTGCGGAAGCCGACGAACGCGGCGTGCCACGGCGCGGCGCCGGCCCCGGCGCCGCGGCCGTCCGCCGCTTCGGCGACGACGTGGTGCCAGCGCACGAGGTCGTCCCCCGGACCGTCGTCACGGCCGGTCCAGGGCTTGGGGGTCACGTCCACGGTGAGGGTCATGTCGGTCGTTCTCCTTGCTCTTGGGCCATCACACGCCGCTCGCCCCGTCGCGGCCGGCGCGGTGCCCGGATTTCTCGGACCCGAGACCGTGGGGGTTCCGGCGGGGCGGAGGCGCTTTCTGATCGCGTCGTCCAAGGGGAGTTCCGCCCTCTTCGAGATCCGCAACCGGTGGCCCGTCTCGGGCGCGCAGCCCTGGATCTCCCGGAGGTCGAGGGCGTCCATGCAGTCCAGGACATGCCGCATGGAGATCGGGGCGGGGCCAGGCGCCTGGAGCGCCGGCCCCGCCGCACGGAGGGAGGTGCTACGCGGGGTCGTTCTCCTGCATGGGGATGCGGACGCCCTTGTCGGCGGCGACGGTGTCGGCGATGTCGTAGCCGGCGTCGACGTGGCGGATGACGCCCATGCCCGGGTCGTTGGTCAGCACCCGGCGGACCTTCTCGCCCGCCAGCTTCGTGCCGTCCGCGACCGACACCTGCCCCGCGTGGATCGAACGGCCCATGCCCACACCACCGCCGTGGTGGATC
>NZ_JBFAOY010000056.1:0-27191 GCF_040675505.1 Streptomyces sp. NPDC049597
GCCCGGTTACATTCCGAACCCGGAAGCTAAGCCTTTCAGCGCCGATGGTACTGCAGGGGGGACCCTGTGGGAGAGTAGGACGCCGCCGAACAATCTTTGAAGGACCCTTGGTCCAGCGTTCACGCTGGACCAAGGGTCCTTTTTGTTTTGCTGATATGCCGAAGCGCGGTCGATGGCCGGCTGCGCGAGAATGACTGTGGTACCCGAAGACAGGAGTCACGCCGATGTCCACCAACTCTCCCGACGATCGTCCGGAGCGCGAGCCGCGTCGCAGGGACGGTGGTGACAGGGGAGGTTTCCGCGGCGGTCGTGACGACCGGGACCGTGGGCCTCGTCGGGACAACGACCGTGGTGAGCGCGGAGGTTACCGCGGATCGCGTGACGACCGGGGCGGCCGCCCCGCCGGCGGCGGCTTCCGCCGCGACGACCGCGACCGCGATCGTGGGCCTCGTCGCGACGACGAGCGCGGTGGGTACCGCGGTCCTCGTGACGACCGGCGTGACGACCGTGGTGGTCGTCCCGTCGGCGGTGGTGGCTACGGCCGTCGTGACGACCGTCCCGGTGGCGGTTTCCGTCGCGACGACGAGCGTGGTGGCGGCTTCCGCCGCGATGACCGCCGTGATGACCGGCGTGACGACCGGCGTGATGACCGTGGTGGGTACCGCGGTTCTCGTGACGACCGGCCGCGTGACGAGCGGGGCGGTGGTTATGGTCGTCGTGACGACCGTCCGGCCGGTGGCTTCCGCCGCGACGACCGCGACCGTGACCGTGATCGGGACCGTCAGGGCGGCGGCTTCCGTCGTGACGACCGGCGTGACGACCGTGGTGGTCGTCCTGCCGGCGGCGGTGGTTATGGCCGTCGTGACGACCGTCCCGGTGGCGGTTTCCGTCGCGACGACGAGCGTGGTGGCGGCTTCCGCCGCGATGACCGCCGTGATGACCGGCGTGACGACCGGCGTGACGACCGGCGTGATGACCGTGGTGGGTACCGCGGTTCTCGTGACGACCGGCCGCGTGACGAGCGGGGCGGTGGTTATGGCCGTCGTGACGACCGTCCGGCCGGCGGCTTCCGCCGCGACGACCGCGACCGTGACCGTGATCGGGACCGTCAGGGCGGCGGCTTCCGTCGTGACGACCGGCGTGACGACCGTGGTGGTCGTCCCGGTGGTGGTGGCGGCGGTGGCTACGGCCGTCGTGACGACCGTCCGGCCGGTGGCTTCCGCCGCGACGACCGCGACCGCGACCGCCAGGGCGGCGGCTTCCGCGGTCCCCGCCGCGATGACCGCCGCGACGACCGTGGTGGGTACCGAGGCCGCGACGACCGCGGTGGCTACGGCCGTCGTGACGACCGGGACCGTTCGGACCGCGAGCCCATCAAGCGGCTGCCCATCCCCGACGACGTCACCGGCGACGAGATCGACAAGGACGTCCGGCAGGAGCTGCAGAGCCTTCCGAAGGGTCTCGCCGAGGACGTCGCCAGGAACCTCGTCATGGTCGCGAATCTGATCGACGAGGACCCCGAGCGGGCTTATGCCTACTCCCGTGTGGCCCTGCGGCTCGCGTCCCGTGTCGCCGCCGTGCGCGAGGCCGCCGGCTTCGCCGCGTACGCGACGCAGAAGTACTCCGAGGCCCTGGCCGAGTTCCGGGCGGCGCGGCGGATGACCGGCACCGTGGAACTGTGGCCCGTCATGGCCGACTGCGAGCGCGGTCTGGGTCGTCCGGAGCGGGCGCTGGCGATGGCCGGTGAGCCGGAGGTGCAGAAGCTGGACAAGGCCGGCCAGGTCGAGATGCGGCTCGTCGCCGCCGGAGCCCGCAGGGACATGGGGCAGCTGGACGCCGCCATCGTGACCCTGCAGAGCCCCGAGCTGGCCTCGAGCTCCGTGCAGCCCTGGACCGCGCGGCTGCGCTACGCGTACGCCGACGCGCTCCTGGCCGCCGGCCGCGAGAGCGAGGCGCGCGAGTGGTTCGCCAAGGCGCTCGAGGCGGACAAGGACGGAGCCACCGACGCCTCGGACCGGCTCGCCGAGATCGACGGCGTCGAGTTCGTCGACGTGATGGACGACCTCGTCGAGACCCCGGAGGACCAGGACCTCGACGAGGGCGGTGCCCCGGTGGCGGAGCGTGGGGCGGAGCCGGACGCCACCGGTGACGCCGCCGCGCAGGCCGAGGACGAGGGCCAGGACAGGTCCGCCGAGTAGCGGGCAGACGGCAGCGGTGAGACATGTGAGGGCGGTACCCGGCCGGGTACCGCCCTCACCCGCGTGTGCGGCCTCAGTCGAGTGCGAGGCTCCGCAGCACCAGGCCCGTCGCGGGCTTCGGGCCGAACGACGTCGACTTGCGCGGCATCGTGACACCTTCGCGAGCGAGGTCGCGGACGACCTCTTCGGCTACCGGGTGCATCAACACGGCGGTGCCGCCGTCCCGTTCGGCCTGGGTGACCGCCGCCCGGGTGTCGTGGATGTAGGTGATGTGCTCCGGGGTGTCGGGGATGTGCCAGATGCGGTCCAGCATCGTCGCGTGGAGCACGGTCGCGTCCAGTGTGCGCCAGGCCTCGGGGCGGCCGCCGGGGACCGTACCGGCGAGCAGCTCCGGATCCGGACGGTCGACGAGGTGGAAGCGGCCGTCACCGGCGAGCAGGAAGGCGTTGCCCTCGGCGGCCGCCCCGGCGAGGATGCCGAGTGCCTGCTCCAGGGAGACGTCGAGGTCGCGGACGCGGAACCGCCCGTCGAGTGCGGACAGGGCGTCGGCGACCGGCAGCCGGCGCAGCAGGCGGTGGATCGCGCGGACCTGGAGCGGGTAGCGGGCCGTGTCGATGAGCAGGACCAGGCCGTAGTTCCAGGGGCCCGGCGCGCCCGTGTGTTCGGCGCGCAGGCGCAGATAGGTGGCCCAGCGGTGGTGACCGTCGGCGATGAGGGCCTGATGGCGGCTCAGGTCGTCTTCGACCTCGGAGAGTTCCGCCGGGTCCGTGACCGACCACAGCCGGTGGCTGAAGCCGTCCTCGGTGGTGGTGGCGATGACCGGCGGCCTCAGGATGGTGCGCTCGATCACGGCACTGGTCCCGGAGGTTTCGCCGCCGCCGCGGTAGGCGAGGAGCAGGGGCTCCAGGTTGGCCGCGGTGGTGCGCATGAGCGCGGCGCGGTCGGCGACGACCTCCGGCATCACGTCCTCGTGCGGCAGGACGACGCCGTCGGACGGTTCGGACAGGGCGAGCGCCCCGATGACGCCGCGCTGGAGCAGATCGCCCTTGCGCTGCTCGTACACGTACAGGGCGGGCTCCGGGTCGGCGGCCAGCACGCCGTCGGAGAGCCAGCGGGACAGCGTATCGGCGGCCTGCCGGTGACGGTCCTCGGGGGAGGCGGCCTGCGGCAGGATGAGGCGAACGATGTTGTGCGGATCCGCCGACTCGAGGTGGTGCAGTCCGTCGGGCCTGACGACCACGTCGTACGGCGGCGAGGTCACGGCGGCGAGGCTGCCCACCCGCTCGGGGACGTAGCGCAGTCCGCGGAACGGGATCAGGTGCAGGCCGTCATCGGCCGCAGGACCGTCGTTGCTCATCAGGGCATCGTATGCGTGCGCGAGGGATGAGCGATGATCGGGGGAGCGAACCCGAGCGAGGAGCGATACGGATGAGTCAGCAGGGCACGAACCGGCCGGGCGGAAGCGCGACCGCGCTGAGCGAGGCGTACGACACTGCCCTGCTCGACCTCGACGGGGTGGTGTACGCGGGCGGGGAGGCGATCACGCACGCTGTCGAATCGCTGGCGACCGCCCGCGCCGGCGGAATGCACCTCGCGTATGTGACGAACAATGCGTTGCGCACCCCGGACGCCGTGGCCGGGCACCTCACGGAACTGGGCATCCCGACCGCAGCCGGGGACGTGATCACGTCCGCGCAGGCGGTGGCGCGGCTGATCTCCGAGCAGGTTCCCTCCGGTTCCCGGGTGCTGGTCGTCGGCGGCGAGGGGCTGCGGGTGGCGCTGCGTGAGCGCGGGCTCGAGCCGGTGGAGTCCGCGGAGGACGGGCCGGTGGCCGTGGTGCAGGGGTACGGCGGGCCGGATCTGCCGTGGGGGCGTTTCGCCGAGGCCTGTTACGCGATCGCGCGGGGCGTGCCGTGGTTCGCGTCCAACACCGACCTGACGATTCCCAGTGCCCGAGGCATCGCACCCGGCAACGGCGCGGCGGTCGAGGTCGTGCGGATCGCGACGGGCGCCGAGCCTCAGATCGCGGGCAAGCCGCTGCCGCCGATGCACCGGGAGACGATTCTGCGGACGGGCGCCGAGCGGCCCCTGGTGGTCGGGGACCGTCTGGACACGGACATCGAGGGCGCGTTCAACGGCGGTGTGGACTCGCTCCTCGTGCTGACGGGCGTGACGGACGCGGCGCGGCTGCTGGCGGCCGTTCCGCAGCACCGGCCGACGTACGTGGACGCCGATCTGCGCGGGATGCTGACGCCGCAGCCGGAAGTGACCAAGGCGGACGGGGAGTTCCGCTGCGGGGGCTGGAGCGCGGCGGTGCGCGGCGACGAGCTGGTGCTGGACGGCGAGGGGGCGCCGCTGGACGGGTTGCGCGCGCTGTGCGGGGCCGCGTGGACGTACGCGGGGGACGGCTCGTGCGCGCTGGACGCGGGGAAGGTGCTGGCCCGGCTGGAGTTGTAGCCCGGCGCTTGGCCGATGGAGGCAGGGGAGGCCGGTGGTGCGGGCTCGGCGAGGACGTCGCACGAACCGGCCGGAGGCGACGATGGGAGGGTAGGCTAACCTAACCTGGTGTTGGTCGAGAGTCCTCCGCAACAGAGCGCGCAGCCGGTCCCCGCAGCCGAGAGCCCCAAGCGCCACGCCCTGCGTGCCGCCGGGCTGCTGGTGTCGGTCGTGGTCCTGCTGCTGGTCTGCGTCGCGAGCATCGCCGTGGGCGCCAAGCCGATCCCGGTGGCCGACGTGTGGGACGCCCTGTTCCGGAACACGGGCACCGGAAACGACGTCATCGTCCGGGACGTACGCGTACCCAGGACGCTGCTCGGTCTGAT
The DNA here is from genome assembly GCF_040675505.1 of Streptomyces sp. NPDC049597. Classification (NCBI taxonomy): domain Bacteria; kingdom Bacillati; phylum Actinomycetota; class Actinomycetes; order Kitasatosporales; family Streptomycetaceae; genus Streptomyces; species Streptomyces sp. NPDC049597. Next base: position 5,021 of record NZ_JBFAOY010000056.1, read on the forward strand.
CGTCGGGGCCGCGCTCGGCCTGTCCGGCGCGGTCATGCAGGCCCTGACCCGCAACCCCCTCGCGGAGCCCGGCCTGTTGGGCGTCAACGCGGGGGCGGCCGCCGCGGTCGTGTCGGCCATCGGCTTCCTCGGCGTCACCTCGCTCACGGGCTATGTCTGGTTCGCCTTCGGTGGGGCCGCCGTCGTCTCCGCCGCCGTGTACGTCCTCGGCGGCAGCCGCAGCGCCACCCCCGTACGGCTCGCGCTCGCCGGCACCGCGGCGACGGCCGCCCTGTACGGGTACATCAACGCCGTGCAGCTGCTCGACTCGGCGGCGCTTGACCGGCTGCGGTTCTGGACCGTCGGCTCGCTGGCGTCGGCCGAGACGGGCACGGTCACGAAGATCGTGCCGTTCGTCGCCGTGGGCGCGGTGCTGTCGCTGCTGATCGCCCGCCCGCTGAACGCCATGGAGATGGGCGACGACACCGCCCGTTCCCTGGGCGCCCACCTCAACCGCACCCGGGTCCTCGCGATGATCGCGGTCACCCTGCTGTGCGGGGCCGCGACGGCCGCGTGCGGGCCGATCGTCTTCGTCGGGCTGATGATCCCGCACGTCGTACGGGCCCTCACCGGCCCGGACATGCGCTGGATCCTGCCGTACGCCGCGGTCCTCGCGCCCGTCCTGCTGCTGGGCGCGGACGTCGTCGGCCGGATCGTCGCGCGCCCCTCCGAGCTCCAGGTCGGCATCGTCACCGCGCTGATCGGCGGGCCCGTCTTCATCCGACTCGTACGCCGCAAGAGGATGGCCCAGCTGTGAACAGCCCGGTGAAAGCCATACGCACACCCGGAGGGTTCTCCGTCCGGGTCGATCCGCGGGCATCGGCCGTCGTCCTGGTGCTCGCGGCGGCCGCGGCGGCCTCGGCCGTCGTCCTCATCGGCAGCGGGGACTTCCCCATGTCGTTCCGCGACGTCGTCGACACCCTGCTCGGGAACGGCACCGCGGCGCAGGAGTTCATCGTCCGGGAGCTGCGGCTGCCGCGGGTGCTCGTCGCCGTTCTCGTCGGGGCGTCCCTCGCCCTCAGCGGCGCGATCTTCCAGTCGCTGTCCCGCAATCCGCTCGGCAGCCCCGATGTGATCGGCTTCGGCCAGGGGGCGACCGTCGGTGCGCTCGCGGTCATCGTGCTCTTCGGCGGGGACTCGCTCGCCGTGTCCGGCGGCGCGGTCGCCGGGGGCCTCCTCACCGGCGTCCTCGTCCGCCTCCTCGCCTGGAAGCGCGGCGTGCAGGGCTTTCGGCTGGTGCTCGTCGGCATCGGCGTCGCGGCCATGCTCACCGCGGTCATCCACTACCTGATCACCAAGGCGGACCTGGTCGACGCGACCCGCGCCACGCTCTGGATGACGGGTTCCCTCGACGGACGCGACTGGGCGCAGGTCCGGCCGCTGCTGATCATGTGCGCCGTGCTGCTGCCCGTGGTCCTGGCGCACGGGAGGCCGCTGCGCATGCTGGAGATGGGCGACGACGCCGCGTACGGGCTGGGCGTGCCCGTCGAACGCACCCGGATCGTGCTGATGGGCTCAGGCGTGCTGTTCATCGCCGTGGCCACCGCTGCGGCGGGGCCGATCTCCTTCGTGGCGCTCAGCGCTCCCCAGCTGGCCCGCCGCCTGACCCGCTCGCCCGGCCCGAACCTCGCCGCGGCGGCCGTGACGGGCGCGGCGCTGCTGCTCGTGGCGGACTGGGTGGCCACCAACGCCTTCACCGACCGGCAGTTGCCCGTGGGCGTGGTGACCGGCGTGCTCGGCGGCTGCTACCTGCTCTGGCTGCTCGTCACGGAACGCAGGGCCGGCCGGATATGAGGCCGCCCGCCGCCGCGCCGACCGCGATGCCCTCTCAGAAGTCCCCTCAGAACGCCGGGAGTACGACCACCATGCAGCGTCTCACCGCGGAATCGGTCACCCTCGCCTACGACCAGCGGGTCATCGCCGAGGACCTCTCGGTGGAGATTCCCGACCGGTCCTTCACCGTGATCGTCGGCCCGAACGCCTGCGGCAAGTCGACCCTGCTGCGCGCCCTGTCCCGGATGCTCAAGCCGTCCCGGGGCAGGGTCCTGCTCGACGGACACGCCATCCACTCCATGCCCGCCAAGAAGGTGGCCAGGACGCTCGGTCTGCTCCCGCAGTCGTCGGTCGCGCCTGACGGGATCACGGTCGCCGACCTCGTGGGCCGCGGGCGTTACCCGCACCAGGGCCTGCTGCGGCAGTGGTCGGCGGAGGACGAGCGCATCGTCCAGGAGTCGATGGCTGCCACGGGGGTCGGGGGACTGGGCGACCGGTACGTCGACGAGCTGTCCGGCGGTCAGCGTCAGCGTGTGTGGATCGCGATGGCGCTGGCGCAGCAGACGCCGCTGCTGCTGCTCGACGAGCCGACGACGTTCCTGGACATCCAGCACCAGCTGGAGGTGCTGGACCTGTGCGCGGAGCTGCACGAGTCCCAGGGCCGCACGCTGGTCGCCGTGCTCCACGACCTGAACCAGGCGGCGCGCTACGCCACGCACCTGATCGCGCTGCGGGACGGGAAGGTGGTCGCGCAGGGGCCGCCGACGGAGGTGGTGACGGCGGAGCTGGTGGAGGAGGTCTTCCAGGTCAGGAGTCAGGTCATCGAGGACCCGGAGTCGGGCACGCCGCTGGTCGTACCGGCGGCGCGGAGGCGCGCGGCGACGGCGGCGTGAGGCGTCGGGGGCGGGCCGCCGCGCGCGACGTCCCCCACCCCGCCCCTTCCCGAACCGGGGCTTCGCCCCGGACCCCTGTCGCCTCGGGCGGTTGCCCGAAGCCCTGCGGCGTGGCGGGCGTGGGGCTTCGCGCCGGGTTTCGTGTTGCGGCCGGGGGGTGGCCCCGGATGCGTCTGCGGTGGGCGCCGGTGGGGCTTCGCCCCGGGTCCTGTGGCCTCGGGTGGTTGCCCGGAGCCCAGCGGCCTGGCGGCCGTCGGACTTCGCTCCGGACCCCGTGCCGCGCTCGGGCGGTGCCCGGTCGCCTCTACCTCCGACGGCCGTCGGGCTCCGCCCCGGCAGCGCCCCCGCTGCCCTGGCGGCCGGAGCGGAGCACCGTGAGCGGGTCGTCCGGCCGCGGCCCGGCCGTGGAGGGGTCCCGCTACAGCAGCGCGCGCAGGCGGAGGAGGTCGCGGAAGCCGGCTTCCAGGCGGATCCGGCCCGACGCCCATGCCCGTGCGAAGTTCAGGTCGCCGTCGACCATCGCCACCAGGTCGTCGCCCGCCATCGCCAGGCGGATCTGCGCCTTCTCCCGGGGCGGGCCCGGCAGCGTGTCCATCACCTCGATCCGGCCGTCCTGGAGGCGGCCGGTGAACGTCGTGTCCAGGTCCGTGACGTGGCAGCTGAGGGAGCGGTCCAGCGCCGCCGCGCTGCGTACGTCGCCGTCCGCCTTCGCCAGGTTGTCCGAAAGTCTCTCGAGTGCGCCGAGGCACTCCTGCGTCGTGGCCATCGTGATCGACGGTACCGCAGGGCTTCGCGGTAGCGTCTGGGCATGAGCGACTCCATGCCCGCCCAGGAGGGGCCGGTACCCGAGCCCGAGCCGGCGCCCGACCCCGCCGCGCCCGCGCCGCTCGGCGTGCCGCGCGTGCCCACCGGCAAGGCCGAGGTGGACGCCCTGCTGGAGAGGCTGGCCGACGCCGACCACCTCGCTGCCGACGGACACCTGGAGGTGTACGAGGATGTACACCGGGGTCTGCGGGACGCGCTGACCGCGCTCGACAGGCGCCCCCATGACCCGTCGCACAACCACAGGAGCTGAACCCACCGTGGCAGGAGTCGCCCGCCGCCGTCTCGACGCCGAGCTGGTACGCCGCAAGCTCGCGCGCTCGCGCGAGCACGCCGCCCAGCTGATCGCCGCCGGGCGGGTCAGCGTCGGCGGCAACACCGCGACCAAGTCCGCCACCCAGGTCGAGACGAGCGCGGCGATCGTCGTCGCCGCCGACGCCGACGACCCGGACTACGTGTCCCGTGGCGGCCACAAGCTGGCGGGCGCGCTGGCCGCCTTCGTACCGCTCGGCCTGAAGGTCGAGGGGCGGCGGGCGCTGGACGCGGGCGCGTCGACCGGCGGCTTCACCGACGTGCTGCTGCGCGCCGGCGCCGCGCACGTCGTCGCCGTGGACGTCGGCTACGGACAGCTCGCCTGGTCCCTGCAGAGCGATGAACGCGTGACCGTCAAGGACCGTACCAACGTCCGTGAGATGACGTTGGAGACGATCGACGGAGTGCCGGTGGACCTGGTGGTGGGTGATCTGTCCTTCATCCCGCTCGGGCTCGTGCTGCCGGCCATGGTCCGCTGCAGCGCGCCCGACGCGGACCTGGTCCTCATGGTCAAGCCCCAGTTCGAGGTGGGCAAGGAACGCCTCGGCAGCGGCGGCGTCGTGCGCAGCCCGGAACTGCGGGCCGAGGCCGTACGTTCTGTGGCCGAGCGGGCGGGGGAACTCGGCCTCGGTGTACGGGGGGTCACCGCCAGCCCGCTGCCCGGCCCGTCTGGGAACGTCGAATACTTTCTGTGGCTCCGGGCCGGGGCGCCCGAGCTCGATCCGGCGGACGTCGACCGTGCAGTGGCGGAGGGACCTCGTTGACCACGACAGCAGCGACCACGACATCAGCCAGAACCCGCGTACGCACCGTTTTCCTGCTCGCCCACACCGGTCGGCCCGCGGCGATCCGCAGCGCCGAACTCGTCGTCCAGGGCCTGCTGCGCAACGGCATCGACGTCCGGGTGCTGGAGGCCGAGGCGGCGGACCTGCCGCTGCCCGCGTCCGTCGAGACCGTCCCCGACGCCACGCCCGAAGTGCTCGACGGCTGCGAGCTGCTCGTCGTGCTCGGCGGTGACGGGACGCTGCTGCGCGGCGCCGAGTTCGCCCGCGCCTCCGGCGTGCCGATGCTCGGCGTCAACCTCGGCCGTGTGGGCTTCCTCGCCGAGGCCGAGCGCGACGACCTCGACAAGGTGGTCGACCGTGTCGTCACCCGCGCCTACGAGGTCGAGGAGCGCATGACCCTCGACGTCGTCGTGCACAGCAACGGCGACATCGTCCACCGGGACTGGGCGCTGAACGAGGCCGCCGTCCAGAAGGTCTCGCCCGAGCGGATGCTCGAGGTCGTCCTGGAGATCGACGGACGTCCGGTGACCGGCTTCGGCTGCGACGGCATCGTCTGCGCGACCCCGACGGGCTCGACCGCGTACGCCTTCTCGGCCGGCGGACCGGTGGTCTGGCCAGAGGTCGAGGCGCTGCTGATGGTGCCGATCAGCGCGCACGCCCTGTTCGCGAAGCCGCTGGTGACCTCCCCGGACTCGACGCTCGCCGTCGAGGTCCAGCCGCACACCCCGCACGGAGTGCTCTGGTGCGACGGCCGTCGCACCGTGGAGCTGCCCTCCGGCGCTCGTGTCGTGGTCAGGCGAGGAGCCGTTCCCGTGCGGCTGGCCCGGCTTCACCACGCCTCGTTCACGGACCGGCTTGTCGCCAAGTTCGCACTGCCGGTGTCGGGTTGGCGCGGCGCACCGCACTGAGCGCGCTCCGGCGTTGCACGGGAGAGTGAACGGGTGGCCGGGGTCCGTCGCGCGGCGGCCCCCGGACCTCGTAAGGTCGTGTCCGTGTTGGAGGAGATGCGGATACGGTCGCTCGGAGTCATCGACGACGCGGTCGTCGAGCTGTCGCCCGGGTTCACCGCGGTGACCGGCGAGACGGGCGCGGGCAAGACGATGGTCGTCACGAGCCTCGGGCTGCTGCTCGGCGGACGGGCCGACCCCGCCCTGGTGCGGATCGGCGCCAAGTCGGCGGTGGTGGAGGGGCGGATCAGGGTGTCCGCCGACGCCCCCGCCGCGCTGCGCGCCGAGGAGGCCGGGGCGGAGCTCGACGAGGGCACGCTGCTGATCAGCCGGACCGTTTCGGCGGAGGGGCGCTCGCGCGCCCACCTGGGCGGGCGTTCCGTGCCCGTCGGCATGCTCTCCGAGCTCGCCGACGAACTCGTCGCCGTCCACGGTCAGACCGACCAGCAGGGCCTGCTGCGCCCCGCGCGCCAGCGCGAGGCGCTCGACCGGTACGCGGGTGACGCGGTGACCGGCCCGCACGCCAAGTACGCGGCCGCCTACCGCCGGCTGCGTGCCGTCGCCGCGGAGCTGGACGAGCTGACCACACGCGCCCGCGAACGCGCCCAGGAAGCGGATCTGCTGCGGTTCGGCCTCGACGAGATCGCGGCCGTGGAGCCGCGCCCCGGCGAGGATGTCGAGCTGGCGGCCGAGGCCGAGCGGCTCGGACACGCCGAGGCCCTCGCCTCCGCCGCCTCCGTCGCGCACGGTGCCCTCGCGGGCAATCCCGAGGACCCCGAGGCCGTGGACGCGACCACCCTGGTCGCGGGCGCGGGACGGGCGCTGGACGCCGTACGGGCCCACGACCCTGCCCTGGCCGCGCTCGCGGACCGGATGGGCGAGATCTCCATCCTGCTCGGCGACGTGGCCGGCGAGCTCGCCGGGTACGCGGACAACCTCGACGCCGACCCGTTGCGGCTGGCCGCGGTCGAGGAGCGGCGGGCGGCCCTGACGCAGCTGACCCGCAAGTACGGCGAGGACATCGCGGCCGTGCTGGCCTGGGCCGAGCAGGGCGCGGCCCGGCTGACCGAGCTCGACGGCGACGACGACAGGATCGGCGAGCTGGTCGCTGAGCGGGACGCCCTGCGCCGTGAACTGTCCGAGCTGGCCCAGGCGTTGACGGACGCCCGTACGGAGGCCGCGGCCCGGTTCGCGCAGGCCGTCACCGAGGAGCTCGCCTCGCTCGCGATGCCGCACGCCCGGGTCTCCTTCGCCGTCCGGCAGACGGACGATCCGGACGGCGTCGAGGTGGGCGGCCGGACGGTCGCGTACGGGCCCCACGGCGTGGACGAGGTCGAGCTGCTGCTCGCGCCGCACCCGGGGGCGCCGCCGCGGCCCATCGCCAAGGGCGCGTCCGGCGGTGAGCTCTCGCGTGTGATGCTCGCCGTCGAGGTCGTCTTCGCGGGCACCGACCCGGTGCCGACGTACCTCTTCGACGAGGTCGACGCGGGTGTGGGCGGCAAGGCGGCGGTCGAGATCGGGCGGCGCCTCGCGAAGCTGGCCAGGTCGGCCCAGGTGGTCGTGGTCACCCACCTGCCGCAGGTGGCCGCGTTCGCGGACCGGCAGTTGCTCGTCGAGAAGACCGACGACGGCTCCGTGACCCGCTCCGGGGTCACCGTCCTGGAGGGCGAGGACCGGGTGCGCGAGCTGTCCCGGATGCTCGCGGGCCAGGAGGACTCGCAGACGGCGAGGGCGCACGCGGAGGAACTGCTGGCAGCGGCCCGCGCCGACGGCTGACCCGGGAGGGTGCGGACATCCGCGTGACCGGGCGCCCCGGCGCACCCGGGCGGCGCGGCGGCGCACGCGCGTGATCATAGGGTGGGGCGATGCGAGCAGGCCAGGAGACCAGGAACCCCGCCCGGACCACCGCCCTCCTCACCGCCTTCGGCGCCACGAGGTCGGTCACCGCGGCGCTGCGGCGGCGCGTGGCCCCCGGCTGCGCACGCTGGGAGCGCACGAATCACGCCGGACGCACCGTCGACCTGTTCGCCGGACCGGCCGTCGCCCTCGGCTCCGTGGCCGGCGCCCTGCCCGCCCGCACGCGAGGCGCCGCGGTGATCGCCGTCGGCGCGGCCGGGCTGTGCGGGGCCTACGACGACATCGCCGGCGCCGGGGACCCGCGGCGCGGCTTCCGGGCCCACCTGGGCGCCCTGCGCCGGGGCGAGGTGACGAGCGGAGCGGTCAAACTGTTCGGGATCGGCGCCGCCGGGCTCGTCGCCGGGGCGATGCTCAAGGAACGTCCGCTCGACAGGCTCCTCGCCGGGGTGGTGATCGCCGGCTCCGCGCATTTCGTCAACCTCGTCGACGTGGCGCCGGGGCGCGCCGCCCTCGCCGTCATGGGGCTCGGCGCGCCCGGCCTGCTGCGCCGGGGAGCCGCCGGCGCGCTCGCCGCCGCGCCGGTGGGCGCCGCGGCCGCCGTCGTCACCGACGACCTCGGCGAGCGCACCATGCTCGGCGACACCGGTGCCCATGCGCTGGGCGCAGCGCTCGGTACGGCGGTCGTGGCGGGCAACGGTCGCGCAGGACTCGTCCTGCACGCCGCGGCCTTCGTCGCGGCGGCGGTACGGGGAGCCGACGTCAGCAGGATCGCGGCCAAATCACCTATGTGAGTGATCCCGTCACCGAGGACCCCGTTCCGATACAGGCACGACATCAGGACGGTGCCTGAACGTCCGTACGGGCTGGCATTCTTGGCGCGTGACAGAGCTGCGTACGGTCCAGGTACTGGGCGGCGGCAGTGCGGGCAGCAGCGCGCACGTCAGGTCGCTGGCCGCGGGGCTGGTGGCGCGGGGCGTGCGGGTGACGGTGTGCGCCCCCGCCGAACTGGATGACACATACGACTACTTGGGCACCGGAGCGCACTTCGTGCCCGTGCCGCGCCGGAGCGATCCGCTGTCCGTCGGCGCCCTGCGCGCGGCGTGCGCCGACGCGGACGTGGTGCACGCGCACGGGCTGCACGCCGCCGTGCGCGCCGCGCTCGCGCTGAGCGGGCAGCGCGTGCCGCTCGTCGTCACATGGCACACCCGCGGGCACGGTGAGGGCGCGCGGCGCCAGGTCCTGCGGCTCATCGAGCGAAGGGCCGTACGGGCGGCGGCCGTTGTGTTCGCCACCTGCTCCGAGCTCGTGGACCGGGCCCGCGCCCGCGGTGCCCGCGACGCCCGGCTCGCGCCGCTGGCGACGCCCCGCGGCTGCGTGCCGCTGGGCCGCCCGGACAAGAAGCGGGCCGAACTCGGCGTCGTGGAGCGGCCGTTGCTGGTCGCCGTCGGAAGCCTCGACGAACACCGCGGGTACGGGGTGCTGCTGGACGCCGCCCGCCAGTGGCGCGCCCGGGACCCGGCGCCGCTGCTGCTGATCGCGGGGGAGGGGCCTCAGCGGGCGGCGCTCCAGCGGCGCATCGAGGACGAGGACCTGCCCGTGCGGCTGCTCGGCCGGTGCGACGACGCGGCCGAGATCCTCGCGGCCGCGGACGTCGCGGTCCTGCCCAGTCGCTGGGAGGCGCGCCCGGTGCCGGCGCAGGAGGCACTGCGGCTGGGCGTCCCCCTCGTCGCGACGGCGGTGGGCGGCGTGCCCGAACTGGTCGGCGAGGCGGCGGTGCTGGTCCCGTACGGGGACGCGGGCGCGCTGGCATCGGCCGTCTCCGGACTGCTGGCTGACCCGGTGCGCCGGGAGGAGCTGGCACGGGCGGGGCGGGTGCAGGCGGGGGCGTGGCCGTCCGAGGACGACACGATCGCGCAGATGCTGAGCGTGTACGACGAGGTGGTGGGCGGGGGCTGAGGCGCGCGGGGCATTTCCCGGGGCTTCGCCCCGTGCCCCGTTTCGCCCTCCGCGCGGTGCCGGGAGGTCGGCGCGCCGTGTGGAGGGGGCGCTGCGCGGGGGGCTTTCCCCATCCCGCCCTTCCCGTGACTGGGGCTGCGCCCCGGACCCCGAGCCGTGTGCCGTGGCTTCGCCCCGGGCTGGATGCGCCGCCGCGCGATGGCAACGGGGACTCTGCCCAGCCACCCGGTCCGCACGTGCTGCGCGCGGTGCCGGGAGGTCGGCGCGCCGTGTCGAGGGGGCCGCTGCGCGGGGCGCTTTCCCCACCCCGGCCCCTTCCCGTGACTGGGGCTGCGGCCCAGACCCCGAGCCGTGTGCCGTGGCGTCGCCCCGGGCTGGATGCGCCGCCGCGCGACGGCAACGGGGCTCCGCCCAGCCCCCGCTCCGCACGCGCTCCGCGCGGTGCCGGGAGGTCGGCGCGCCGTGTCGAGGGGCCCGCTGCGCGGGGTTTTCCCCACCCCGGCCCCTTCCCGTGACTGGGGCTGCGCCCCGGACCCCGAGCCGTGTGCCGTGGCGTCGCCCCGGGCTGGATGCGCCGCCGCGCGATGACAACGGGGCTCCGCCCAGCCCCCGCTCCGCACGCGCTCCGCGCGGCGTCGCCCTCAGTCGTCGCAGGGGCCGGGCACGGCGCTGCGCGAAGAACCAACCCGCGCCGGCTGACCCGTCGAGCCCCGCCGGCGTTTGAGGCGCGGGGTTCGGGGCGGAGCCCCGAGGAGTACCCCGCGGGCGCGGGGTTCGGGGCGAGCCCCGACAGGGGCGCGGGGGCGGCCTCCCCGGTCAGGGCGCGTGGCGGCGGGCGCGGAGGGCAAGGCTCAGGGAGAGCACCGTCTCCGGGTCGTCCAGGTCCGTGCCCAGCAGCTCCCCGATCCGCGCCAGCCTGTTGTACAGCGTCTGCCGGTTCAGATGCAGTTCGCGCGCGGTCTCCGCCTTGCGGCCCGCGTGGGCCAGATACGTCTCCAGCGTCGGCAGCAGCGGCGGGCGTGACGTCGCGTCGTGTGCCCGCAGCGGCCCGATCGCGCGGTCCACGAACGCCGCCAGGTCCGGATGCTCGCGCAGTCGCCACAGCAGCAGGTCGATGTCCAGACGACGGGCGTCGTACCAGGGGCGGTCGCTCAGCCCCCGCGCCGCCGTCGCCGTCTCCGCCGCGTGCCGCAGCCCTGCCCCCGCCGTGGCCCAGCCGCCCGCCACGCCCACCACGACCACCGGCGGGTGCGCCGCCCTCCCGAGGCCCGCCCGTTCGACGCCCGTGCGCAGCGCGTCGGCGACCCGGCCGGCGACCACTGTCCGGTCGGATTCCGCCCGGAGGCCGACGAGGAGCGGTACGCGGCCCTCCACGGGGCGCACGCCGAGCAGGACCGGCACTCCGAGGGAGGCCAGCGCATCGGAGACGGCCCGGGCGAGCACGGCCCAGTTGCCCGTCGGCGTCAGCTCGGCGGCGAGCCGCATCACCACCGGCAGCAGCGGGCCCGAACCCGGCTTGAAGCCGAGCACGCGGGCCTGCGCCGGGGCGTCCTCCGGGGCGATGCGGCCCTCGGCCAGGTCGGTCAGGAAGTCGCCGCGGCCACGGGCCGCGAGCTCCTCCTCCTGGCGGGCCTGCATGAGGACGACCGCGAGCGACGCGGCCGCGCGCTGCGCGGCGATGCGGTGCACGGGCAGCAACGGGGACGACACCGCCAGCAGCACCAGCCGGGCGCGCACCGCGGCCGTGCCCCGGCCGCCGCCCGGAACGTCCACCAGGACGGCGTTCGTCGGCGGCCCGTCCTGGCGTCCGCCGCGCAGCCCTTCCCACACCTGGAGCGGATCGGCGACGGCCGCCTCGTCGCCGGGGGTGTCCGCCGCGTACAGCAGCTGCCCGTCGGGTGTCTCCAGGAAGACGGGGTCGCCCGTGAACGAGGCGAGAATGCCGAGCACCTGGGGGACTCCGCCGCCGGCCAGCAGCGCCTCGGTGCACCGCCGGTTCACCTCTTCGGCCTGCCGCAGCAGCGCGTAGTGGCCGTTGACGATCTCGGTGTGGATCTCCTCCGTCACCGTCACGAACGGCACCTCGCGGTGCAGCTGGACCAGCGGCAGCCCGGCCGCGCGCGCCGTCTCGACGATCGCGGCGGGCAGGCGCGCGAACCGCGCCCCCAGTTCGACGACGAGCGCGGCGATCCCGCGTTCCGCCAGCCGGTTCACGAAGGCGCGCTGCTCGGCCGGTCTGGTACCGAGCCCCAGACCGGTCGTCAGCAGCAGTTCGCCGCCCTTGAGGAGCGAGGCGATGTTGGGCACCTCACCGGCGTGCACCCAGCGGACCGTGCGGTCGAGCCGGTCGGCCCCGGCCAGGACCTCCGGCAGCCCACTGCGCAGGCCCGGCAGCTCCAGCGCCCGCCGCACGGTGATGCCGCCCTGCGTGTCCATGGCTGCGGACGCTACAGGGGCGGCACGACCAGCGACAACACGGTCAGCCTCCGTACGCGCCCGAGGCCGTCAGCCGCAGGGCGGTGTCGATCAGCGGAACGTGACTGAACGCCTGGGGGAAGTTGCCCACCTGCCGCTGGAGCCGCGGGTCCCACTCCTCGGCGAGCAGCCCGAGGTCGTTGCGCAGGGCCAGCAGCTTCTCGAACAGCTTGCGGGCCTCGTCGACCCGGCCGATCATCGCCAGGTCGTCGGCCATCCAGAACGAACACGCGAGGAAGGCGCCCTCGTCGCCAGGAAGGCCGTCCACGCCCTCTTCGGCGCCCTCGGTCGGGTAGCGCAGGATGAAGCCGTCCGACGTCGACAGCTCGCGCTGGATCGCCTCGATCGTGCCGATGACCCGCTTGTCGTCGGGCGGCAGGAAGCCCATCTGCGGGATCAGCAGCAGGGAGGCGTCGAGCTCCTGCGAGCCGTACGACTGGGTGAAGGTGTTGCGCTCCTTGTCGTAGCCCTTCTCGCAGACGTCCCGGTGGATCTCGTCGCGCAGCTCGCGCCAGCGGTCCAGCGGTCCGTCGGCGTCGCCGGACTCGATGAGCTTGATCGTGCGGTCGACGGCGACCCAGGCCATCACCTTGGAGTGCACGAAGTGCCGGCGCGGGCCGCGCACCTCCCAGATGCCCTCGTCGGGCTGGTCCCAGTGCTTCTCCAGGTACTGGATCAGCTTGAGCTGGAGCAGCGAGGCGTAGTCGTTGCGCGCCAGGCCGGTCATGTGCGCGAGGTGCAGGGCCTCGGTGACCTCGCCGTAGACGTCGAGCTGGAGCTGGTGCGCGGCGCCGTTGCCGACCCGGACCGGGCTGGAGTTCTCGTAGCCCGGCAGCCAGTCCAACTCGGCCTCGCCCAGTTCCCGTTCGCCCGCGATGCCGTACATGATCTGCAGGTTCTCGGGGTCGCCGGCGACCGCGCGGAGCAGCCACTCGCGCCAGGCGCGGGCCTCCTCGCGGTATCCGGTGCGCAGCAGCGACGACAGGGTGATCGCCGCGTCGCGCAGCCAGGTGTAGCGGTAGTCCCAGTTCCGTACGCCGCCGATGTCCTCGGGGAGCGAGGTCGTCGGCGCGGCGACGATCCCGCCGGTCGGCGCGTACGTCAGGGCCTTCAGCGTGATCAGGGAGCGGACGACGGCCTCGCGGTAGGGGCCGTGGTAGGTGCAGTGGTCGACCCATTCGCGCCAGAAGTCGGCGGTGGCGTCCAAGGAGCCCTCGGGGTCCGGCAGGCCCGGCTGCTCCTTGTGCGAGGGCTGCCAGCTGATCGTGAACGCGATCCGCTCGCCGGGGGAGACGGTGAAGTCCGAGTAGGTGGTCAGGTCCTTGCCGTACGTCTCGGCGTCGGTGTCCAGCCAGACGGAGTCGGGTCCGGCGACGGCGACCGTACGGTTGTCGATCTTGTGCACCCACGGGACCACGCGCCCGTAGCTGAACCGCATGCGCAGCTCGGAGCGCATCGGCACCCGGCCGCTGACGCCCTCCACGATCCGGATCAGCTGGGGCGCCCCGTCACGAGGCGGCATGAAATCGGTCACGCGGACCGTGCCGCGCGGCGTGTCGAACTCCGACTCGAGGATCAGCGAGTCGCCACGGTAGCGGCGGCGGTCGGCGGCCGGTGGTGCGTCGTTCACGCTGTACGCCGGCCCGAGCCGCCAGAATCCGTGCTCCTCGGTGCCGAGGATCCCGGCGAAGATGGCATGCGAGTCGAAGCGGGGCAGGCACAGCCAGTCGACCGTGCCGTCCCGGCAGACCAGTGCTGCGGTCTGCATGTCTCCGATGAGTGCGTAATCCTCGATGCGCCCGGCCACGTGCATCTCCAGTCGAACGGCCACGTCCGCCCCGCGGGGCGCTTACTGCAGTCAAGGGTCGTTGACGAGCTGCGGCGACCCCAACACCACAGTGGCACCGTCGCCACCCGCATGGTGTGGGGGTGCCGGATTTTCCGGGTGACGGGGCTCCGTGGTGCCGGTCGACCGGCCCGGCTCGGCAGCGAGTGTCCAGGCAGGATACGACGCACGCAAGTGGTCCGCGCAGGTGTCCGGACAACATGACTGCGCCGAACGGGCGAGCGGCGGGCGGGCCGCGGTGAACGGTCCCCGCGCCTGCCCGGTGCGCGGCGCCGGGTGTGGCCGGAAGCGGCCGTGGCCCGTCGCTGATACCCTGGTACCCCGTGGACCGGTGGCCGTCCCGATACGAGAAGGCCCCGACACCGCAGCGACGGCACCCCCGAATCCGGGTCGGACGCCGGCACGCACCCCACTTCGCGACCACGGGAGCCCCCTCTTGGCGATGCCGCCCAAATCCATGACGACCAAGCACATCTTCGTCACCGGGGGTGTCGCCTCCTCCCTCGGCAAGGGCCTCACGGCCTCCAGCCTGGGCGCGCTGCTCAAGGCGCGGGGCCTGCGGGTCACCATGCAGAAGCTCGACCCGTACCTGAACGTCGACCCGGGCACCATGAACCCGTTCCAGCACGGTGAGGTGTTCGTCACCAACGACGGCGCCGAGACCGACCTGGACATCGGCCACTACGAGCGCTTCCTCGACGTCGACCTCGACGGCTCGGCCAACGTCACCACCGGCCAGGTCTACTCCCAGGTCATCGCCAAGGAGCGGCGCGGCGAGTACCTCGGCGACACGGTGCAGGTCATCCCGCACATCACCAACGAGATCAAGTCGCGCATCCGCCGCATGGCCACCGACGACGTCGACGTGGTGATCACCGAGGTGGGCGGCACCGTGGGCGACATCGAGTCGCTTCCGTTCCTGGAGACCGTCCGCCAGGTCCGCCACGAGGTCGGCCGGGACAACGTCTTCGTGGTGCACATCTCGCTGCTGCCCTACATCGGCCCGTCCGGCGAGCTGAAGACCAAGCCGACACAGCACTCGGTCGCCGCGCTGCGCAACATCGGTATCCAGCCGGACGCGATCGTGCTGCGCGCGGACCGTGACGTGCCGACCGCGATCAAGCGCAAGATCTCGCTCATGTGCGACGTCGACGAGGCCGCGGTCGTCGCCGCCATCGACGCCAAGTCGATCTACGACATTCCGAAGGTGCTGCACACCGAGGGCCTGGACGCGTACGTCGTGCGCAAGCTGGACCTGCCGTTCCGCGACGTCGACTGGACCACGTGGGACGACCTGCTGGACCGCGTACACAACCCCGACCACGAGGTCACCGTCGCGCTGGTGGGCAAGTACATCGACCTGCCCGACGCCTATCTGTCGGTGACCGAGGCGATGCGCGCCGGCGGGTTCGCGAACAAGGCCCGCGTCAAGGTCAAGTGGGTCACCTCCGACGACTGCAAGACGCAGGCGGGCGCGCAGAAGCAGCTCGGCGACGTCGACGCGATCGTCATCCCCGGCGGCTTCGGCGAGCGCGGTGTCGACGGCAAGGTCGGCGCCATCCGCTGGGCCCGCGAGAACAAGGTCCCGCTGCTCGGCCTGTGCCTGGGCCTGCAGTGCATCGTGATCGAGGCCGCGCGCAACCTGGCCGAGATCCCCGACGCCAACTCCACCGAGTTCGACGCGGCCACCGCGCACCCGGTGATCTCCACCATGGAGGAGCAGCTCGCCTACGTGGAGGGCGCGGGCGACCTGGGCGGCACCATGCGGCTCGGCCTGTACCCGGCCAAGCTCGCCGAGGGCTCGATCGTGCGCGAGGTCTACGCGGACCAGCCGTACGTCGAGGAGCGCCACCGCCACCGCTACGAGGTGAACAACGCCTACCGCGCGGAGCTGGAGAAGAAGGCGGGCATCCTCTTCTCGGGCACGTCCCCCGACAACAAGCTCGTCGAGTACGTCGAGTACCCGCGCGAGGTGCACCCCTACCTGGTCGCCACCCAGGCGCACCCCGAGCTGCGCTCGCGCCCGACCCGTCCGCACCCGCTGTTCGCCGGTCTGGTGAAGGCGGCCGTGGAGCGCCGGCAGGCCGCGAGCACGTCGGGCGAGTGACCCCAGGCGATACGGTTGACCGGGGTGCGGACCGTGCGGTCCGTACCCCGGTTTCCGTTTGTGCGTGGTGGAAGGACGCTTTCGATGACGATCAAGGACACGCCCGAGGAGTGGCGGGTCACCGCGACCGAGACGCCGTTCCGGGGCAACAAGACGAGCGTCCGCACCGACGACGTGGTCATGCCCGACGGATCGGTCGTCAAGCGGGACTACCAGGTCCACCCGGGATCGGTCGCCGTCCTCGCCATCGACGACGAGGACCGGGTGCTGGTGCTGCGCCAGTACCGGCACCCCGTGCGCCACAAGCTGTGGGAGATCCCGGCCGGCCTGCTGGACGTGCCGGGCGAGAACCCGCTGCACGCGGCCCAGCGGGAGCTGTACGAGGAGGCGCACGTCAAGGCCGAGGACTGGCGGGTGCTGACCGACGTCTACACCACCCCGGGCGGCTGCGACGAGGCCGTGCGGATCTTCCTGGCGCGCGACCTGTCGGCGGCTGACGGCGAACGCTTCGAGGTCGCCGAGGAGGAGGCGGACATGGAGCTGGCGCGGGTGCCGCTGGCGGAGCTGGTCCGGGGGGTGCTCGCCGGGGACCTGCACAACACGTGCCTGGTCGTCGGTGTCCTGTCGGCGGTGGCGGCGCGCGCGGGAGAGGGCTTCGACGCGCTGCGCGAGGCGCAGGCCCCGTGGCCGGCCCGCCCGTTCGAGGCGTGACGCGGCCCCGGTTCCGGCTCGCTGCGGCTGACGGGTACTCAACCGCGCCTGTCTGAAGATCCGTTGATCCGATCGAGCGATCGCGGCGTCGTTCCCCGACCGCTCCGCACGGTTCGTCGCAGAGCGTGAACTACGCTCGGACCGCCCGTGCGGAGCCCCGGCGGGCTCGGCTCGTGCGCGGACGGACTGGAGCGTGACCCGTGACGGATCAGGCGCTGGACTTGGGCGGCCCCGGCAGGGCGGGTGCCGTTCGCTCCGGCCCCGGCGACCGGTTCTTCGGCCGCCAGCGGGAACTGAAGTCACTGCACGCCGACATCGAACACGCCGGACTCGACACCCTCGCGGGCCGCGGGGCCGCCCGCGCCCGCGTCCTCCTCATCGCCGGGCGGCCCGGTTCCGGGCGCACCGCGCTCGCCGAGGAGCTCGCCCGGCAGCTCGCGGACCGGTACCCGGACGGCGTTCTGCGCGTCCGGCTGGCCGAGCCCGGCGGCCGCCCCGTACCCCTCGAGGAGGCGGCCCGGCGGCTGCTCGGCGACCTCGGCATCGCCTCGCCGCCCGGCGCCGGTGACGACGAACTGACCGGGATGGTCCGCGACGCCCTCGGCGTACGCCGGGCGCTGCTCCTCGTGGACGAGGCCCACGACGCCGAGCACGTCGACCTGCTGCTGCCCGACAACCCCGACTGCCTGGTGGTCGCCGTCTCCGACGGCCCGCTGACCGGCATCCCGGGCGTGCGCCCTTGCACCGTCGGCGGCATGGACGCCAAGGCCGCCATCGAGCTGCTGACCTCCTTCACCGGCGAGGTCCGCATCACGGTGGACCCGCAGGCCGCCGAGGCGGTCGCGGAGGAGTGCGGTGGGCAGCCCGCCGCGCTGGTCCTGGTCGGCGGCTGGCTGGCCGCCCGGCCCGGGGCGTCGGTCGCGGACGCCGCCAAGCGGCTGCGGGCCCTGCCGGACGACGGTGAGCAGCCGCGCGGCGTACGGCCGCTGGCCCGCGCCTTCCGCCTGGTCCACGAGTCCCTGCCACAGGCCGCGGCGCGGATACTGCGGCTGCTCGCCCTGGCACCCGCCGGTTTCGCCGACGCCCACACCGCCTCCGCCCTGGCCGGCTGCTCGGTGGCCGCCGCCCAGGCCACCCTCGACCGTTTCGCCGAACTCGGGCTGCTGCACACCGCCGGGGACGGTTTCGAGGTGCCGGGCTGCCTCGCACCCCTGCTGCGCGCTCTGTACGAGGTGACGGACCGGCCCGCCGAGGTGCAGCTCGCCAGGGCCCGCATGCTGGAGCGGACCGTGCGCCGCCTCCAGGCGTGCCGCGCGGTCACCGAGCCCGAGGGGTCGCCGGCGCGCGAGAAGCTGGCGGGCCTTCCCCGCGCCCTGCGTTTCACCTCCGTCGGCGAGGCCGACGCGTGGCTGCGGGCGCACCGGCACGCGCTGCTCGCCTCCGCGCGGCTCGCCGTCGAGGACGGCGAGCTGGACACGCTGGCCCGCAGACTGGTCGCGGCCCTGGTCAGAGCCCTTGCCGCACACCAGGGCACGGAGGCCGCCGCGCCCGACCTGTACGGACTGCACCAGCTGGTGCTCGGTCTCGCCGAGCGCCGCGGCCTGCACCGGGAGCAGGCCGCGGCGCTGCTGAACCTCGCCGACCTGGACGCCAGGACCGGCCGTACCGAGGACGCACTCGCCCGCTACCGGGCCGCGCTGGACGCGGGCCGGGCCGCGAACGACGCCTATGCGACCGGTCGCGCGATGGAATCCGTCGGCGGCGCCTACCAGGAGCTGGGGGACTGGCAGCGGGCGGCCGACTGGTACGGGCGCGCGCTCGCGCAGCGCCAGGCGCGCGGTGAGCATGCCGACGCGGCACGGCTGTACGGGCGCCTCGGCACGGCCCACACCTACGCGGGCCGCTACGGAGAGGCGCTGCGCAGCTGGCGGGCGGCGGCCGCCGGATTCCGCAGGCTCGGTGACGTCCCGGCCCAGGCGCGGGCGCTGAGCGAGGCGGCCCGCGTGCAGGAGTACGCGGGACGGCCGGAGGAGTCGCTGCACACCTGCCGCGAGGCCGTGGAATGGGCGCGGCGCGCCGGGGACGTACGCCTGCAGGCAGCGCTGCAGCTCAGACTGGCCGACACGCTCGACCGTCTCGGTGATCCGGCGGCGGCGCGGCTGCACCGGCTCACCTCGGAAAGACTGCTTGGAACCGAGGCTTCCACCTACGAAATCCGTAGTGGTCGCGAGGAAGATTAATGCTTTGTAAGGCTAGACAGCGCGAAGTCCTTCATTAGACTGGCTGCACCACGTCTTCTCGTGGTGTGTCCCGGTGCGCGCTGTGTGCCTGGGTATCTATGGCATTGACCGAAACATCCCCTGAGCCAAGGACCGTGATCGACGTGAAGGTCGGTATCCCCCGCGAGGTCAAGAACAACGAGTTCCGGGTGGCCATCACCCCTGCCGGCGTGCACGAGCTCGTGCGCAACGGCCACCAGGTGTTCGTCGAGCAGAACGCCGGTGTCGGCTCCTCGATCACGGACGACGAGTACGTCGCCGCCGGTGCGCAGATCCTGCCCACCGCCGACGCGGTCTGGGCCACCGCCGACCTGCTGCTGAAGGTCAAGGAGCCCATCGCCGAGGAGTACCACCGCCTCCGCAAGGACCAGACCCTCTTCACCTACCTGCACCTCGCCGCGTCCCGCGAGTGCACGGACGCCCTCCTGGAGTCCGGCACCACCGCCATCGCGTACGAGACGGTGGAGACCGCGAGCCGCGCGCTGCCGCTGCTCGCCCCGATGTCCGAGGTCGCGGGCCGTCTTGCCCCGCAGGTCGGCGCCTACCACCTGATGCGCTCGGCCGGCGGCCGCGGCGTGCTCCCCGGCGGCGTCCCCGGCACCCACGCCGGCCGGGCCGTCGTCATCGGCGGCGGCGTCTCCGGCTGGAACGCCACGCAGATCGCCGTCGGCATGGGCTTCCACGTCACCCTGCTCGACAAGGACATCAACAAGCTGCGCGAGGCCGACAGGATCTTCGGCACCAAGGTGCAGACGATCGTCTCCAACGCCTACGAGCTGGAGAAGGCGGTCATCGAGGCCGACCTCGTCATCGGCGCCGTCCTCATCCCCGGCGCGAAGGCCCCGAAGCTGGTCACCAACGAGCTCGTCGCCAAGATGAAGCCCGGAAGTGTCCTTGTCGACATTGCGATCGACCAGGGCGGCTGCTTCGAGGACTCCCGTCCGACCACCCACGCCGAGCCGACCTTCCAGGTCCACAACTCGGTCTTCTACTGCGTCGCCAAC
Source organism: Streptomyces sp. NPDC049597 (assembly GCF_040675505.1). Classification (NCBI taxonomy): domain Bacteria; kingdom Bacillati; phylum Actinomycetota; class Actinomycetes; order Kitasatosporales; family Streptomycetaceae; genus Streptomyces; species Streptomyces sp. NPDC049597. Next base: position 24,827 of record NZ_JBFAOY010000056.1, read on the forward strand.
ATGCCCGGCGCGGTGCCCAACACCTCCACCTACGCGCTGACCAACGCCACGCTCCCGTACATCGTGTCGCTGGCCAACAACGGCTGGGTCGAGGCGCTCCGCCGCGACGCCGCGCTCGCCAAGGGCCTCAACACCCATGACGGCAAGGTGGTTTACAAGGAGGTCGCCGAGGCGCACGGCCTCGAGAGCATCGAGCTGAGCGCGCTGCTCGGCTGACGAGTCAACCGACGTCGTCAACCTCACGCATCCGGCCGGACCTTGCCGCAAGGTCCGGCCGGACGCGTGTTCCGTCCCGGTTCGCCGCGCTCACTCAACTCGCCTCGAACGTAACCCTTTAACCGTTTCGCCCGCCTTCGAAACCTGTCCGCGGGAGCGCGCGGAAACGGCTCTGCGCCCTTGACAGCGGGGTGTTCGATTGCCGACACATCGGGCCGGGTCCGGCGGATTGTGTTGCTGCGGAGCGGTGACACGCCATAGAGTCGCCAACCGTCGGCATGGTGCCACGCTGACCTATCGATAAGTTTCCTGGTCACGTCCAAGGAGGTAAGACGACTTGTGAATGAGTCGATATTTACTCCCGGGGGTGGTCAACCAGGAACGGCTTCTGCGGGCCAGGGCCCGTCGAACGGTTTCGAGGCTGTCGGCTCCGTCGCTGTCCGCCCCTTCGCGACGCACCAGCACACGACGCACATGACGACACCCCACACGATGAAGATGATGGACGGCCAACACGTGAACGCCATGGCCGGCAACGAGAGTGGCCGAGAGTCCACCCACTTCGCCGCCTACGATGAAGTCCCCGAAGGGCACTTCTACGACCCCGACGCCGAGTACGAGCCCGATCCCGAGTACGCGGCCACCCTCGCGCCCGACGCCGCCCGCCAGCGCCGTGAGCGGATCGGCCCCACCGGGCGCCCCCTGCCGTACTTCCCGATCCCGGGCCCGCTGACCGATCACGGCCCCGCGAAGATCATCGCGATGTGCAACCAGAAGGGCGGCGTCGGCAAGACGACGTCGACCATCAACCTGGGCGCGGCACTCGCGGAGTACGGACGCCGGGTGCTGCTCGTCGACTTCGACCCGCAGGGCGCGCTGTCCGTGGGCCTCGGGGTCAACCCCATGGAGCTGGACCTGACGGTCTACAACCTCCTCATGGAGCGCGGCATGTCCGCGGACGAGGTGCTGCTCAAGACCGCCGTGCCCAACATGGACCTGCTGCCGAGCAATATCGATCTCTCGGCCGCGGAAGTGCAGTTGGTGAGCGAGGTCGCGCGCGAGTCGACCCTGCAGCGTGCCCTGAAGCCGCTGATGTCCGACTACGACTACATCGTGATCGACTGTCAGCCCTCGCTCGGCCTGCTGACCGTCAACGCGCTGACGGCGGCTCACAAGGTGATCGTGCCGCTCGAGTGCGAGTTCTTCGCGCTGCGCGGTGTCGCGCTGCTGACGGAGACCATCGAGAAGGTCCAGGAGCGGCTCAACCCCGAGCTGGAGCTCGACGGCATCCTGGCCACGATGTACGACTCCCGGACCGTGCACAGCCGCGAAGTGCTCGCGCGTGTCGTCGAGGCCTTCGACGACCACGTCTACCACACGGTGATCGGCCGCACCGTGCGCTTCCCGGAGACCACGGTCGCCGGTGAGCCGATCACCACGTACGCCTCCAACTCCGTCGGTGCCGCCGCCTACCGCCAGCTCGCCAGGGAGGTGCTCGCCCGGTGTCACGCCGAGTGAGTCTGCCCGGTGCCGACGAGCTGTTCCGTACGACCGGGGGCACGGCGCTGCAGGCGTCGACCCCGCGCAGGCAGGCGAACGGTGAGCCGCGGGTGCCGGCGCCGGCGGGGGAGAGCGACCCGGCGGCGGACGGCACGCCGTCGTCCCGTTCGCAGGAGCACTCCGCGGCCGCCGAGGCGGAGGCTCCCGCAGAGGAACGCAGCCGGGGCACGGCTGCCGCGGAGGGCGCGGACGCGGCGCCTGGCGCGGCGAAGGGCCGCAGGGCGCCGGCGGGCGACGGGCAGGGGGCCGATGCGACGCGCAGACGCGGGCGCGGGGCCAACCGCCGGCCCAGTGGCCGCGAACGGCACGACGAGAAGATCACGGTCTACGTCTCGGCCGAGGAACTGATGGACCTGGAGCACGCGCGGCTCGTGCTGCGCGGCGAGTACGGCCTGGCCGTCGACCGCGGGCGCATCGTCCGCGAGGCCGTGGCCGTGGTGCTGGCCGATCTGGAGCAGCGCGGCGACGCGAGCATCCTCGTGCGGCGTCTGCGCGGACGCTGACGCGGTGGCCTGCGGGCCCGGCCGCCTGTGCGGCGGGGGCGTCGTCCGCGGGGCCGTGGCCGTGGTGCCGGCCGCAGCGCGGCGAC
>NZ_JBFAOY010000057.1:0-24497 GCF_040675505.1 Streptomyces sp. NPDC049597
AACCCCCGCCGGCCGCTCACCCCCCCGCTCACACCAGGCCCCCCCCCCCCCCCCCGCCGCCCACCCTCGGCCCCGGGGGGGGCGCCCCCCCCCCCGCCCCCCCCCCCCCGCCCGGTCTGTTTCGTTCGAGTCGACGTGTGGAGACACGTGATGCCACTTCAAGGCCGGTTGATGAACCGGCGCATGCCCAGATGGTTGCTGTCGGCAACCACGGCGGGCGTGATCATCGCCTTGACGGGCAGTGCCGCCGAGGCCCTGCCGATCGAGGACCGGGGCAGCCGCAGCCGCCCCGGTGTACAGAACTTCGGCGACCCGCTGGACGGCACGAACGGCAAGGCCCTGCCACGCCCGTCCGACCCGGCGAGGAAGGCGGCCGTCACCCGGCTGGACAAGGCGGTCTGGCCGGCCGGCGGCAGCGCCGACGTCGCCGTCTCCGCATCCTCGGCCAAGGTGAAGGTCGGCGGCCTTCCGGTCGCGGTCTCGCCGCTGAGCACCAAGCCCGCGAAGGACCGCACGTCCGCAGCGGCACGGTCCTCCGCGGCCAAGGCGCCGGCCGGCCCTTCCGACGTACGTGTCGACGTCCTGCCGGCCAAGCGGGCGGCGGACCTCGGCGCCGGTGCCGTCCTGCGCGTCCAGCGCGCCGACGGTGCCGAGGCGGACGCCAAGGTGCGTCTGTCCGTGGACTACTCGGCCTTCGACGAGGCGTACGGCGGCTCGTACGGAGCCCGGCTGCGCCTGGTCCAGCTCCCCGCCTGTGCCGCCGTCGCGGAACCGGGCAGCAAGGCATGCCCCTCCACCGGCACACCTCTGCCGACGGTGAACGATCCCGCCTCGAACACGGCGACAGCCGAGATCACCGCCGCTGCCGCAGAGCCGGGCGGCCCGTCCACCATGGCCGTCCAGGGCGCGTCTCTGGTCGCCCTGGCAGCGGGCACGTCCTCATCGCAGGGCACCTACGGAGCGACCGCGCTCGCTCCCTCGGCGAGCTGGAGCGTCTCCCAGTCGACGGGTGGCTTCTCCTGGTCGTACCCGATGCGCACGGTGCCGGTCGCGGGCGGTCTCGCGCCCACTGTCGGGCTCTCGTACCAGTCGCAGTCCACCGACGGCCGTACGTCGGCCACCAACAACCAGGGCTCCTGGGTCGGCGAGGGCTTCGGCTACGAGTCCGGGTACATCGAGCGCCAGTACAAGCCGTGTACCGAGGACGGTCACGACGGCTCGGCGGAGCAGTGCTGGGCGTTCGACAACGCCACCATCATGCTCAACGGCAGCGCGTCCCAGATCATCAAGGACAACACGACCGGTCAGTGGCGGCTGAGCAACTCCGACGGCTCCAAGGTCGAGAAGCTGACCGGGGCCGCGAACGGTGACAACGACGGCGAGCACTGGCGTATCACCACGCCGGACAGCAAGGAGTACTACTTCGGGCTGAACCGCCTGCCGGGCTGGGCGTCCGGCAAGGAGGAGACCGCGTCCGTGTGGACCGCCCCGGTCTTCGGCGACGACTCCGGCGAGCCCTGCCACAACGCCACCTTCGCGAACGCCCACTGCCAGCAGGCGTGGCGCTGGAACCTCGACTACGTCAAGGACCCGCACGACAACGTGGTCTCCCACTACTACGAGCGGGAGCTCAACCACTACGCGCTGGGCGGCAGGACCGACGTCAACGGCACGCCCTATCACCGCGGCGGCTACCTCAAGCGCATCGACTACGGCCAGCGCGACACCCAGGTCTACGCCGCCAAGGCACCGGCCCGGGTGACCTTCGACGTCGCCGAACGGTGCATCCCCGACACCTCGTTCGACTGCGCCGAGACCAAGCGCACCGCCGCCAACGCCTCCCGCTGGCCCGACGTCCCCGTCGACCGCGAGTGCAAGGCGTCGACGAAGTGCGGTGCGGACCAGATCTCGCCGACGTTCTTCACCACCAAGCGGCTCAAGGCCGTCGTGACGCAGATGCGCACGGACGCCACCACCTACCAGGACGTGGACGCCTGGATCCTCACGCACCTGTTCCTGGACAACGGCGACGACTCCAAGAGCATGTGGCTCTCGAAGATCGACCACGAGGGCCGGGTCGGCACCACGGCGAAGGTTCCCTCGCTGGAGCTCTTCGGCGAGCAGAAGGACAACCGCGTCGACGCGATCGGCGACAACATCGCCCCGTTCAAGCGCTACCGCCTGGCCGCGGTGGTGAGCGAGACCGGTGCACAGCTGGACGTCAACTACGCACCCGCGGAGTGCACCGTCCCCACCCTGCCCAGGCCGGGTGAGTCGACCAAGCGCTGTTACCCCGTCAAGTGGGCGGCCCCCGGCTACGTCGACCCGATCGACGACTGGTTCCACAAGTACGTGGTCGCCGAGATCGTCGAGACCGACCGCACCGGTGGCGGCGACAGGATGGTGACGCGGTACGCCTACGAGGGCCCGGCCGGCTGGCGCCACTCCAAGCCCGACGGCATCACCCCCGCGGAGTTCCTGACCTGGGGCGAGTGGCAGGGCTACGGCAAGGTCAAGGTCACCAGCGGATCCGAGGACGTGCAGCGGTCCCGTATCGAGTACACCTACATGCAGGGCCTGCACGGCGACAAGCTGCCCGGTGGCGGCACGCGTTCGGCGTCGGTCACCGACTCCACCGGCACCGTCTACACCGACGACGAGGACTTCACGGGCTTCGAGCTGGAGACGCAGGTCTACAACGGCACCTCGGTGGCCACCAAGGTCATCAAGAAGCCGTGGAAGTACCACACCGCGACTCAGACCAAGGACTGGGGCACCCTCCGGGCCACCCTGGTCAAGCCCACCGTCACGCGCGGGTTCACCGCGCTCAAGTCGGGCGGCTGGCGCGAGAGCCGTTCGCAGACGACGTACGACACGGCCACGGGCACGGGCCGCATCACCCAGGCCGAGGACCTCGGGCTGGTCGTCCCCGAGACCGCGACCCTGGCGGAGAAGGCCGCCGCGGCCAAGGACGACACCTGCACCCGTACGTGGTACGCGGACAACACGGCCGCCGGGCAGAACTTCCTCGACCGCGTCAAGCGCGTGGAGACGGTGGCGGTCAACTGCTCCACCACACCGGACCGCAAGAGCCAGGTGATCTCCGACACCCGGACCTTCTACGACAGCCTCGCCCACGGGGCCGCCCCGACCCGCGGACTGGAGACCTCCTCCGAACGCCTCGCGTCGCACGACGGCACCACGGCCACCTACCAGGAGACCTTCAAGAACACGTACGACACCTACGGCCGCCCGTCCACGGCGACCACACCGGCCACGGGCAGGACGACCACGACGTACACCATGGTCAACGGCCTGACGACGCAGACCAAGGCGACCAACGCCCTCGGGCACGCGGTCACCACGGACTACGAACCGGCGTGGGGCCAGTCCCGGGGACAGACCGACGCCAACGGCAAGCGCACCGACATGTCCTTCGACGGCCTCGGCCGTGTCACGTCGGTGTGGCTGCAGGACCGCAGCAAGGCCGGCAACCAGACGCCGAACAACAAGTACACCTACCTGGTCCGCCGGGACGCCCCGGTGGCCGTCAAGTCCGAGATCCTGGAGGAAGGCGGCTCCTACAGCAGCGAGTACACGCTGTACGACAGCATGCTGCGAGCCCGTCAGCGTCAGGCCGTGGGCCCCGGCGGCACCCGGCTCGTCGCCGACACCTTCTACGACAGCCGGGGCAAGCTGAAGACCGCCTACGACACCTACCAGGCGGCCGGAGCCCCCTCGGACCAGCTGCTCGTCGTGCACAACGGTGAGGTCGAGTCGCAGACCCACTACGAGTACGACGACATGGGGCGCACCACCGCGACCGTGTTCTCCGTCGCGGGCGTCGAGCAGTGGCGCAACACCACGGTGCACGAGGGCGACAGGATCCACCAGATCCCTCCGCAGGGCGGCGTCGGCACGACCACGCTGACCGACGCCTCGGGCAAGGTCACCGAGGTGCGCCAGTACCAGAGCGGCACGCCGGGCGGCACGGGCCCGGTGGCCTACACGTCCACGAAGTACTCCTACACGCCGTCCGGCGAGCTGGAGACCGTCGTCGACTCCCAGCAGAACACCTGGTCGTTCGCCTACGACCAGCGCGGCCGCAAGATCCGGTCCCAGGACCCTGACTCCGGCACGACGGTGATCGGCTACGACGACGCGGACCGCGTCACGTCCGTGACCCACGAGGGCCGCAACACGACGATCACCAGCACCTACGACGCCATCGGACGCATGAGCGCCACGTACGACGGCGCCGTCTCGGCGGGCAAGAAGATCACGGAGACGCGGTACGACCGTCCCGGCCTGCTCGGCCAGCCGTACGCGTCGCTCCGGTGGATCAGCGCCACGGAGTACTTCGGCACCATCGTCCAGACCGCCGACGACTTCTACCGTCCCACCAAGACGCTCTACACCGTGCCCGCGTCGCAGGGCGCGCTGGCCGGCAACTACACCTTCACCAGCGCCTTCAACCGTGACGGCACCCCGCAGTCCTCCGGTCTGCCGGCCGCGGGCGGGCTGTCCGCCGAGGTCCTGGCCTTCGGGTACGACGAGCTCCAGCGGCCCGTCACCATGAAGGGCACCGACACGATCGTCTCCGGCACCACGTGGTCGCCGACCAGTGAGCTGCTGCAGTTCGAGCTGAACTCCGGCGGCAAGAAGGTGTGGCAGACCTTCGACTACGAACGCGGGACCAAGCGTCTGAAGGAAGCGAAGGTCGACGTCTACGGCTCGACGGGCGGCCCGGTCAAGCAGACCGCGTACTCGTACGACAAGGCCGGCAACATCCTGTCCATGGCCGACACCGGCGCGGGGTCGAGCCTGGCGGACGTGCAGTGCTTCCGGTACGACGCGAACAAGCGTCTCTCCGAGGCATGGACGCCGTCGGCCAACACCACCACCGCGGCCGGCTCGGGCACGATCGGCACCACCGCTCCGGTCGACGGCTCCCAGCCGTCCGCCTGTGCGGCCGATCCCGGCTCCGCCGCGCTCGGCGGACCCGCGGCGTACTGGAAGTCCTACCGGGCCGACGCCATCGGCAACCGTACGCAGGAGATCGTCCACGACACCGGTCTGGACGCGGCCAAGGACGTCACCCGGACCTACACCTACGGCGAGAACGGCGCCGGACCGCACGCCGTGACCAAGGTCGTCGAGAACACGCCGACCGGCGATCGGCAGTCCACGTACGGCTACGACGCGGCGGGCAACATGGACACCCGCACCATCGGTGGCAACACCGACACGCTGAGCTGGGACGTGACCGGCAAGCTGAGCAAGGTGTCGGTGCCCGACGACGTGACCACGCCGGCCGTGGAGGCCGGGGACACGACCTTCCTCTACGACGCCGAGGGCAGCCGGGTCCAGCGCAAGGACCCGTCGGGCACGACGGTCTACCTGCCGGGCATGGAACTCTTCCTCCCCGCCGGATCGACGAGCGTCCAGGCCACCCGCTACTACGCGCTGGCCGGGCAGAACATCGCGGTGCGGACGAACGACAACACGATCACCTTCCTCGCCTCGGACCACAACGGCACCGGCGAGGTGGCCGTCCAGTCGGCCACCGGAGCGGTGACGCAGCGTCGTTACGACCCGTTCGGCAACGCGCGCGGCCAGGCCCCGGGTGGTGGCGGCTGGCCGGGGCAGGAGGGCTTCGTCGGGGGAACCCTGGACGAGACCACAGGGCTCACCCATCTCGGCGCCCGAGAGTACGACCCGGTGCTCGGCCGCTTCATCTCGGCCGACCCGATCGTCGCCTTCGCGAACGCCCAGCAGATGAGCGGGTACGCCTACGGCAACAACTCGCCGGTGACCTTCGCCGACCCCACGGGCACCATTCCCGCGGAGTGCTGGGAAGGCATCATCACCTGCCGTATGGGCCCCAACGGCTGGGAGTTCGGCGAGTCCAAGAAGTCCGCTCCGGCGAAGACGAAGGAGGAGCAGGACGTAGAGGTGGCCAAGCAGGCCGTCGCGTCGGCGAACCAGGGCATCACCGAGGTGACCGACAAGATCATCGAGGAGCTCAAGGACATCGCGGGTGTCAACGCCGTGCAGGACTGCGCGTCGAACCCCGCGGTCGGCACCTGTCTGAAGGCCGCTGCCGAGGTGGCGAGCCTGTTCCTCGGGGCGTGGCTGAAGGGTCTGGTCAAGGCCAAGAAGATCAAGAAGGCCATCGAGCTCCTGCCGGACCTCTACGGGGCGATCGGCAGACTCCGGAAGGCGGAGAAGCAGCTCGACAAGGCCGAGGACGCGCTGGAGAAGTCCAAGAAGGCGAAACCCAAGGGCAAGAACAAGAAACGCGACGACGACAGTTGCGAGGCGCACAGCTTCCTGCCGGGATCCCTCGTCCTCATGGCCGACGGCAGCAGGAAGAAGATCGAGGACGTACGGCTCGGCGACAAGGTCGAGGTCACCGATCCGAAGACCGGCGAGAACACGGACCGCGAGGTCGTCCGCACGATCGTCACGGAGGACGACAAGGACTTCGTGACGCTGACGGTCTCGACGGGTTCGGGAGCCGAGACGCTGGTCTCGACCGTCACTCACCCGTTCTGGGTGGAGTCCGCGCAGACGTGGGTCGACGCCGGTGACCTCGAGCCGGGCATGGATCTGCGCACGGCCGACGGCGACCGGGTCGAGCTGACCGCACTGGACTTCTTCGAGAAGCGCCAGCGCACGCACGACCTCACCGTGGCAGGCATCCACGCGTACTTCGTGTTCGCGGGCGCCGAGCCGGTGCTCGTGCACAACATGGACCTGAACTGCCTGACGATCGCCGACTCGCACATCGTGTTCAACCACACTCCGGAGGGCTTCAACAACAACGACGCCTCGAAGACCGAATGGCTGCCGGGCACGACCCAGGACTCGCGGGCGAAGATCATCAAGGAGGTGCTCAGCAAGGGCCGAGAGGTGCACGACACCAAGAACAGGGACGGAAAGGTGTTCGAGCTCAGGTACAGCGACCCCATCGGCTACGACCGTAAGGTGCCGAGGAACAAGCTGTACGTGATGCGGGTCTACTACGACCCGGACGAGAACCACGTGAAGAACGCCTTCCCGGTGAAGCGGTAGCGGAGGAGGAACGAGTATGCGGATGGCCTTCTCGGCGGACGCCCGGTACGGGCCGCAGGGACACGAGTCCCGGCTGGACCTGACGACCGTCTCCCGTCGCGATTTGCGGTGGTACTGCTTCCTCGGTGCCTGGCGGATCGAGCACGAGACGACGGACATCAGCCCCCCTTGGGGCTGGACGCCGCTCTTCGACGCCTTCTACGGCGTGCGTGAGGTCATGGAGTCCGCCCGGGAGGGCGCGGAGCACGACTGGATCGACTTCACGGAGAACGACGAGCAGATCCGGATCGTGCGCCGCGGTGACGACCTCGTGCTGTCGCCCACCTACACCGAGACCGAGATCGTGTGTTCTGTCGACGCGTTCGTCGATGCGGGCCGCGATTTCATCCGGCGGGAACTGGCCGCCGTCGTCGCGGCCCACCCGGCGCTCGCGAGGAATGCGGCTGCCCGCCAACTGGCGGACGAGGTTGGGCTCGAGCTGGGCCCGTAACGGGCACGGCCGCCCCCGGCCCCCGGGACCGCTCCTTGAGCGTGCCCGGGGGAAGCCCGTGTGGGCGGCCGCCGCGGCGCCCCCCGGAGGGCGGGTTCCGTCGGCCGGCCGGGGGCGCGCCGTCGGCGCGCCCCCGACTCGGATCGGCGGACCGTCGCACCGCACGTGACTACCTCAGCAGGGCCGTTCCACGACGGAGCCGCCCGGGGTGCGGGGCACCCCGGGCGGCTCGGCTGTCGTGTGCTCAGGAAGCCACCGCGCTCAGAAGGTGAGCTTCCAGCTGTTGATGTAGCCCGTGTCGTACCGCGCCACGTCCTGCACCCGCAGCTTCCAGGTGCCGTTCGCCACCTCGCTGGAGGCGTCGACCGTGTACGTGGTCTGGACGTTGTCCGCCGAGTCCGAACCGCTCGAGTTCTTCAGGCGGTACGCGGTCCCGTCCGGGGCCAGCAGGTCGATGACCAGGTCACCGCGCCAGGTGTGGACGATGTCCACGCCGACCTTGAGGGCCGAGGGCGCGTTGCCCGTGCGGCCCGTGACGTTGATCGAGGACGTCACTGCCGCACCCGGGGAGTCCGGGATGGACACGTCGGCCGTGTTCTCGAAGACCGTGCCCGGGTCCGGGTCGCCGCCGGGCCGGGAGCCGACGTTGATGCCGGCCCAGGCGTCGGTGACCGACTTGACCTCGGCGCTGGCCGCTCCGTACAGCTCCGTCGCCACGGCGATGGTGCCGGCGCGGGCCCCGGCGTAGTCCGTACGGGAGCTGAACTTCGTGGTGAGCGCCTTGAACCAGATCAGCGCGGCCTTCTCGCGGCCGATGCCGGTCACCGGCAGGCCGTCGGAGGTCGGCGAGTCGTAGTTGACGCCGTTGACCGTCTTGGCGCCGCTGCCCTCGGAGAGCAGGTAGAACCAGTGGTTCGCCGGGCCAGAGGAGTAGTGGACGTCGATGTTGCCGATACCGGAGTACCAGTAGTCCTTGGACGAGCCGTCCTTGCTGGGCTTGTCCATGTAGCGCAGCGGGGTGCCGTTGCCGCGGATGTCGATCTTCTCGCCGACCAGGTAGTCGCCGACGTCCTTGGTGTTGTTGGCGTAGAACTCCACGGCCGCGGCGAAGATGTCGGAGGTGGCCTCGTTGAGACCGCCCGACTCGCCGCTGTAGACCAGGCCCGCGGTGTTGGACGTGAGGCCGTGGGTCATCTCGTGCGCGGCCACGTCGATGGACGTGAGCGGCTTGGTGTTGTTCGCGCCGTCGCCGTAGGTCATGCAGAAGCAGGAGTCGGACCAGAAGGCGTTGACGTACGCGTTGCCGTAGTGGACCCGGGAGTACGCGCCGACTCCGTCGCCGCGGATGCCGCTGCGGCCGTGCACGTTCTTGTAGTAGTCCCAGGTGAGGGCGGCGCCGTAGTGGGCGTCGGCGCCCGCGGTCTCGGCGTTCTGCGGGGTGCCGTCGCCCCAGATGTCGTCCGCGCCCGAGAACAGCGTGCCGGTGCCCGAGGTGCCCCGGTTCAGGTTGTACGTCTTGTGGTTGCCGCGCCCGGTGTCGGTCAGCGTGTACGAGGGGGCCGTGCCGAGCGTGACCTGGCCGCTGTACTGGGTGTTGCCCGTGCCGTTGTGGACGGCCTGGCGCTCGAAGAGCTTCTCGCCCGTGGTGGCGTCGGTGATGACGTGCAGCTCGTTGGGCGTCCCGTCGTGCTGGAGTCCGCCGACGACCGTCTCGTACGCGAGCGTCGGCTTGCCGTCCGTCAGCCAGATCACCTTGCGCGGCGCGCGCTCGGCCTCGGTCTCGGCGGACCCCTCCGCCCTGGCCGCGCTCACCGCCTGCTTCTCGGCCGTGGCCGGAGCGATGCCGGCGCGGGTGTCGACGTTCTTCAGGGCGGCCCTCGACGCCTTGGCGACGGACTCGGTGACCCCTGCGGCCGTCTGCGACACCACGAGGTCGCCGCCGAGGACCGGCAGCCCCGCGTAGGTGCGCTCGTAGCGGGTGTGGGTGGTGCCGTCGCGGTCCTGGACGACGTCCCGGACGACGAGCTTCTCCTGGGCCCCGAGGCCGAGTTCCTTCGCGGTGGCGGCCGTGGTGGCGGTCGCCTCGCGGATCAGCTCCGCGCGCTGGGCGGGGGAGAGGTTCTTGGGCAGGGCGCCCGGGTCGGCCTTGCCCGCCTTCGCCGCGCTGGGCGCCGCCATGGGCTGGGCGGCCGATGTGCCGGTCTGGAAACCGACCGCGAGCAGAGCGGCTGTGGCGATGAGGGCTCCCGTCGCTGTGGCACGACGGCGATGCGTGGGTCTCACGCGGACTCCTTCTGCGAGGGGGGTTACCGGCCGGCTGGGTGGGACGGCCGGGCAGAGCATGCGAAGCAGTGGAGCGGTCGAACGGTGGTGCGTTCGAACGTGATTGCGCGGAACGGGGGAAGAGTGGCAGCCACGTACCGCTCCTGTCAGGAGCGCGACAAGAACTTGGCCGGAATTCGTCCGCTGTCCGAAAGGCCGTGTTCGTTGAGCGGACATTTCACCGGTCGCGGTGGCACCGCACCGGCGGGCCCGCCCGGGCCCGCGCCCCGAAGGGCGCCGAGGCCGGGCGGAGCGAGGCGGACATGAACCGGGTGGTGAGGGGCCGACGCGCCCGCCGGCGCCGGGCGGAGGCGCGCCTGACCGATTCCGGGCGCGCACCGGCGCGCCCGGCCGGACCCCGAGGCCCGCTCAGCCCACCACGCTCTCCCGCCACGCCTTGTGCAGGCCGGCGAACCGGCCCTCGCCGCCGATCAGTTCGGCGGGCGGCCCGTCCTCGACGATCCGTCCACGGTCCATCACCAGCACGCGGTCCGCGATCTCCACCGTGGACAGCCGGTGCGCGATCACCACGGCCGTACGCCCCTCCAGGACGGTGTCCATCGCGCGCTGCACCGCCCGTTCACCGGGGATGTCCAGCGAGCTCGTCGCCTCGTCGAGGATCAGCACCGCCGGGTCGGCGAGCAGCGCACGTGCGAAGGCCACCAGCTGGCGCTGTCCCGCGGAGATGCGCCCGCCCCGCTTGCGCACGTCCGTGTCGTAGCCCTCGGGCAGCGAGGCGATGAAGTCGTGCGCCCCGATCGCCTTCGCCGCCTGCTCGATCTCCGCGCGGGTCGCCTCCGGGCGGCCGATCGCGATGTTCTCCGCGACCGTGCCCGAGAACAGGAACGCCTCCTGCGTCACCATCACCACCCCCCGGCGCAGCTCCCGCGTGGAAAGCTCACGCAGATCCGTTCCGTCGAGCAGCACGCGGCCCTCGGTCGGGTCGTAGAAGCGGGCCAGCAGCTTGGCCAGGGTCGACTTGCCGGCGCCCGTCGAGCCGACGACGGCGACCGTCTGCCCGGCCGGGATCGTCAGGTCGAAGCACGGCAGGACCTCACCGCCCGTGCGGTACCCGAAGCCGACCCGCTCGAAGACCACCTCGCGCCCGGGCCGGTCGCCGTCGCGCACCGGCAGCTCGCGCGGCCGCGCGGCCTCCGGTACGGAGGGGACCTGGGCCAGCAGACCGGCGATCTTCTCCAGCGACGCGGCCGCCGACTGATAGGAGTTGAGGAACATGCCCAGCCGGTCGATCGGGTCGTACAGCCGCCGCAGGTAGAGCACGGCCGCCGCCAGCACACCCAGCGCCAGCGTCCCCGACGCGACCCGGTAGGCGCCCCACAGCACGATCCCGGCCACCGCCGTGTTGGCGACCAGCCGGGAACCGACCACGTAGCGCGCCATCTCCAGCAGCGCGTCGCCGTTGCTGCGCGCGTGACGCTCGTTCAGCATGCGGAAGGCGGCGTCGTTGGCCCGCTCGCGGCGGAAGGCCCGCACCGGCCGGATGCCGTTCATCGTCTCCGCGAACTTCACGATGACGGCGGCGATCGCCGTCGACCGCCTCGTGAACACCGACTTCGCACGGCGCTGGTAGAGCCGCACCAGCAGGTACAGCGGTACGAAGGAGAGCACCGCCAGACCGCCGAGACCCACGTCGAGCCAGAGCAGCATCGCCGAGATGTAGACGAACGCGAGGACGACGCCGATCAGCTCCTGCAGCCCCTCGCTCAGCAGCTCGCGCAGGGACTCCACGTCCGTGGTCGACCGGGAGATCAGGCGGCCCGAGGTGTAGCGCTCGTGGAAGTCGACGCTCAGCGCCTGGGCATGGCGGAAGATCCGTCCCCGCAGGTCGAGCAGCACGTCCTGGTTGACGCGGGCGGAGGCGCGGATGAAGGCGTACTGGAGTAAGCCCGCCGCGAGCGCGCACAGTGTGTATCCGGCGCCGACGACGATCAGGGGGCCGTAGTCGTCCGCCCGGAAGGCGGGCACGCCGCGGTCGATGGCGTACGCGACGAGAAGGGGACCCGCCTGGACCGTCGCCTGCTGGAGCAGCAGAAGCACGGCCGCGAGCACCACGCGCGCGCGGCGCGGCGCGAGCAGCGAACGCAGCAGGGCACCGGTCGCGCCCTTGGGCGCGGGCAGCGCGTCCCGGTCGAACGGGTCGTCCCCGGCCCCGGGTCGCGCCGGCTCCCCGTCGGCGGGTGCGTCCCCCACCCCGACCCGTGCCGGCTTCCCCTCGGCGGGTGCGTCCCCGACCCCGGACGGCGCCGACTTCCTGTCGGCGCCGCCTCCGACCGGGGGTCGCGCCGGCTCCCTGCCGGCGAGCGAGTCCCCGGCCCGTGCCGGCTTCCCCTCGGCGGGTGCGTCGCCGGGCCCGGGTCGCGCCGGCTCCCTGCCGACCGGGTCGCCCCCGGCCCGCGCCGGCTTCCCGTCGGTGCCGTCGCCCGTCCCGCCCTGCACGGCGGCAGGCGTCCCGACGGCCGGGCGTGCCGCTGCCCCCGCGGCGTCCGGAGCCGCGACCGCTGCCGTGCCGTCGGCCGGGCCCGAGTGCGTCGGCGCGGCGCCGGACGTGCCGGCCTCGTCCGGAACGCCCGGGCCGCCCGCCCCGGCGGCCGTCTCCGCCGTCCCACCCGCTTCAGGGCCCGGTCGGGGCGCCGTGTCGGCGGCCGTGTCGGCGTGCGTCGCAGCGGCGACGGCCGGGCGTGCCGCTGCCCCCGCGGCATCCGCGGGCGGATCCGGTGTCCCGTCCGGGCCCTGACCCGGCGTCGCGCCGGCCGGTGAGCCCGTCGTCGAACCCGTCGTCACCGGGCCCTCCCTTCCGCGCCCGCGGCGCTCCTTGCGGCCGGCTCCGGTGCGCCGGTGGCTCCCGGGCCGTCCGGCCCCTCCGCGCCCGACATCAGCCAGGCGTACTCCCCGTTCGTGCGCAGCAGTTCGTGGTGCGTGCCCACCGCGGTGATCCGGCCGCCGGACAGCAGGGCGACGCGGTCGGCCAGCATGACCGTCGACGGGCGGTGCGCCACCACCAGGGCGGTCGTGCCCGCCAGGACGCGGCGCAGCGCCGCCTCCACCAGCGCCTCGGTGTGCACGTCGAGCGCCGAGAGGGGGTCGTCGAGCACCAGGAAGCGCGGCCGCCCGACGACCGCCCGGGCGAGCGCCAGCCGCTGGCGCTGACCACCGGACAGGCTCAGACCCTGCTCGCCGACCTGTGTGTCCACGCCCTGCGGCAGGTCGTCGACGAAGCCCGCCTGGGCGACGTCCAGCGAGCGCCGCAGGTCCGCCTCCGTCGCGTCCTCGGCCCCCATCAGCACGTTCTCACCGACGCTCGCCGAGAACAGCGTCGGCTCCTCGAAGGCCACGGACACCAGCTCGCGCAGCCGCTCGCGGGGCAGCGCGGTGATGTCCTGCCCGTCGAGCGTGATGCGCCCGGCCGTCACGTCGTACAGCCGCGGCACCAGTGCCGTGAGCGTGGTCTTGCCGCTGCCGGTGCCGCCGACGAGCGCCATCGTCTCGCCGGGGCGCACGTGCAGGTCGATACGGGCCAGGACGGGCGCGGCGTCCTCGGGTGCGTCGGGGTAGCGGAACTCGACGCCCTCGAAGCGCAGCCCGCCGCTTCCTGCCGCCGCCTGAGCCCCGGCGTTCCCGCCCGTCTCCCGCTCCTCGGGAGCGTCCAGCACCTCGAAGTACCGGTCGGCCGCCGTGGCCGCCTCCTGGCTCATCGCCAGCAGGAAGCCGATCGACTCCACCGGCCAGCGCAGCGCCAGCGCGGTCGACAGGAACGCCACGAGCGTGCCCGCCGACAGCCCGCCGTCCGCGACCTGCACGGCGCCCAGCACGAGCGCCGCGCCGATCGCCAGCTCGGGGACGGCCGTGATGAGCGCCCAGATGCCGCCGAGCAGCCGGGCCTTGCCCAGCTCCGTGCCGCGCAGCCGCTCCGACAGCGCCCGGAACGCCTCCGCCTGACTGCGGTGCCGGCCGAAGCCCTTGACGATGCGGATGCCGAGGACGCTCTCCTCGACCACCGTGGTCAGATCGCCGACCTGGTCCTGCGCGCGCCGCGCCACCAGCGCGTACCGCGTCTCGAAGAGGGAGCAGGCGACGACGAGCGGCACGACCGGCACGAGCAGCACCAGCCCCAGCGTCCACTCCTGCTGGAGCAGGATCACGAAACCGACCAGGATCGTCGTTCCGTTGACGAGGAGGAACGTGAGCGGGAAGGCGAGGAACATCCGCAGCAGCATCAGATCCGTGGTGCCCCGCGAGAGCAGCTGCCCCGACGCCCACCGGTCGTGGAAGGCGACGGGCAGGCGCTGCAGGTGCCGGAAGAGATCGGCCCGCATCGCCGCCTCCACCCCGGCCAGCGGCCGGGCGACCAGCCACCGCCGGAGGCCGAACAGCGCGGCCTCCGCGACGCCGAGCAGCAGCAGCGTCAGCGCCCCGAGCCACACCCCGCCCGGATCCCCGCCGGCCACAGGACCGTCCACGATCCACTTGAGGACCAAGGGGATGACGAGGCTCAGGCAGGAGGCCACTATCGCGACGAACGCAGCGCTGAACAGCCGGGCGCGCACCGGGCGTACGTAGGGCCACAGGCGCAGAAGCGACCGCACGGCGGAGCGGTCCTTGGAGTCCGAGGGTGTCGTGGGCATCAGGGGTGAGCCTACGATTCACCACTGACAGCCCTCATGTGGTTTTCCGGCGAAGCGGGGCCCGTACGGACGTTCACCCGAAGACGTTCACCCGGCAGGCCCTACGTCCGCACGCGCAGCAGCAGTACGCAGCGGGCGGGCACCCGCAGCACCGCACCCCCCTCGTGCACCGTCCCCGGCGCGTCCGCCTGCTCTTCGAGCGAGGTGTCCACCACCACCTCGTACGCCTCCCCCCACGGCGGCCCCGGCAGCCGGAAGTCCACCGGCCCGTCGGCGGCGTGCAGGATCGTCAGGAAGCTGTCGTCCGTCACCTGCTCGCCGCGCGCGTCCCGCCCCGGGATGTCGCGGCCGGAGAGATAGAGCGCGAGCGTCGCCGAGGGCGCGTACCAGTCGCCCTCGGTCATCTCCGTGCCCTGCGGGGTGAACCACGCCAGGTCCCGCAGTCCGTCCGGCGCCTGCGGGCGGCCCGAGAAGAACGCACGGCGGCGCAGCACCGGATGGGCGTGCCGCAGCGCGAGCAGCCGCCGCGTCAGCTCCAGCAGTCCGCGCCCGGCCGGCTGCGCCGGCAGCGTCCAGTCCACCCAGCTGACCTCGTTGTCCTGGCAGTACGCGTTGTTGCTGCCGCGCTGGGTGCGGCCCATCTCGTCGCCCGCCACCAGCATCGGCACACCGGTCGACAGCAGCAGCGTGGTCAGCAGGTTCCGCAGCTGCCTGCGGCGCAGCGCGTTGACCCGCGGGTCGTCGGTCTCGCCCTCGACGCCGCAGTTCCAGGCCCTGTTGTCGTTCGTCCCGTCCCGATTGCCCTCGCCGTTGGCCTCGTTGTGCTTGTGCTCGTAGCTGACGAGGTCGCGCAGGGTGAAGCCGTCGTGCGCGGTGACGAAGTTGATCGACGCGTACGGGCGGCGCCCGCCCCACGCGTACAGATCGCTCGAGCCCGACAGCCGGTAGCCCAGATCCCGCACGTCGTGCAGCGCACCGCGCCAGAAGTCCCGCACGGAGTCGCGGTACCGGTCGTTCCACTCCGTCCACAGCGGAGGGAAGGCGCCCACCTGGTATCCGCCGTTGCCGACGTCCCACGGCTCGGCGATCAGCTTCACCCGCCGCAGCACCGGGTCCTGGGCGATGACGGCGAGGAACGGCGACAGCATGTCGACGTCGTGCATCGAGCGGGCGAGCGCCGCCGCCAGGTCGAAGCGGAAGCCGTCCACGCCCATCTCGGTGACCCAGTACCGCAGGGAGTCGGTGATCAGCCGCAGCACGTGGGGCTGCACCACGTGCAGGGTGTTGCCGCAGCCCGTGTAGTCGGCGTACCGCCGGGCATCGGGCTGCAGGCGGTAGTAGCCGCGGTTGTCGATGCCGCGCAGGGACAGCATGGGGCCCAGCTCGCCCGCCTCCGCCGTGTGGTTGTAGACCACGTCGAGGATGACCTCGATCCCGGCGGCGTGCAGCGCCCGCACCATCCGCTTGAACTCGCCGACCTGCTGCCCGGCCGTGCCGGAGGCCGCGTACGCGGCGTGCGGGGTGAAGTAGCCGATGGAGTTGTAGCCCCAGTAGTTGACGAGCCCCCGCCGCAGCAGATGGTCCTCGTGCGCGAACTGGTGCACGGGAAGCAGCTCCACGGCCGTCACCCCGAGGTCCACCAGATGCTCGATCGCCGCCGGGTGCGCGAGTCCCGCGTACGTGCCCCGCAGCTGCTCGGGGATGCCGGGGTGCAGCTTGGTGAAGCCGCGCACGTGCAGCTCGTAGATGACCGAGTCCGCCCACGGCGTCTTGGGCCTGCGGTCGTCCATCCACTCGTCGCCGTCGGCGTCGTCGTGGACCACGACGCCCTTGGGCACGAACGGCGCCGAGTCCCGGTCGTCGCGCACGGTGTCGGCGACGTGCTGCTGGGGCCAGTCCCGCACGTGCCCGTAGACCTCCGGCGGCAGTCCGAAGTCGGCGTAGTCCCCGTCGACCGCGCGGGCGTACGGATCGAGCAGCAGCTTCGCCGGGTTCCAGCGGGCCCCCGTCCACGGGTCCCAGCGGCCGTGCACGCGGTAGCCGTAGCGGTGACCGGGGCCCACACCCGGCACGAAACCGTGCCAGATCTCGTGCGTCAGCTCCGTCAGCGGCACCCGCGTCTCGGCGGCCGACGGGCCGGGGCCGTCGAAGAGGCACAGCTCGACGGCCTCGGCACCGCCCGCCCACAGCGCGAAGTTGGTGCCCGCGACCCCGTCGGGCCCGACCCGGTACCGCGCCCCCAGCGGGGTGGGGGTCCCCGGCCAGGCCGGTGCGGCGCGCACCGCCGCCCGGCGGCCCTCCGCGCCGGCCGTCGCCGAAGGCGCACGCGGCGGCCCGCCCCGTACTCCTTCGTCCAGCGTCTCCTGCTCGGCTGCGCTCGACACCTGTCGGCCTCCCGCGGCTCGTCGGGCCTGCCGGGAGGGCCCCTCCCGGCACAAGGCCGTCCGGCCGCCACGGCCGGACAGCCCCACGGGCCGCCGCGGCGTCCCTTCCGCGGCGGCCCTCGTACGGTCTTTCACCATGTCTGCCCGCGCGGCACTCGTCCCAACATCGCCCCGCCCCCACGTTGCCCGCGCAGGGGGGCAGTCGTTGGTCGGTACGTGAGACATGTACTGAAGCGGGCAGGACGGTGCGCGGCCCTCGCCGTGGCCGTGGCCGGACTCGTCGCGGGGCTCGCCGGCTGCACCGGCGGGACACTGGACGTCGGCAGCAAGCCACGGGCACCGCAGGACAGGATCCGGGTGACCCCCGAAGACGGCGCCAAGAGCGTCGGTCCCGAAGCGCCGCTGCTGGTCAAGGTGCCCAGCGGCCGGCTGGAGCGGGTGAGGGTGACCCGGATCGAGGCGGAGGGCAGCACCGAGGTGCCGGGTTCCGTCTCGGACGACGGACTGCGCTGGACCCCCGCCGAGGGGACGCGGCTGGAGCTGGCCGCGAAGTACAGCGTCGACGTGGTCGCCCTCGACAGCCACGGGCGCCGCACGGCACGCCACACCACCTTCACCACGGCGGTCCCCGAGCGTCGCTTCACCGGATACTTCAAACCCGAGAACCGTTCGACCGTCGGCACCGGAATGATCGTCTCCTTCACCTTCAACCGGCCGATCGAGAACCGTGCCGCCGTCGAGCGCGCCATCCGCGTCACGTCCTCGCCGCCGGTCGAGATCGCGGGCCACTGGTTCGGCGACGGGCGTCTCGACTTCCGACCGCAGACGTACTGGAAGCCGGGCACCCGGGTCACCGTCGACATGCGGCTGAGGGACGTGGAGGCCGCGCCCGGGATCTACGGCATCCAGCAGAAGACGATCGCCTTCACCGTGGGCCGCTCCCAGGTCTCCACGGTCGACGCGGCGGCGCACACCATGCGCGTCGTCCGGGACGGGCAGCTGCTGGCGACGGTGCCGATCACGGCCGGGGCGCCCAAGACGACCACGTACAACGGCAAGATGGTCGTCACCGAGATGTTCGACGTGACCCGGATGAACGGCGCGACCGTCGGCTTCAAGAAGAAGGACGGCAAGGGCGAGTACGACATCAAGGACGTGCCGCACGCCATCCGTCTGACGACATCGGGCACCTACCTGCACGGCAACTACTGGGTCGCCGCCGAGACGTTCGGCTCGGCGAACGTCAGCCACGGCTGTGTCGGGCTGCGCGACGAGAAGGGCGGCAGCAGCGAGTCCCCCGCTGGGTGGTTCTTCGACCGCACCCTGATCGGCGACGTGGTCGAGGTGGTCAACTCCAAGGACAAGACGGTCGCGCCCGACAACGGGCTCGGCGGCTGGAACATGGACTGGCCGCAGTGGAAGGAGGGTTCGGCCCTGGAGTGACGCGGCGCCCCTCCCGCGTCCGACGGTCCGGCTCCCGGACCGCCACCGCCGCCACTGCCGCCACTGCCGCCCCCGCCCACCCCTGCCAGCCGTTTCCCTTGCCCGCCGGATGGACAGGTTGGGACTGAACGGTGACATTCGTGGGGACTTCCGATGACCTGCGGTGTGCTTTTCTGTCTGCGTGCGTGCGTGAGGCGCGCGGGGGTGCGGGGCCGTGGCGTGGCCAGGCCGTGCTGAGGGGAGAACACAACAGTGAACGGGCAGCCGATATCGGGGGCATCGGCCGTAGCCGGACGACGCGGGCGCGGGGGCGCCCGGGTGTCCGCGCTGGCGCTGGGGGCGTTGCTGGTGCTGACGGCCTGCGGAGGCGGGGGGACCGGCAAGGGCGGTGACGACGGCGCAGGCAAGCAGGACGGCGGGAAGGTCGAGAACGCGGCATCCCAAGCCGTGGTGACCATCGCTCCCAAGGACGGCGCCGACGCCGTCGCCACCAGTGGAGCCCTGAAGGTCACCGCGGCCGGCGGGAAGCTGACCACGGTCACCGTGCAGGACGACAAGGGCACGAAGGTGGACGGCCGGATCTCCGCCGACGGCGCCTCGTGGGAGCCGCTGCAGCACTTGGCGGGCTCCACCAAGTACAAGGTGCACGCGGTCGCGAAGGACTCCGACGGCCGTGAGTCGGCCAAGGACACCACGTTCACCACCCTCGTCCCGCAGAACACCTTCATCGGCCACTACACGCCCGAGGACGGTTCGACGGTCGGCGTCGGCATGCCGGTGTCCGTCAACTTCACCCGGGGCATCACGAACCCCGAGGCGGTGGAGAAGGCCATCAAGGTCACGGCCGAGCCGTCCGTGCCGATCGAGGGCCACTGGTTCGGCAACGACCGCCTCGACTTCCGCCCCGAGAAGTACTGGGCGGCGGGCACCAAGGTCACGGTCGAGCTGAACCTGGACGGCGTCGAGGGCCGCCCCGGCGTCTACGGCATGCAGGCGAAGACCTTCTCGTTCACCATCGGCCGCTCCCAGGTCTCCACGGTCGACGCGTCCGCCCACACCATGCGGGTCGTGCGCGACGGCAAGGAGATCAGGAACATCCCGATCACCGCGGGCGCGCCGTCGACCACCACGTACAACGGGCAGATGGTCATCAGCGAGAAGTACAAGGTGACGCGGATGAACGGCGCCACCGTCGGCTTCGGCGGCGAGTACGACATCAAGGACGTGCCGCACGCGATGCGTCTGTCGACCTCGGGCACGTTCATCCACGGCAACTACTGGGCCTCGGCGGGCACCTTCGGCTCGGCGAACGTCAGCCACGGCTGCGTCGGCCTGCGCGACGTGCGCGGCGCGTACGACAACGGCACCCCGGCCGCCTGGCTCTACAACAACTCGATCATCGGCGACGTGGTGATCGTGAAGAACTCCAAGGACAAGCAGATCGCACCGGAGAACGGCCTGAACGGCTGGAACATGCCGTGGTCGGAGTGGATCGCGTAACAGGCGTCCCCGGGGCCCGGTGCTGTGAGCAACAGCACCGGGCCCCGTGCCGTTAACCGCGGCTAACCTTCCCTCCATGACCGTTTCCCTCGAAGTCTCCGAAGGCGTCGGCACCATCCGCCTGGACCGGCCCCCGATGAACGCCCTCGACATCGCCGTGCAGGACCGCCTGCGCGAGCTCGCCGACGAGGCGACCCGGCGCGAGGACGTACGCGCCGTGATCCTCTACGGCGGCGAGAAGGTGTTCGCGGCCGGCGCGGACATCAAGGAGATGCAGGCGATGGACCACACGGCGATGGTCGTGCGCTCCCGTGCCCTGCAGGAGTCCTTCACCGCCGTCGCCCGCATCCCCAAGCCCGTCGTCGCAGCGGTCACCGGCTACGCGCTCGGCGGCGGCTGCGAGCTCGCGCTCTGCGCCGACTACCGGATCGCGGCCGACAACGCCAAGCTGGGCCAGCCCGAGATCCTGCTCGGCCTGATCCCGGGCGCGGGCGGCACCCAGCGGCTCTCCCGGCTGATCGGCCCGTCCCGTGCCAAGGACCTGATCTTCACCGGCCGGATGGTCGCGGCCGACGAGGCGCTCACGCTCGGCCTGGTCGACCGTGTCGTCCCGGCCGCCGAGGTCTACGAGCAGGCCCGCGCATGGGCGGCGAAGCTGGCCAAGGGCCCGGCGCTGGCACTGCGGGCCGCGAAGGAGTCGGTGGACGCGGGCCTGGAGACGGACATCGAGACGGGCCTCGCCGTCGAACGGAACTGGTTCGCCGGCCTGTTCGCCACGGAGGACCGCGAGCGCGGCATGCGCAGCTTCGTCGAGGAGGGCCCGGGCAAGGCCAAGTTCCTCTGAATGGCGACCGGTTGAGCGATCTGCGGGCCCGCGTCAATCGCGTGCCCGGATCGTCCCGGCCGGGGGAGGGAATACGTGCGCGCCCGTTCCCGCGTGCCCCGAGGCTGTCCACAGACGTGGCGTCGGAGCAGGTCAGGGTGTGCATCAAGGCCGGATGAGGCCAGTGGCATATGCCGGACGGCTCCTTGGAATTGAGTGTTCCGGGGGGCCTGTTCCCCTGGAACGGCCACGGGGGCGGCTTTTTACGGCCATGATGGACGCATGGCGGGCCTGGAGGGTGCGGGACAACCGCGGCAGCGCGTCGGCGCGACCGCAGCGCGGTGGGTCCCGGCCGTTGACGACGAACAGGCGCTCGAAGCGCTGGAGTTGTACGGCAATCCGACGGAGGGGGAGGTCCGGCTGCCGTCGCGCCCCGAATCCGCGGGCGTCGCGCGGCGGCTCACCCAGTGCGTGGTGCTGCGCCAGTGGGCGCTGCCGTCCCAGACCTGCGAGCACGCGGTGCTGCTCGTCTCGGAGTTGGTGGGCAACGCGGTGCGTCACACCGGGGCGCGCGTCTTCGGCCTGCGGATGCTGCGCCGCCGCGGCTGGATCCGGATCGAGGTGCGCGACCCGTCGCGCGGACTGCCCTGCCTGATGCCGGTGCACGACATGGACACCAGCGGCCGGGGTCTGTTCCTCGTCGACACCCTCTCCGACCGCTGGGGCGTCGACCTGCTGCCGCGTGGCAAGACCACCTGGTTCGAGATGCGGGTTCTCGACCGCTGAGGCGCGCCGGCGGTGCCGGCGGGGGAGACGCACAGAAACCCCCGTGCGCCGTCGTGCGGCGCGTCGGGGGCCTTCTGTGGGGAGCGCCGTGGATCGGGGGGGTGTATCCACGGCGGCTGATGACGACCTGGCCCGGGTCCATGGGGGTCGTGCCCCGACTATGACAGACGGACGCCTCATCTCCAAAACTCCAGATGAGGGCAAAGCGGAATGAATCGGATCTTCTGTGGGTGAATCACAGGGAAAATGGCTCCCTGGCCTTGTGATCAGTGCATAGGTATCGGCCTTCCTGGGGGATTCATTGGTCGGCGGTCCGGGTCGCGGGTGCGGGCCCGGCGACCCGTAGCGGGATGAATTGGGTCAATCGTTATCTTTCGTGCTTTCCACCCTTACTGTGCATTCCCGTGACCCCGAACCGCCGCGGACTGCGTGCGGTGACCCCCACGGAGCTGCTGAGCTGATGCATCCGACGACCTCCCCCACCCAGCGGACCACGGCGCTCCTCGTGGGCGCCCTCCTCGTTCTGCTCGCCGGCTGCGGCTCGGGCGGCGAGAAGAGCGGGGCACGCGGCACCGAGCAGGCCGCCCCGCCCCTCAGGCCCGAGAAGACCGCGGCCGCACGCGCCGGGCTGCCCGGCATGCCGCCGGTCCACGATCCCCAGGACATCTACGCGGCCGACCGGCCGGGCATGCTCTCACCCGTCGTCAAGAACTTCCCCTCCCGGGTGTACGTCCCCAACACCAACTCCAACACGGTCTCGGTCATCGACCCCGCGACGTACAAGGTCATCGACACCATCCCGGTCGGCGTGCAGCCGCAGCA
This sequence comes from Streptomyces sp. NPDC049597, assembly GCF_040675505.1. Taxonomy (NCBI): domain Bacteria; kingdom Bacillati; phylum Actinomycetota; class Actinomycetes; order Kitasatosporales; family Streptomycetaceae; genus Streptomyces; species Streptomyces sp. NPDC049597. The sequence goes on from NZ_JBFAOY010000057.1 coordinate 22,291, forward strand.
CGTCGTGCCCTCCTGGGACCTGAAGACGCTGTGGGTCAACAACAACCGCGGCCACACGCTCACGCCGATCGACCCCGCCACGGGGAAGGCGGGCGAGCCGGTCGGCGTCCACGACCCGTACAACCTCTACTTCACGCCCAACGGCAAGTACGCCGTCGTCATGGCCTCCCTGGACCGCGAGCTCGTCTTCCGCGACCCGCACACCATGGAGACCCGGCACACCGAGCCGGTCTCCTGCTACGGCGTCAACCACGCGGACTTCTCCGCCGACGGGCGGTACTTCATCGTCTCCTGCGAGTTCTCCGCCGAACTCCTCAAGGTCGACACGGAGAAGATGAAGGTCGTCGGCAAGCAGCGGCTCCCCTTCGAAGGCGCCATGCCCCAGGACGTCAAGCTCTCCCCGGACGGCAAGACCTTCTACATCGCCGACATGATCGCGCACGGCGTCTGGGTCCTCGACGGGGAGAAGTTCACCGAGCCCGCGCTGATCCCCACCGGCAAGGGCGCCCACGGCCTCTACATCAGCCGCGACTCCAAGGAGATGTACATCCCCAACCGCGGCGAGGGCTCGATCTCCGTCTTCGACTTCGCCCGCAACAAGCTGACGAAGAAGTGGTGGCTGCCGGACGGCGGCAGCCCGGACATGGGCGGCGTCTCCGCCGACGGCAAGGTGCTGTGGCTCTCGGGTCGCTACCACTCCGAGGTGTACGCCATCGACACGAAGACCGGCGAGCAGCTCGCCCGCATCCCCGTCGGCAGCGGCCCGCACGGGCTGGCCGTGTACCCGCAGCCGGGCCGCTACTCCCTCGGCCACACCGGCGTCTTCCGGTAGGCCGGGCCAAGTCACCGGGATACGGGCGGGGTTGCGCCGGGGCGGAGCTCCGCACCGCTCAGTGCGCCGCGAGGACCGCCTCCGAGCCGACGGGCCGGTACCCGGCCGCCTGGAACGCCCGTACGCTGCGGGCGTTGCCCGGCGCCTGCTGCGACCACACCACCGGCCCCGGCACCAGATGCCGGGCGGCACGCGCGAGTGCCTGGCCGAGGCCCTTTCCGCGCGCCTCCTCGTCGACCTCGACCGACGCCTCCCAGCGGCCCGCCACCCCGCGGCCGAGGATCAGCACTCCCGCGTCGGCGGCCCACACCCGCACGTCCTCGCGGCGCTTGAGGGCGCGAGCCACGCGGGGATGCTCCGGGTCCACCAGCTCACGCAGCCTCAGACCGGGGTCGCCGGGCAGGGCGCCGGCCACGGTCACCAAGTCGATGGTGTCCATACGGCGGCCCGTGCGGGTCATGAGGGCGGACAGGAACGCCGGGTTCATCGCCGCCGCGAGGGGATCGGCCGCGGTTGCGGCCAGCTGCTCCCGTATCCAAGCCGGATCCTCGTCGGTGAAGACCACCGAGTGGGCGGTGAAGGCCACCACGCCCGCGTCCCGGGCATCGGCCTGCCCGATCACCGTCACCGATCCGTCCGGCGGCGGAAACCGTCCCTCCGCCGCGGCTCCGAGGATCTTTGCCAGTGTCCCGCTCATCTCACCCCTCCCCATGCCCGTGGTCCCGGGCTCAGCTCCATGATCACCCAACCGGGCCGATAATCTGACCCCCGTCAGTAATGCACCAAGAAGGGGTGGACCGTTGGCGGACATCGAGGAAGCACGCAAGGCGTTCGACCGTTACGACGCGGACGGCGACGGCTTCATCACAGCGGCCGAGTACAAGACGGCGATGGCTCAGATGGGTGACTGGAACGTCACCGAGTCGGTCGCCGAGGCCGTGATCGCCTCGCAGGACAGCGACAAGGACAAGCTCCTGTCGTTCGACGAGTTCTGGGCCCACCTGAACAAGGCCTGAGGCCGAGACCGCAGGCGTGTCCGCCGGCGACGGCCAGGGCATCGCCCGGCGCGGCACGACGGCCGCCGCGCCGGACGCGGTGACGCGCGAGACCTTCGCACCGGAACCTGCGGGCAGTCCCGTACGGACGACGAGGCGCCCCCCGGGGATCCGGGGGGCGCCTCGTCCGCGTCGGGCGCTCAGCACTCGATGATGTTCACCGCGAGACCGCCGCGCGCCGTCTCCTTGTACTTCACCGACATGTCCGCGCCGGTGTCCTTCATCGTCTTGATGACCTTGTCCAGGGACACCTTGTGGGTCCCGTCGCCGCGCATGGCCATGCGCGCGGCGGTGACGGCCTTGACCGCCGCCATGCCGTT
>NZ_JBFAOY010000058.1:0-21939 GCF_040675505.1 Streptomyces sp. NPDC049597
GGGGGGGGCGGGGGGCCCCCCCCCCGTTTGCGGGGGGGGGGGGGGGGGCCCCCCCTTTTTGGGGGGGGGGGGGGGGGGGGGAAACCCCCCCCCGCCCACCCCTCACACGTACTTCTTCAGCTCCCGCCTCGCCAGCGACCGCTGATGCACCTCGTCCGGCCCGTCCGCCAGCTTCAGCGTCCGCGCCGCCGCCCACAGTTCCGCCAGCGGGAAGTCCTGGCTCACGCCGCCCGCGCCGTGCACCTGCACCGCCTTGTCCAGGATGTCCACGACCGCCCGCGGCGTCGCGATCTTGATCGCCTGGATCTCCGTGTGCGCGCCCCGGTTGCCGACCGTGTCCATCAGCCACGCCGTCTTCAGCACCAGCAGCCGCAGCTGCTCCACGGTCACCCGCGCGTCCGCGATCCAGTTCTGCACGACGCCCTGCTGGGCGATCGCCTTCCCGAACGCCTCGCGGGACACCGCCCTGCGGCACATCAGCTCGATCGCCCGCTCGGCCATGCCGATCAGCCGCATGCAGTGGTGGATACGGCCCGGCCCGAGCCGCGCCTGGGCGATGGCGAAGCCGCTGCCCACCTCGTCGATCAGGTTCGACGCGGGCACCCGCACGTCGGTGAAGACGACCTCGGCGTGGCCCCCGTGCGAGTGGTCCTCGTAGCCGTAGACCTGCATGGCGCGGCGGACCTCGACGCCCGGGGTGTCCCGCGGGACCAGGATCATCGACTGCTGGCGGCGGATGTCGTCGCCGTCCGGGTCGGTCTTGCCCATCACGATGAAGATCCGGCAGTTCGGGTTCATCGCACCGGAGATGTACCACTTGCGGCCGTTGACGACGTAGTCGTCGCCGTCGCGGTCGATCCGGGTCCGGATGTTCGTCGCGTCCGACGAGGCGACCTCGGGCTCGGTCATGGCGAACGCCGACCGGATCTCCCCGGCGAGCAGCGGCTCCAGCCACTGCTTCTTCTGGTCGTCGTCGCCGAACTGCGCCAGGACCTCCATGTTCCCCGTGTCCGGGGCCGCGCAGTTCAGCGCCGTCGGCGCCAGGTGCGGACTGCGTCCGGTGATCTCGGCGAGCGGCGCGTACTGCAGGTTCGTCAGGCCCGCGCCGTACTCCGCGTCGGGCAGGAAGAGGTTCCACAGGCCCTGCTTGCGCGCCTCGGCCTTCAGCTCCTCGACGACCGCCGGGGTGTCCCACGGCGACGCCAGCCGCGCGCGCTGCTCGTGCTCGATCCGCTCGGCCGGATAGACGTGCTCGTCCATGAACGCGAGCAGCTTGGCGCGGAGTTCTTCCGTACGGGCGTCGAATGCGAAGTCCATGAGGTACTCAGCCTTCCTGGAGGGTGGTGAGGCCGTGCTCGATGAAGACGGGGACGAGATCGCCGATGCGGTCGAAGCCGGCGCCGACGGTCTGGCCGAGGGTGTAGCGGTAGTGGATGCCCTCGAGGATCACGGCGAGCTTGAACCAGGCGAACGCCGTGTACCAGGAGATCGCCGAGGTGTCCCGGCCGGAGCGCTCGGCGTAACGCTCGATCAGCTCGTCGGGGGAGGGGTGGCCGGGCGCGCCCGCGGTGGTGCTGATGGGGGAGCCGGGCAGTTCCAGCCGGCGGCTGTACATCACCAGTAGTCCGAGGTCGGTCAGCGGATCGCCGAGCGTGGACATCTCCCAGTCCAGTACGGCCGTGATCCGGTCGTCCTCGCCGATCAGGACGTTGTCGAGGCGGTAGTCGCCGTGGATGACGGTGGGCGCGGGGGAGGCGGGAAGCGAGCGCCCGAGCGCGGCGTGCAGTTCGTCGATGCCCGGCAGCTCCCGGTTGCGCGAGGCGTCCAGCTGCTTGCCCCACCGGCGCAGCTGCCGGTCGAGGAAGCCCTCCGGGCGCCCGAAGTCGCCGAGCCCGACCGACTCGGGATCCACGGCGTGCAGGTCGACGAGCGTGTCGACGAGGGAGAGCACCGCGTCGCGGGTGCGTGCGGGGCCGAGAGCGGCGAGCTGTTCGGCGGTGCGGTAGGGCGTGCCGTCGACGAACTCCATGACGTAGAACGGCGATCCGATGACCGACTCGTCCTCGCACAGCAGCACCGGCCGGGGGACCGGCACCTCGGTCTGCGCGAGCGCGCTGATCACCCGGTGCTCGCGCTTCATGTCGTGGGCGGTCGCCAGCACGTGACCGAGCGGGGGCCTGCGGACGACCCAGCGGCCGGTGCCGTCGGTGACCGCGTAGGTGAGGTTGGAGCGGCCGCCCTGGATCAGCCGTGCGCTGAGGGGTCCGCTCACCAGCCCCGGCCGCTCGCGGTCGAGATGCCCGCGCAGCTGCTCGGGATCGAGGCCCTGTGGGGCTGGGCTCATGGTGCGCACCTCCGGAGGCGGTCCTGGTCGTCGTCCTGGCGAACGCGTTCATGATGACCGACCAGTCGGTATGTCGTCCAGTGCGCCCGCCGAACCGATGCCTGGATCACATACCGAAACGCGCCAGAACCCTGCTGAGATGCGCGGATGCGGGGTGCCTTCGCCCTGCGGGTGCGGGTGCGGGTGCGGCTGCGGGTGCGGGTGCGCCGGTGTACGGGCGGGGCGGGGTGTGTTCGGGCAGGGGCGGGCGGGCGTGCGCCCTCGCGGCGTCGGCCGGCACGCCGAGATCCGCCCCGCGCGCCGTCACCAGCCGTCACCGGAGGGTGAGCCCCTCGGTGACCCTCCTCGGCCGGCTCGACGTGACGCCCCGAGCCGGCCGGCCGGCTCCTGGGGTCAGGGGATCAGTGATCGTCCCAGTGGCCGTCGTGCTGGGCGTGTCGGTGTCCGTCATGGACGTAGTCGACGTGGTCGCCGTGCACCACGGCGGGGTGCCCGCATCCGGCGCCGTGCTCATGGGCGTGCCTGCTGTGCGAGACGTGCTCGCCGGGCTCGCATTCGTCCCAGTGGCCGGAGTGCGCGCGGTGGAGGTGACCGTCGTGCGCGTAGTCGACGTGGTCGCCGTGCGGGACCTCGGTGTGTCCGCAGGACGGTCCGTGCGTGTGCTGGTGGGCGGGGTGCTCGTGGTGGACGACAGCCATGACACTCCCCTTGAGGTCCGGATTGTGGTGATGTGCACTTCCCAGGCTAGTGTCCGCTCCCCGGCGGGGGCTGGTGCCGGGCCGCCGCCCGGGGCCACGCCCCGGCACCAGCCCCCGCCCGGGCCCCGCCCCGCGGGCCGAGGCCAGGGCCTGCGTCACGACGCCTCAGGTCACGACCGCGACGGCGAACGCCGCGAGCGCCAGGACGCAGCCCACCGCCGCGACGGCGCCCCGCATCGACAGCGCCGGCGGCCGGGCCGCGTCCATCGCGCCGATGCGCCGGTGCGCCACGGCCAGGAAGCCCAGCCACGCGGCCATGCTCAGCCCGACCGCGGGCCACGAGTCCCCGGACGCCTGCCGGGCGGCGAGCACCGCCACCACCGTGCAGGCCAGGGTGGTACGACGCCACGCCAAGCGGGTCCGCTCGGGCTGCAGCCCCGGATCCCGCTCGGGCGCCGTCACACGTCGCCCCAGGACACGACGACCACCATGGCGACGGACACGACCGCGACCACCAGCGCCAGCAGCGCGGGGAAGCGGGACACCGGCAGGTCCTCGCCACGGCGCATCGCCCGCTCGCAGCGGACCCAGTGGTTCACGGCGCGCACGGCGCACATGGCGCCCACTCCGATCAGCGCGAGCGCGAGCCCCGCCCGTACGTCCCAGCGCAGATCCGGCAGGAACTGGTCGACGGCGAAGCCGCCGCCGATGAGCGCGAGCGCCGTGCGGATCCACGCCAGAAAGGTGCGCTCGTTCGCGAGCGAGAAGCGGTAGTCGGGGGTCTCGCCCTCCTCCCGGATCCGCCGGGGCGCGAACCACAGGCGCAGGCTCTGTACGAAGTCGCTCACCCCGGGCACCCTACTCCCGCCGTCACACCGACCGGTGGGTCCTGAACCGCTCCCATGCGGCGAGGCCGTCCGGTACCCACTCCCACTCGCGCAGGCGCTCGTCCACCTCGGCCTCCGTGAGGAAGCCGTGCCAGGCGACCTCCTCGGGCTGCGGCCGCACGGGGAGCGTGCAGCGCACCTCGTAGACGGACGACCACCAGGTGCGCGCGGGCTCGCCGGCGTCCTCGTACAGGAACGTGAACACCGGGACGGGGCGCGGCAGTCCGCTCACCCCGAGTTCCTCCTCGGCCTCGCGCAGTGCGGCGTCGTCGTACGTCTCGCCCGCGCCGACGACACCTCCGACGAACATGTCGTACAGCGAGGGGAAGACGAGCTTGGTCGCGGTCCGCCGGTGCACGAAGACGCGCCCCTCCCCGTCGCGTACGAGGACGAACACACACCGGTGCCGCAGCCCGCGCGCGTACGCCTCGCCGCGTGGCGCCTGACCGATCACCCGGTCCTGTTCGTCGACGATGTCGAGGAGCTCTTCCGCGGGATTGTCTGCCGGAGTCATGGCAGCCATACAAGCATCGCGCGCTGCCGCACCGGGCACCCGGTGCGGCAGCGCGGGTCCGTCAGCGGAACGTGGCCCGCACCGAGTCCCGGGCGGTCGCCACGCCCCGTTCCACGAGACGGACCACGATCGTCCGATGGCCGCTGCCGTAGGACGCGGTCGTCAGCGGGAACGACCACGCGGCCCGTCCCGCGGCCGGCCGCCACGCGCCCGGATCCACGGGCGCGTTGCGCCGCACGGCCTGCCACTCGACCCCCGCGTCCGGCACCACATCGAACACCGACGCCGTCACCTGCGACGGCGTGCCGTCGCGCACCGTCCGGGCGTGCACCACGTGCTCGCCGACGGCCAGGCGGCCGACGTCCGCCCGCCGACGGGCCGTTCGGGCAGCAGGGACCGGCCGAGCAGGACGTCCACGGCACGACGCGCGGTCTGCGGTGGCGGCGTCAGCCCTGGCCCCAGTTCTGCGCGCACGCCTTCAGATCGGCCTTGACCTGCTGGCCCCGGTCCACGACGACGGGCACGCGTTCCAGGACCTGCCCGTCCTTCTCGCACGTCAGGGTCCAGTTCTCGATCAGGCCGCCCGTCTGCTGCTCCGTGGCGTCGTACAGGGACGCGGTGAGTGTCCACGACGGCGTGACGGAGGCCCAGTTCTCCACCCGCAGCACGTAGGTGCCCTGCGCCGGGTCCTGGAGCAGCACGCGTTCCTTCTCGCCGACGGAGCCGGCGGAGCTGCCGACCTGGGTGAGGCTGCCGTCGGCGTTCCTGCGCAGCACGTACAGATCGAGATCGTCCGGCGTCGGCCAGTCGAGCTTCACCTCGAGGACGTCGGCGGCTCGGTCGACGGTGAACTCCTGTTCCGTCCGCTGCGCCGGTGCCGTCGTGCCCGTGTAGGTCTGCCGCTTCAGCGGCTCGGAGGAGATCACCCGGATCTGGCGGGCCTTGACGACGGGCCGGGTGGAGGGGTTCACGTGCCAGGTGTACGTGCCGCCCCGGCCGACGGTCATGGTCGTGTCCAGGGTGTCCGAGACGCTGCCCGACCAGGTGGGGGTGGCGAAGGTCTTGCGCAGCCGCAGGGTCGCGCCCGCGGGCGCCTTGCCGCCGATCACCGCGTGGGTCCGCGGGTCCACGGCGCTCTCCAGCGCGAGGAGGTACGCCTCACGGTTGCCCTTGCCGGCGAACTCGCCCGCGCCGAGGTACTCGTCGACGACCTCCGGGAACGGCGGGTGGAACTCGTCGGGGCCGATCTCGAACGTGTAGCCGTAGCCGCCGGTCGCGTTGTACGACCAGTCCTCGGTGGTGCCGGTGGTGTCGTACAGCTCCCAGCTGTGCTGGCTGGTGTAGCCGTTCTGGGCGGCCATCCGGTCGCCGAGCTCGGTCAGCGCGGCGTCGTCCGGCGGATCGCCGACGGGCTGCCCGTCGGGTCCGATCGTGTCGGGCGCGACCCCGCCGGGACTCAGCACCAGGTTGGAGAAGGTGTGGTTGGTGATCAGACCGGTCACCTGGCGGCTGCTGATCAGCTCGCGGATGTTCTGCGTCTCCGGCTCCGAGAACGGCGCGGCACCGCGGTACGTGGCCTGGACCGGCTCGGCCGCAGCTCCCGGACCGCCCCAGTAGGCCCCGTAGTTGCGGTTGAGGTCGACGCCCGCTCCGAAGCCGCCGGGGCTGCTCGCGAGGGCGCACTCGTTCAGGAGCGGGGCCGTCCCGTCGACGATCCGGCAGTTCTTGCGCTTGTACGCGTTCCCGGGGGTGGCCAGGATCGACCCGGTGCCGCCCTCGTCGACGGGGCGCAGGTCGATCAACTGCCCGTCGTCGAAGGACTTCTGGAAGCCGTCGACGTTGACGACCGGGACGACGACGACGCGGGCCTTCTTCAGGAGCGCGGTGATGCGCGGGTCGCTGCCGTAGTTCTTCGCCAGGTCGTGGGCGAACTCGATGGTGTGCTCGCCCGAGGGCCACTCGCGGGCGTGGTGCAGCCCGAGCATGAGGAAGACGGGGCGGCCGTCCTGCGCGGCCGTGACGTCGTGGGCGATCTCCACGCCGTGCACGGACTTGCCCTCGAGGCTCCGGTGCCGCAGCGTGATCTTCTTGACCAGTCCGGGGTGCGCCGTGGCGAGGCGGTCGCGGTCGGCGTTGTAGTCGCTCAGGCTGCGGTAGCTGTCACGCCCCGACGGCAGGGGCGAGGTGGTGGTCGCGGCCGCGTAGGCGCGGTTGGCCGCGTTGATCTCGGACTCCCGCTGGACGAGGTCCGGGATGCGTGCCTGCCAGGTGAAGCCGGCGGCGCGCAGCGCGAGCGCGTCGCCGAGGCCGTGCAGAACGACCTCGCTGCGGCCGTCCCGCGCGTGCTCGGTCAGGTCGAGCCCGAGGGAGGCCAGTCTGTTTCGGGCCGCCCGGGTGGGGGTCTCCACCGTCACGAGCTGCGGCCTGAACTCTTCCTCTGCCGCCGCGGCGGCGGGAGCCGGGGCGAGGGGCAGCAGCGCGCCCGCGGCGGCGGCGACCAGCGCGCAGGCGATCGCCAAACGCCTGCGGGACCGTGGGAGGGAAACGACCACGTGAACTCCTTCTCGAAGGAGCTGTGCCCCGGCGGTCCGGCGCACCCTCGTGGGGCCCGCGGCCTCGGCGGGACATCGCCCTGTCCGTGGTGGGGGGAGGCTGACCGGGAACGTAGCAGAAGCAATGGCATGTACACGAGAGGCTGGCGAGGGGAAACGGAGGACCCTGATCCGGCCGGTCCGGTGACGCTTCCGCGCATGCGGGCCGAGGCCGTGCGACGTGCGGCGGGCGGGGTTGTGACGGAAGTCTGACGCAGTGCCCGGCTCCCTGGCCCTCACGCCGCTCACGTGCTCGAATCGAAGGGTGACCTCACATGACCGTGACGCGAAGCGCACCGAGCACACGGGCCCCACCGGGCCGGCCGAGCGCGACGACGGGACGGGCGGCACGCCCCTCGGCCGCCGGCTGGTGCTCGGCATGCTGGGCGCGGGAGCCGCCTCGGTCGCCGCCGCGCCCGGGCTCCAGCGCGCGTTCGAGTCGTTCCTCGGCTCCGCCGCGGACAAGGACCCCACCGGCCTCACCGGGCTGCTGCCCAACGGCGGCGGCTTCCGCTACTACTCGGTCGCCTCCTCCGTCCCCCGCCGGACCGGGACGACCTACCGCCTCACCGTCGACGGCCTCGTCGAACGCCCCGCCGCCTACACCCTCGCCGACCTGCGCGCCCTCCCGCAGACCCGGATCGTGCGCGACGTGCAGTGCGTGACCGGCTGGCGCGTGCCCGACACCCCGTTCGAAGGCGTGCGGCTGTCGCTGCTGCTGGACGCGGCCGGGGTACGCCCCGAGGGCAGGGCCGTCCGGTTCACGTGCTTCGACGGCACGTACAGCGAGAGCCTCACCCTCCCGCAGGCCCGTCGCGACGACGTCCTGGTCGCCCTGCGCATGCAGGACAAGCCGCTCAGCCACGCCCACGGCGGCCCCGCACGGCTCTACGTCGCGCCGATGTACTTCTACAAGTCGGCGAAATGGCTCTCCGGGATCACCGTCACCTCCCGTGTACGGCCCGGCTACTGGGAGGAGCGCGGCTATGACGTCGACGCCTGGGTCGGCCGGTCCAACGGCCGCAGCGACACCCCCACCGTCTGAACCGCCCGCCCGGGTGCGCCGGTTCAGCCGGGCCGAACGCTGGGTGCACCGCACCACCGCCGCCCTGATGCTCACGTGTGTCGTGACCGCCGCAGCCCTGTACGTCCCCCAGATCGCCGAACTCGTCGGCCGCCGCCACCTCGTGGTCACCGTCCACGAGTGGGCGGGCGTGCTGCTGCCGGTGCCGTTCCTGCTGGGCCTCGCGTCCCCCGCCTTCCGCGCGGACCTGCGCCGGCTCAACCGCTTCCGCCCGCACGACCGCACCTGGCTGCGCGCCGTACGCCGCCGGGACCACCGGCCATCGTCCCGCCCGGCGGGGAAGTTCAACGCCGGGCAGAAGGTCTACGCGGCCTGGATCGCGGGCGCGGCCCTGGTGATGCTCGGCACGGGACTGCTGATGTGGTTCACGGACCTCGTCCCGCTGGTGTGGCGCACCGGCGCGACGTTCGTGCACGACTGGCTGTCGCTGGCTGTCGGCATCGTGCTGGCCGGACACATCGCGATGGCGCTCGCCGCCCCGGAGGCACGCCGTGGCATGCGCACCGGGTCGGTCGAGCGCCGGTGGGCCCGCGACCACCACTCCGAGTGGCTACAGGACGAGTGACAGCAGCAGCACGAAGACGATGCCGACGACCGAGATGATGGTCTCCATCACCGACCAGGTCTTGATCGTCTGGCCGACGTTCATGCCGAAGTACTCCTTCACCAGCCAGAAGCCGGCGTCGTTGACATGACTGAAGAACAGCGAACCCGCGCCGATGGCGAGGACCAGCAGCGCCGCGTGCGAGGTCGACATGTCGGCCGCGAGCGGTGCGACCAGTCCGGCCGCCGAGATCGTCGCGACCGTCGCCGAACCGGTCGCCAGCCGGATCGCCACCGCGATCAGCCAGGCGAGCAGCAGCGTCGGGATGGCCCAGTCCTTGGAGAAGTCCAGGATCATCTGGCCGACACCGATGTCGATCAGCGTCTGCTTGAAGCCGCCGCCGGCGCCGACGATCAGCAGGACGCCCGCGATCGGGGCGAGCGACTTCTCGACCGTCGAGCCGATCCGCTCCTTGGTGAACCCGGCGGCGCGGCCCAGGGTGAAGATGCCCACGAGCACCGCGGCCAGCAGGGCGATCAGCGGCGAGCCGAGGACGTCCGTGACGCGCTGGAGACCGTTGTCGGGGTTGTCCACGACGATGTCGACGAGGGCCTTGGCCATCATCAGCACGACCGGGAGCAGCACGGTGGTGACGGTGGCGGCGAAGCTGGGCCGCTTGTCCAGGTCGTCGGAGGCGCGCTGGGGGATCATCTTCTCCGGCGCGGGGATGTCCACCCACCGTGCCGCGTACTTCGAGAACACCGGGCCCGCGATGATCACCGTCGGTATGGCGACGACCAGACCGAGGGCCAGGGTCACGCCCAGGTTGGCGCCGATGGCGTCGATCGCGACCAGCGGGCCGGGGTGCGGCGGGATGAGGCCGTGCATGACGGACAGACCCGCGAGGGCCGGGATGCCGATCCGCATCAGCGAGTAGTTGCCGCGCTTGGCCACCATCAGAACGACCGGGATCAGCAGGACGATGCCGACCTCGAAGAACAGCGGGAGTCCGATGATCGAGGCGATCAGCACCATCGCCCACGGCATGGCGCGTCCGCCCGCCTTCGCCAGGATCGTGTCGACGATCTGGTCGGCGCCGCCCGAGTCGGCGAGCAGCTTGCCGAGGATCGCGCCCAGGGCGATGAGGACGCCGACGCCGGCGACGGTGTTGCCGAGGCCGGTGCTGAAGGAGGCGATGGCGTCGTCGAGCGGCGCCCCGGCGAACGCGCCGAGGGCGAGCGAACCGATGGTCAGGGCCAGGAACGCGTGCAGCTTGAATCTGGTGATGAGCAGGACGATGACGGCGATACCCGCCAGGACGGCGATACCCAGCTGAGCGTTGCCCGCCGAGGTGATCGGCTCGACGGGGTCCGCTGCCAGCATCTCGACGCTGAGACTGGTCACGGTGATTCCTTGTCACGGAAAGGGACGGGGGAGGGGGACGGGGGAGGGGGACGGGGGTACGGGGAGGGGGGTCAGGACCCGAGCGCGCGCAGCGCGGAGACCGCCCGCTCGGTGATCTCCTCGGGGGTTCCGGACACGTCGACGGCGACACCCGCCTCGTCGTCGCCCAGCGGCTGCAGCGTGGCGAACTGGGAGTCGAGGAGCGCGGTCGGCATGAAGTGCCCCTTGCGCTCCCTCATGCGCCGCTCGATGAGCGCGCGGTCGCCGGTGAGGTGAAGGAAGACGACCTCGGGCGCGGCGGCCCTGAGCCGGTCGCGGTACACGCGCTTGAGCGCCGAGCTGGAGACCACGCCGCCGTGTCCGGCCCGCTCATGGGCCCAGGCGCCGATGGCATCCAGCCACGGCCGTCGGTCGTCGTCGTCCAGCGGGGTGCCGGCCGACATCTTGGCGATGTTGGCCGGGGGGTGGAAGTCGTCTCCCTCGGCGTACGGGACGCCCAGGGCGGCGGCGAGCAGGGGGCCGATCGTGGTCTTGCCCGTGCCTGCCACGCCCATCACCACGACGACGTGAGGGGTGCTCATTACGTGCCTCGCTGTCTTCTTCGACATCCGACATCGGTTCGTCGCGCTACTGAAACCCATTAGGTACGACGTATTCAAGACCCTGAGACAGAAACGTCATACTTTTTGTTCCGGGGTCCCGCGGCTCCCGCCGGCGGCCCCACCCGTAGGCTTTGCTCATGACCACAGAAGGCCAGGGGCTTCACACGCAGGTGCTCGACAGCCTCGGCCTGGCGATCACCGCGGGCGAATATCCCGAGGGGAGCGTCCTGCGCACGGACGAGGTCGCCCAGCGTTTCGACGTCTCACGCACCGTCGTGCGGGAAGTGGTCCGGGTCCTCGAGTCCATGCACCTCGTGGCGTCACGGCGCCGCGTCGGCGTGACCGTACGGCCCACCGAGGAGTGGAACGTCTACGACCCGCGCGTCATCCGCTGGCGCCTCGCCGGCACCGACCGGCCGCGCCAGCTGCGCTCCCTGACCGTGCTGCGCTCCGCGATCGAACCGGTCGCGGCCTCCCTCGCCGCGGTCAACGCCACCCCCGAGCAGTGCGCCGCCCTCACGCAGGAGGCCATCGGCATGGTCGCCACCTCCCGGGGCCACCAGCTGGAGGGCTACCTCCAGCACGACATCGCCTTCCACCGGATCGTGCTCAACGCCTCGGGCAACGAGATGTTCGCCCGGCTCGGCGACGTCGTCGCGGAGGTCCTCGCGGGCCGGACCCACCACCATGTGATGTTCGACGACCCGGACCCGGCGGCCGTGACGCTCCATGTGCAGCTCGCGGAAGCCGTTCGCGAAGGCGATGCGGCCCGTGCCGAGAGGCTCACCCGCGAGATCGCCGCCGGGGCCCTGGAAGAGCTGGATGTCCTCGCACCCTGAACCGCATGGCATCCTTGCTTCACATTGGCGAAACCTCTGAAATACCTCAGATCTATGTCTGAGTGAGGTTGGCCACTGCCAAAATCCCAGGGTTGCCCTGACTATGAGCCGTCAGGCTCTTTGGGCACCCACGCCGTGCCGCGGCCCACCGCACAGAGCCGCCGGCGCACAAGGCCGGGTACCGCACACCCCCTCACGAAGGCGAACAACCTCAATGAGTGACCGCACCATGGCTGCGGCCGACACCCCTGTCGCCGCCGCGACGGGCACCCCCCACGTAGACGCCGGTGACGCCGGGTACCGCAAGGACCTCAAGTCACGTCACATCAACATGATCGCCATCGGCGGCGCCATCGGTACGGGGCTCTTCCTCGGCGCCGGCGGCCGCATGGCCAACGCCGGTCCGTCCCTCTTCATCGCGTACGCCCTGTGCGGCGTCTTCGCCTTCTTCGTCGTCCGCGCGCTCGGCGAGCTGGTGCTCTACCGGCCCTCCTCGGGAGCCTTCGTCTCCTACGCCCGCGAGTTCATGGGCGAGAAGGGTGCCTACACGGCGGGCTGGCTGTACTTCCTCAACTGGTCGACCACCGCGATCGCCGACATCACCGCCGCCGCGACCTACGCCCACTTCTGGGCCATGTTCAGCGACATCCCGCAGTGGGTCCTCGCCCTGATCGCCCTCGCCGTCGTCCTCACGGCGAACCTGATCTCCGTGAAGTACTTCGGCGAGATGGAGTTCTGGTTCGCGATCATCAAGGTCGCCGCCCTGGTCGTGTTCATGCTGGTCGGCATCTTCCTCGTCGTGACCTCGCACGACATCGGCGGCCACACCCCGGGCCTCGCCACCGTCAGCGACAACGGCGGCATCTTCCCGAGCGGCGTCATGCCCATGCTGCTGCTGATCCAGGGTGTCGTCTTCGCCTACGCCTCCGTCGAGCTGTGCGGCGTCGCCGCGGGCGAGACCGAGAACCCCGAGAAGATCATGCCGAAGGCGATCAACTCGATCATGTGGCGCGTCGGCCTCTTCTACGTCGGCTCGGTCGTGCTGCTCGCCCTGCTGCTGCCGTACACCGCGTACTCCGGCGACGAGAGCCCCTTCGTCACCGTCTTCGACAAGCTCGGCATCCCGGGCGCGGCCGGCGTCATGAACCTCGTCGTTCTCACCGCGGCCCTGTCCAGCCTGAACTCCGGCCTGTACTCGACCGGCCGCATCCTGCGCTCGATGTCGCTGTCGGGCTCCGCGCCGAAGTTCACCGGCGTCATGAACAAGGGCGGCGTGCCCTACGGCGGCATCCTGCTCACCGCCGCCTTCGGCGTGCTCGGCGTCTTCCTGAACTTCGTCATGCCGGGCGACGCCTTCGAGCTCGTGCTGAACTTCGCCTCGATCGGCATCATCGGCACCTGGGCGATGATCATGATCTGTTCGCTGCTGTTCTGGCACCGCTCCAAGGACGGCCGGGTCACCCGCCCCGCCTACCAGCTGCCCTGGGCCCCCTACACCCAGCTCGTCACGCTGTTCTTCCTCGCCTCCGTCCTCGTCCTGATGTGGATGGACGGCGGCATCGGACGCACCACCGTCAACTGCCTGCCGCTGATCGCGGCCGCGCTGGTCGGCGGCTGGTACGTCGTCCGCAAGCGCGTCGGCCGCATCGCGGCCGGGCGCGAGGACGTCCGCGCCTGATCGCACCGAAGGCCGGGCCCCGCGGGACATCCCGCGGGGCCCGGCCTTCGTCGTACCTCAGCCGTGGTGGCCGCCGTGGCCCCCGCCGTGGTCGAACCTCAGCGCCTCCTTGGGCATGACCACGAACGGGCGCATCATCCCCATGTCTTCGTGCTCCAGCAGGTGGCAGTGGTACATGAACCGCCCGTGTGCCCCGTCGAACCGGCCCATCACCTTCACCAGCTCCGCCTCCGAGACCTGGAAGACGTCCTTCCAGCCCTGCTCGTTCGCCGGTACCGAGAGCGTGCGGTCCGGGTCGGGAGCGACCGGCGTCCGCGTACCGCCGAGCTCGGGGTCGAAGCCGTCCACCCGGTACGCCCCCCGGCTCATGACCTGGAAGTCGGCGAGGTGGATGTGCATCGGGTGCGCGGGCGCGCCCAGGTTGAGGAACGACCACTGCTCGTACGAGCCCTCGGCGATCGTGAAGCCGAGCGCGTCGTTGAACGTCCGCGAGGTGCGCCGGTAGGTCCGCACCGTGCCGTCCGGGCCCCGGAGCTGGATCACACCCTCCGCCGGCACCCGGACGCCGGCGTCCTTCACCTCCGTCATCTCCCAGATCTCCGGATGACCGCCGCCGCCGACGGTCTGTGGCGGCGTCAGCACGATCAGCCGGTGCCCGTGGTCGACCAGATCGTGGTCGAACCGGCGGAACGACCCGGACAGCACCGGCGGCAGCACGAACGGATCCGGCTCGCACGTCTCGCGCACCCGGAACTCCATCACCTGCGGATACGGCACGCTGTCGGCCAGGTCCGGCGCGCCCGCGGGCGCGTTGCGCCCCTTGTTCACCAGCCGCACCCGGCGGCCGGCCAGCGCCCGGAAGTCGATCAGCAGATCGAACCGCTCCGCGGGGGCGATGGTCAGCGGCTGCCCGCCCGGGAAGTCCACCGGCACCGGGCGCGGCAGCAGGCCCCCGTCGCTGCCGATCTGCCGCACCACGCCGGGCACCGGACGGTCGTGCTCGTCCACCAGCACCAGGTGGTAGATCCGGGCGTTGGAGGCGTTCACCAGCCGGAAGCGGTACCAGGCGTCGTCCACGTCCAGGTGCGGCCAGATCGTCCCGTTGACCGTGGAGTACGGCCCCAGGAACGGCAGCGACACCGGCTTGCCCGTCTCCGGATGGCTCGGGATCAGCACCGAGGTCTTGTGCAGCAGACGGCCGTTCAGCCGCCCGTCCTCGTCCGTGTCGAGGTTGCGGTCGGCGAGGATCAGCGGAATCTCACGCGTGCCGGACGGCAGCCCCAGCGCGTCCTCCTCGTCGTCGCGGACGAGGTACGTGCCCACCAGACCGGCATAGACGTTCCACCGGGTGATGTTCATGGCGTGGTCGTGGTACCACCACTGCGCCGCGTGGTGGTCGTTCGGGTACTCCGCCAGCTGCGCGTCCCCGTAGGTGACGGCATTGTCCGTCCAGCCGTCGTTGCCGCCGCCGGTCTGCGCGCCGTGCAGGTGCGTCACCGTCCACGCGGGCAGGGCCGCCACGTTCTCGTCCGGCTTCACGCCCTCGCGCCCCGGCCGGTTGTGGGGCAGCGGCTGCCCCGCGGGCGTCGGGCCGACCTCCACCGCGGTGACGGGGTACTCACTGCCCGGCGGAATGCGGTTCGTCCAGGCGATCCTGATCCGCTGCCCGCGACGCACGTCGATGGTGGGCCCCGGGACGCTGCCCTCGTACCCCCACATCAGCGTCGGAGGCAACTGGGAGTGCATCCGCACCCAGGTGGGGCGCAGCGCGATCTCGATCTCCTGACGGACATCGGACACGTCGGGCCGCAGCACCGGTGGAATCGTCAGCGGATCGGCGTAGGGCGTCAGCCCGCCCGGCCGGCCGGGACGGCGTCCGACCTCCACCTTCTCCTCGGCCGCGGCGGCGCGCTCAATGATCTCGGTCAAGATTTCTCCCCCCGTACAGTTCTTCTGTGCGGACCCCCTCCTGCACCCGATAGGACTCCTCCCCTTCCTCCGTAGTTGCCGTATCCGTGTCCTCTGGCCGAAATTGCCCTCTTGGGCAGCGTCTTCGGCATACCGTTCGAGCCATCGCGGCGCGCCGCCGTGACAGGCCGTGGCGGTAAGGACGCCAGTCGAGGAAGGGCAGGTCCTGCGATGCCCCAGCAGGTGCAAGGTGTGATCGCACCCGGGAAGAACGAGCCGGTGCGGGTCGAGACGATCACCGTCCCCGACCCCGGGCCGGGCGAGGCGGTCGTGCAGGTGCAGGCGTGCGGCGTCTGCCACACCGACCTGCACTACAAGCAGGGCGGGATCACCGACGAGTTCCCGTTCCTGCTGGGCCACGAGGCGGCCGGAGTCGTGGAGTCCGTCGGCGACGGCGTCACCGAGGTCGCGCCCGGGGACTTCGTGATCCTCAACTGGCGCGCCGTCTGCGGACGCTGTCGCGCCTGCCTGCGCGGCAGGCCCTGGTACTGCTTCGACACGCACAACGCCCGGCAGCGGATGACGCTCACCTCCTCCGGCGCCGAGCTGTCACCGGCCCTCGGCATCGGTGCCTTCGCCGAGAAGACCCTCGTCGCCGCCGGCCAGTGCACCAAGGTCGACTCCTCGGTCTCCCCCGCCGTCGCCGGACTGCTCGGCTGCGGGGTCATGGCGGGCATCGGCGCCGCCGTCAACACGGGCGGCGTCGGCCGCGGCGACACGGTCGCCGTCATCGGCTGCGGCGGCGTCGGCGACGCGGCCGTGGTCGGCGCACACCTCGCCGGAGCGGCGAAGATCATCGCCGTCGACATCGACGACCGCAAGCTGGAAACCGCCCGCTCCATGGGCGCCACCCACACCGTCAACTCCCGCTCCACCGATCCCGTCGAGGCGATCCGCGAACTCACCGGCGGTTTCGGCGCGGACGTCGTCATCGAGGCCGTCGGCCACCCGGAGACGTACCGGCAGGCCTTCTACGCCCGCGATCTGGCCGGCACGGTCGTCCTCGTCGGCGTGCCCACCCCCGACATGAAGCTCGAACTGCCCCTGCTCGACGTCTTCGGCCGCGGCGGAGCACTCAAGTCGTCGTGGTACGGGGACTGCCTGCCCTCCCGCGACTTCCCGATGCTCGTCGACCTGCACCAGCAGGGCCGCATCGACCTCGCCGCGTTCGTGACGGAGACCATCGGCATCGGCGATGTCGAGGCGGCCTTCGCCCGGATGCACGAGGGCGACGTGCTGCGCTCGGTCGTCCTCCTGTGATCACTGCTGATCGTCCGTGATCGCCTCTGATCACCACGCCGCCAGCCGCAGCCGGCTCTCGAAACGGCGCGGCTCACCCGTCACCGGATCGGTGAACTCCAGGGCACGGGCCAGAAGCTGCAGCGGCCGGGTGTAGTCCTCCGGCCCCGGCTCGCGAACCTCCGGATAGACCGGGTCGTGGAGGATCGGCAGCCCCAGGGCGTTCATGTGCACGCGCAGCTGGTGCGTTCGGCCGGTGGCCGGCAGGAGCCGGTACCGGCCGAGCGCCCCGCGTGCCTCCACCAGCTCGATCCGGCTCTCGCTGTTCGGCTCGCCCGGCACCTCCCGTGCGGCGATCACCCCGCGCTCCTTCTCGATCCGGCTGCGTACGGTACGGGGCAGGGCGACCGACGGGTCGTACGGCGCGATCGCCTCGTACTCCTTGCGCACCCGCCGGTCCCGGAACAGCGTCTGGTAGGCGCCCCGGTCCCCGGGCCGTACGACGAACAGCACCAGCCCCGCGGTCAGCCGGTCCAGCCGGTGCGCGGGCTGGAGCTCCGGAAGCTCCAGATCGCGGCGCAGCCGCGCCAGCGCGGTCTCGGTGATGTGGCTGCCGCGCGGGACGGTGGCGAGGAAATGCGGCTTGTCGGCGATCACCAGGCGTTCGTCGCGGTGCACGATGCCCACCTCGAAGGGCACCCGCTCCTCGGCGGCGAAGTCGCGGTGGAAGAACAGGTACCGCCCCGCCTCGTACGGGTCACCGGCCGTGACCGGGCCGTCCACCGAGACGACACGGCCCTCGTCGAGCATGGCGTCGACCTGCTCGGCCCCGATGGCGTTCGCGTACCGCTCCACGAGATGGTCCCGCACGGTGGCCCACAGCCCGTCCGGATCGGCGGGCAGTCTCAGCCGCACCGGGTCGATGCCGTCGCGCTGGGGGAGCGGCGACCGCGGGGCGCTGTTTCTGCGTCTCATCTGCGTCTCACCGAGGAGACTGTATGCCCATCGCGCCGCGGCCTCGGCCTCAGTGCTGCGTTCCGCCGCCGAGGTACATCACCGCGACGCCGGTGATCACGAGCGCGACCCCGATCAGCGTCGCGGGCCGGACCGGTTCGTCGAACAGCCAGACGCCGCCGAGGAACGCCCCGACCGTCCCGACCCCCGACCACACCGCGTACACCGGACCGACATTCAGGGTCTTGAGTGCCTGCGCCGGCATCACGAACGCCGCGCCGTACCCGAGGACGACCAGCACGCCGGGACCCAGCCTGCTCAGCCCGTGGGAGGCACGCAGCGCCAGAGTCGCCATCACCTCGGACACGATCGCGCCCGCGACCAGCAGGAAAGCCATCCGTACCTCCCCGGAACACACGAAGATCCCCACGGCACGCCGTGGGGATCTCACTGGTGTCCGAGGGGGGACTTGAACCCCCACGCCCGATAAAGGGCACTAGCACCTCAAGCTAGCGCGTCTGCCATTCCGCCACCCGGACAAGGTGTCTGTCTCGCGGCCCTGGGCCGTTCCGACGTGGAAAACCATAGCAAACATTCGGCCCCCCTCGATCACACCCCCGGTTCCGTGAACGCCCCGTGACGTCCGGAGGCCGCCCTTGGGCAATGACCTGCATGGCGGGAGGATGAGGGCTGACCACCAGCAGCGACAGTGGGAGGAATCAGCGTGAGCGAGTCGAACACGGCCCGGGGCGTCTCGGGTGAGGACGAGGTCGTCGACCTCTGTCGTGAGCTGATCCGGATCGACACCAGCAACTACGGCGACCACTCGGGCCCCGGCGAGCGCGCCGCTGCCGAGTACGTCGCCGAGAAGCTCGCCGAGGTGGGGCTGGAGCCGCAGATCTTCGAGTCGCACAAGGGCAGGGCCTCCACCGTGGCCCGCATCGAGGGCGAGGACCCGTCCCGGCCCGCGCTGCTCATCCACGGCCACACCGACGTCGTCCCGGCGAACGCCGCCGACTGGACGCACCACCCGTTCTCGGGCGAGATCGCGGACGGCTGCGTCTGGGGCCGCGGCGCGGTGGACATGAAGGACATGGACGCGATGACGCTGGCGGTCGTACGCGACAGGCTGCGCAGCGGCCGCAAGCCGCCGCGCGACGTCGTGCTGGCGTTCCTCGCCGACGAGGAGGCCGGCGGCACCTACGGCGCCCGCCACCTGGTCGACAACCACCCCGACCTCTTCGAGGGCGTCACCGAGGCGATCGGCGAGGTCGGCGGCTTCTCCTTCACGGTCAACGAGAACCTGCGCCTCTACCTGGTCGAGACGGCGCAGAAGGGCATGCACTGGATGCGCCTGACCGTCGAGGGCACGGCGGGCCACGGCTCGATGACCAACAACGACAACGCCATCACCGAACTGTGCGAGGCCGTCGGCCGCGTGGGCCGCCACCAGTGGCCGGTCAGGGTGACCAAGACCGTCCGCTCCTTCCTCGACGAGCTGTCCGACGCCCTCGGCACCCCGCTCGACCCCGAGGACATGGACGCCACGCTCGCCAAGCTCGGCGGCATCGCCAAGATGGTCGGGGCGACCCTGCGCAACTCCGCCGCCCCCACCATGCTCGGTGCCGGTTACAAGGTGAACGTCATCCCCGGTCAGGCGACCGCGCACGTCGACGGGCGCTTCCTGCCGGGGTACGAGGAGGAGTTCCTCGCGGACCTGGACCGGCTGCTCGGCCCCCGGGTGAGGCGCGAGGACGTCCACGGCGACAAGGCGCTGGAGACCAGCTTCGACGGGGCCCTGGTGGACGCCATGCAGGTGGCGCTCAAGGCCGAGGACCCGATCGCCCGTGCCGTGCCGTACATGCTCTCGGGCGGGACGGACGCCAAGTCCTTCGACGACCTCGGTATCCGCTGCTTCGGCTTCGCGCCGCTGAAGCTGCCCCCGGAGCTGGATTTCGCGGGCATGTTCCATGGCGTGGACGAGCGGGTCCCGGTGGACGGCCTGAAGTTCGGGGTCCGCGTGCTCGACCGATTCCTCGACCAGTGCTGATACGCCACTGCCGACCGAAAGGGCGCCGAAGCGAAGAAAAGACGCTCATGTAATCGCCTGAATGTGCGGCGGTGACCGGAAAGAGTGAATGGAGGTTTCGGCTCGTAGCCCCCATGCCCCCTCCTCGTTACAGGTGATGCGGTCCGCGGCTGGGGCCGTATTGCCAACAAGGAGGAACAATGATCAAGAAGGTCGTCGCTGCTGCGGCTGCCACTGGCGGTCTGGTGCTCGCAGGCGCGGGCGTGGCCGTGGCCGACTCCGCTGCCCAGGGTGCTGCCGCGCAGTCCCCCGGCGTGCTCTCGGGCAACGCCCTCCAGGTGCCGCTCCACGTGCCGGTGAACCTGTGCGGGAACACGGTCGACGCCATCGGGCTGCTGAACCCCACCTTCGGCAACGAATGCGCCAACCTCTGAGCGCTGTGACTCGGCCCGGAAAGACCCGGGTTTGATTCCGGGCGGCTCGGGAGTGCGTGCCCGCACTCCGGAGCCGCCCGGTTCTTCCAGCTCCGGGAAGCACACCGGGGCATTCTTACAGCTGCTGGAAGGCAGGAAAGATATGCGACAGGTCACGCGCAAAGGTCTGATCTCCGTGGCGGCCGCGGGTGGCGTACTCGCGCTCGGCGGGGGTTACGCGCAGGCGGACTCGGTGGCGACCGGCGGAGCGTCGAATTCGCCCGGAGTACTGTCCGGGAATTCGATCCAGGCACCGGTGCACGTTCCGGTGAATCTCTGCGGGAACACCGTGGACGTCATCGGACTTCTGAACCCCGCCATGGGCACCACGTGCGCCAACGTGTCCGGCGGCGGCGCCGGCCAGGGCAGCCAGGCCGGCGGCTCGCAGGCGAGCGGGACAGTGAGCGACTCACCGGGCATCGCCTCGGGCAACCAGGTGCAGGTGCCGGTCGACGTGCCCCTCGACGTGTGCGGGAACACCGTCACGGTCATCGGTGCTCTCAACCCGTCGACCGCGAACTGCGGCAACGGCTCCACGCCCGCCGAGCCGGGCAACCCGCAGGAGCCCAGCGAGCCGGGTAACCCGCAGGAGCCCGCGGAGCCGGGCAACCCGCAGGAGCCCAGCGAGCCGGGTAACCCGCAGGAGCCCGCGGAGCCGGGCAACCCGCAGCAGCCCACCGAGCCGGGCAGCCCGCAGCAGCCGGGTACTCCCGAGACGCCTCCGGCGCCGGCGACTCCCAGCACCCCGTCGACCCCCGAGGCGCCGAACGCCCCCGGTGCGCGGGCCGTCGCGCCCCAGGGCGCCCAGCTGGCCGAGACCGGTATGGACGCGCTCGACGTGCTCGCCCCGGCCGGTGTCGGACTGCTGCTCGCGGGCGCGGTCCTCTACCGGCGGGCCCGTACGTCGGCCTGACCGGGTCCGGCTGAGGCGGTACACGAAGGAGCGGGCCCGCAGGCCCGCTCCTTACGTCTGCGCCCGGCGTCCGGGCCCGTGGGCCGGGCCCGGACCGTTGCCGGTGCGCTCACCAGGTGGCGCGCACCTGTCGGATGATGCGCCGGCGCAGCCGCACACGGCGGCTGCCGTCCCGGTGCAGGGTCAGTCGGTCCAACTCCCAGTGTCCGTACTCGGCATGGTCGGTCAGCAGACGGGTCGCCTCCTTGCGGGAGACCCCGCGAGGGACGTACACGTCGACGAATTCGTATTCCGGCATCGCATCTATTGTGCGGGCAGCGGCCCGGTACGGATAGCGTCTGCACTATGTCTGATGCTGCGCAGCCCACCGCTGCCGAGGTACGTGCCGCCGCCGAGGCGGTCAAAGCCGCACTGGACCGTCACCTGGCGGCGGTCGAGAACCGCACGGGTGAGGACGACCCGGCCGTCTACGACGCCTTCAATGCGCTCGCCGCGGCGGCGGAGGCCTACGACGAGAGGCTCTACGACCGCTACGACGAGGTGACACCCTTCGAGATCCCCGGTGCCGACGACTCGCTGCCGCCGTACGCGGGCCCCGAGGAGCCGAACGCTCTCACCGTGCTGATCCGCCGCGACTACGCGGTGGCGGAGCCGCAGCGGCTGCTCGCCCAGGCACAGCGCATCGCCGATCTCGATCCGGACGCGGCGGACCGGCCCTCGAACGCGCCGGTCGTCGGCGAGAGCGTGCACGCGGCGCTCGGAGTGCTCTTCGGGGAGTTCGAACCTGACGAAATCGCGTCGCGCCACAAGGAGTTCGGCCTGGAGGAGGGGGACTCCACGCTCTGGGTGTCCGCCGCGGACGAGCTGCCCGAACCGGGGGAGTGGCTGAGCGTCCCGTTCGACCAGGCGGACCCCGAGCGGGTCGTCTGCCGCTTCGACGTCAGCTCGGTCTTCGACGAGGAGGACCTGGCGGAGGATCTCGACCAGGAGGAGTGACGACGGTCTCGTGCCGGGCGGCCTCGACGCCGGCCGGCCCGGCACCGTGCCCCTTTGCCACGCTGCTCCGGCCCTGCCGCGGGCCCGGGCCGAGGCCTTGCGGGGTGCCCGGGCCCGGGCGGGGGGGGTCGCGGGGCCCGCCGCCCGCCCGGGCGCCCCCCGCCGGCGCCGCCCGGGGGTGG
>NZ_JBFAOY010000059.1:0-21259 GCF_040675505.1 Streptomyces sp. NPDC049597
CGGCGACGTCGACCACGACGGCAAGGCCGACCTCTTCGCCCACCAGCGCAGCACCAACACGGTCTACCTCTACTCCGGTACCGGCGACCGCCACCACCCGTTCAGATCCCGCGCGATCTCGGACGCCCACACGGGCAACACGTACAACCACATGAGCTGAACCAGGAGCCTGACCGGGCGTGGCACCTGCCACGCCCGGGCAACGGCCCGGGGTGAGGAAAGGTCACAGCTCCACGCGGAGTTCCCGCAGGCCCTGATCACGAACCCCTCCCGCCACTCCAGCGATCGCGGGATCCATGGCTGAGGGTGTCTGGTTGCCGCCTGACTGATGCGTGACGGGGGCGGCCTGGCGACTCGTGGGCACGCAAAAGGCCGGCGCCCAATCCGCCGAAGCGGGTGGCAAGGGCGCCGGCCAACCGAAAACACACACTCCGCGGGAGAACCCGAGAGGCGGTCTCGCCAGCGAGTGTATCCGCCCGGCGCCACATGAGGTACGCGCTTCCTTGCCCACGGTGATGAAAAGAGGGTATTGTTGTCTCGTTGGCGTGTCGTGGCAGCACGCCAGCACCGAACACACACCTCACACCCGGAGCAGCCCGTGCCCATCTACCTCGCCCGGCGCGATGCAGACCATCATGTCCCAGGAGCTCGAGGCTCCCGCCGTCATCGACGCCGCACGCCACGCCGCCTCTGACAGCGCACGCCTTGCGTGGCCGGCCACCGCCGCGGCCGCGGCCGCCGAACTCGCCGAGCCCGCCCGCGACCTGGCCGACGCCGACGTCACCGTCCAGTGGCACTCCGACGACCTCGTCCTGCCGGACCCCACCTCGGCCCCGGGCGACACCGCCGGCATCCGCGTCCACACCACGCGCCGCGCCCCGCACGCCTGCTACGCCATCATCGCCACCGACCTCGTCCCGCTCACCCACGCCGCCGGCGCCCTCGCCTACCTGCAGCCGCTCATCGACGCCGCCGCCCGCAGACCGATGCCTGGCCGAGCCGGGCGAGCCGTGCCCGCCGAACTGCCTGCCGGACCCCGCAACCACCTGACGCCCGCCCCGGGCGGGGCGCCCTCGCCGACGCCCCGGCCCGCACCGTGATGGAGAAACGAAGAAGATGATCCGCGCCGGACGCCTGAAGTACGCACAGACCATGGCCGACCTGGCCGCCCAACTGGGCATGCCGCTCGGCACCTTCCGCAACAAGAAGCCCCACACTCAGGCAGGGCACCCCGCCCCGATCAGCTCGCCGACCTCGAGGGCGCTGCTGTGGGACAGTGAGCAGACGAAGGCCTTCCACGCCGGCCAGCCCGTCCCGGCTTTGCCCGAGGTCGACGACGACGAGGACCTGCTGGACCGCCACGAGGCCGCCGCCGAACTCGGCGTGGCGCCGGCCAGCTGGAACAAGTACAAGAGCGACCCCAAGTTGGCCGAGCATCTTGTCCTTGTCCCCGAAGAGGATGGTACGGAGCACTGGCCGCGCCGCGTGGTGCGCGAGTTCAAGGCATCCCGGCCCGGCCGCGGCGCCGGCGGCGGCCGCCGCACCGGCAGCGGCGACATGATCCCGCGCGATGAAATCCTGCCCCGGATCGCCGAACTCCTCGACGGCAACCCGGCCATCACGCTCACCGAGGTCGCCGACACCCTGGGCATCGCGAAGTTCCCCACCGCCCAGGCCGGCCTCGCCCAGCTCCGAGGCCGGCGCATCGCCGACCTGGTCGAGGACAACCCAGAGCTCACCCCGCTCGAGGCCGCCGAGCGCCTCGGCTACCCCACCGTCACCCACCGCGGCGCCGCGACGATCGCCGAGGCCGAGCTGCGCATCCGCCGTGCCCGCCCGTATCTGCAGCAGGTGGCCGACGCCCTGGCCCAGGCCGGCGTCGGCGAGCCTGTCCAGGTCGAGGTGCGCCAACTGGCAGGCGAGCACCTGGCGGCCGCCGTACCGCTCGCCGCCGGCCAGGGTTCGCCGGCGCTGGTGTGGGACGAGCGCTATGGATGGCGCACCGCGACCAGCCGCCGGCATCCGATCGGCAAGGACGCCGGCACCGCTCCGGAAGGTGAGGGCATCCGCTACCTCGGCAGCGGCACCCGGCCGGAGCCGGCCGAGTTGCTGGAGCAGCTGGCCGATGGCCGCAAGGGCTCCAAGCGCCCCAAGGCCTGAAGCCGCATAGGAGTCAGCCGGCCCGCGGATAGTTCGCCGCGGGGCCCACGGTGCCGGAGCCGAACCGGGCATTGAGCGCGTCGATGGCCTGCTCGGCACGCAGCCGGTGCTCCCGGTCGGCGTCGAAGGACAGCTGTTCGGCGACGGCTGCCGCGTCCACCAGCTGCTCGCAGCGCAGGGCGACCGCCCGCAGCCGGGCACGCTGCAGTCCCAGGGCTCGGTACATGTCGTACGAGGCGTCGCGCAGGTCGTCGGTGTGCGCTGACGGCCCGCCGGGCAGCTGGCGGCTGCGGTGGATCTGGGTGCGGTCGACGAAGGTCACGGTCAGCGTCACGGCCTTCGCCGCCTGCCGGCGTCTTCGCAGCCGCTCGCCGAGCTCGACCGCCAGCGACAGCAGCGCGGAGCGCACCAGCTCCGGCGCCAGCGTGTCGGTCGGGAAGCGGCGCTGCGCGGCCGCGCTGTGCGGCAGCTCGGCCGGCACCACCCGGCGGCGGTCGATACCGCGGGCACGCTCGCTCAGGAGCCGGCCCGCCTTCCTGCCCAGGACCCGCTGCACCGTCGCCTCCGGCAGATTCGCCAGCAGCCCGATCGTGTGCACGCCGTACGTCATCAGCGTCCGCTCCTGGGCGGGGCCGATGCCATGCAGCTCGCCGACCGGCCGCGGGTGAAGGAACGCCGCGACCGCCTCGGGACCGGAGCCGACCGCACGCACACCGCCCCGCCCCGGCTCCCGGGACCATCGCCGCGACCGTCCAGTTCGGCCCCACCCCGAGCACCACAGGCAAGCCGTACAGAGCAAGCGCCCTCGCCCTGATCATCCGGGCCAGCTCTGCCGGATCGCGATCGAAGAACCGCACGCTGCCGGAGACGTCCGCCACGACAGCGGACGGCGGCAAGGCCTGCACCACCGGCGTCACATCCGCCACCAGTCCGAGCAGCAGCCGGTACAGATCAGGATCCACATCCCGCGGGCAGCGCACATGGAGGATCGGCGAACCGGCACCCACGGCCTGGTCATGCTGCTCGTCCATGGCGACACCTCCCACCCTCACCGTACTCGAACAAAAATCGAACGCACATTGTTCGGGGCGCCCCGGCCAGGGCTTGCCCGCCTACTGTGCACTGAAGATGGCGGATGTGCACTGAACCTTGCGGGTCGTGCATTCGAGTTGGCGGGGCAGGGTGCCTCAAGGGGTTGACCTGGGCGTTTTCTCTGGATGGTCGGGCGCAGGGGCAGGTGTGGCCCGGGCCGCCACGCATGCGAGCCTGCGGCTGCTGTGGCGCGGATCAGGCAGAACGGTTCAAGGCCCGGCCGGCCCGGGCCAGGGTGATGGCGTCCGGCGGCGGGGCCGTCGGCTGACCACCGTCGGGCTGTGCCCGTCGCCGACCGGCCGCAGGGCCGCCACCCGGAGGTGGGGGCCCTGCGTCATGTCCGGTCCGGGCCGGGTGTCAGTTCACCACCCGCACGGAGTCGCAGCCCAGATAGGTGTACACCTGGCCGTCCGGGGCCCGGTACTTTCCCTTCAGGCAGGCGCGGGTCGAGTCGGGGGTCAGGCCCGCTTCGCTGGGCTTGAAGTGCATGACGTTGTCGGTGTCGCCGTCGCGGGTGCGCTCGTCCAGCTCGTAGGAGTCACCGGGGTGGCCCCTGCCGTGGACCTCCCGGGCGCCGGCTGGGGTGGTGGTGTTGAACAGCCGCTCCCGCAGGCCCCAGTACGTCTGGGACACGTCGATCGCCGTCGCGTCGAAGGCCAGTGGCAGGCCGTACTCGCCGACCCGGGTGGTCAGTGCGGCCAGGGTGGCGTCGGTGTTGAGGTTGATGGAGTTCGGGAAGCCGCCTGGCCGGACGTTGATCGCGATGGGCACCACGCAGTCGATCCGGAACGAGGTGGAGGCGGTGTTGTTGCTCGGGTCCGGGTCGACGTCCTCCGCGTTCTTCAGCGCCAGGCGGGAGTCCAGGTGCACCTGCTTCAGGCCCGGCGCGGTGCACGCGAGCTGCACCGCGTACGTGGCCTTCTGCGGCGTGCCCACGCGCAGCGCCGTCTGCTGAGCGGTCTGCGTCGCGGGTGTGACGGTGACGCCGGCTTCCGCGCCGGCCGTGGTGGTCAGCAGGGTGTCGATCGGGCTGGACGGGCCGGCGTTGGCGACGGTGACCTCCAGCGAGGCGGTGGCGGGCTCGCCGATGAGCACCTCCAGCGGGCTGGTGGCCCGGGCGTCGGTGATCCGTACGTCCGCCTTTGCGATGACCCTGGTGTCGGAGGTGGCGGTGTTGTCGGCCGGCCGCGCGTCCGGGCCGGCGAGGTTAGCCACCGTCGAGGTGGCGGTGACCGTCTTCGGGCCGCCGTTGCGGTAGATCAGGTCGGCCGGGACCTGGGCGCTGATCGTGTACTGGCGGTGCGCGCCCTGCGGCACCTCGCTGAGGTTGCAGGTGACCGTCCGGCCGGAGACCAGGCAGGGGCCGGTGGTGGTCGGGTCGGTGACGTCGGCGGGCAGCTCGGTGGTGATCTGGGTGGACGTGGAGGAGTTCGGACCGTTGTTGGTGACGCCGACCGTCCATGTCAGGCGCTCGCCGGCGGCGACCGGGTCGGGGGCGTCGGTGAGTGTCAGGGTGAGGTCGGTGGTGTTGCGGAGTCCGCGGATCCGCGCGGATTCCTCCGCCGTCGGGAGGGGCGGGTCCTCACTCACGGGCGGCGCGCCGCCGGCCACCGGGAAGCGGTTCGGCATGTAGGTCTGGACGCGGGCCCAGTCGTCGTGGCCCTGGAGCTTCTCGTCGGTGCTGGTGTTCTTGCAGTCGTCCGGGCCGGTCGCGTCGATGTTGACGATCTGCTTTGCATCGCCGTCGTCGCCGGGGCCCGTCGGGTTGTCGCCGTTCCAGTCGGGGTTCTGGTTCAGGGGGACGGTGCGCACGGCACCCGCGCCGTCCGAGAAGACGAACTGGTTCACGGTGTCGCGCGGGTCGAGCACCCGGTTCTCGCGGAGGTCGTCCTCCTGCAGCTCGGGCAGCACCGCCTGGGACCGGCCCGGCTCGGTCGGGCTGGGCGGCCGGCCGAACAGCGTGATGCGGGCGGGGGAGAAGTCGACGATCGTTCCGCCGCCCACGCGCGGGATGCCGTCCGGCATGGAGTAGCTCATGACGCTCACGTAATTGGGCTTGCAGTTGGGCTTCGCGTCCGTGCCCGCGTGGTGCAGCCCGAGGTTGTGGCCGAGCTCGTGCATCAGGGATCCGGCGTCGGTGCGGTAGAGGATGATGTCCGTACCGGCGCCGTAGCCTCCGCTGTTGCAGCCGGTGTCGGGGCCGGCGCCGTCGGTGTCGACGTCCTGGGTGGTGTAGAGGACGTAGTTGAACGCCTTCTGGCGCAGCAGCTGGAAATTGCGCGCCTTCGTGTTGCGGTAGTCCGTGTCGAGGTTGCAGTTGGCCAGCGGTGACGCGATCGGGTTGCCGCCGCCCAGGTCGTCGCCGACGATGCAGTCCGGGTCCTGGTCGTCCGGCCTGCCGTCTGTGTCGTCGTCGATGCCGTTGTCGCAGGTGGCCGGCTTGAAGTCCTCGACGCCCAGTTCGCGGTCGTTGCAGTTCGGATCGGCACCGTCCACGCCGTCCTTGCCGTCGTTGTCCAGTCCGTCGGTGCAGGTGCCTTCCGGTGGGCCCTCCATGGCCGTCTTGTCGTGCAGGCCGCCGGAGTCGACGTGCAGGGTGATGCCGTCGGCGCCGTCCGGGTTTGACAGCGGGGCCGCCGCGAAGGCGTGCTCGACCGCCTGGATCGCCTCGTGGGACGGCTGGGAGCCGTCCGAGTAGTCGAGTTCGACGAAGATGTCCTTGTGCAGTGGGTCCGCCTGGAGGGCCGGCAGGTCGACGGCGATCGAGTTGTCCGGGTTGCGCACGCCGAAGCGCTCGTACCGGTCGGCGATGCCGTCCTGGTCGGCGTCGCTGTGCTTGCTGGTGGTGATGGTCACGCCGACCGCGGCGCGCTTGCCGTCCCCGGCGTTGGGGAAGTTCGGGTCGCCGTCGCCGATGGCGCACACCTGGCCCTGCGGGTTCCCGGCGCGGTCGGTGCACGGCGGGTCCGGCGGGATGAACCCGTACGCGAGCGAGTCGCCGGTCCAGGTGTCGTTGAGGGCGTTGTACGTGAGGTTGAGGTCGATGTCCTGGTTCTGCGGGCTGATGTCCATCCGGTCGTCCGCGAAGTTCGTTCCGCCGTCCTCGTCCTTGATCTGGATGCCGACGGGGAACGTGGTCTGGCTGCCGGAGAGGGTGACCTGCTGCGTAAAGACCCACGGGTTGGGGATGGTGCTGGCGTGGAAGGCGTCGTCGGAGACGATCCGGCCCGTCTGGAGCGCGTTGTCCCCGATCTTCACCTCCGGATAGAACTCGCCCTCTTCGTCGATGCCGTCGTCCGGGACCTCGAAGCGCTCGAACCAGTCCAGGCTCACGGTGACGGTCATGGCCAGCGGTGGTGGGTCGGCGGCCGCGGCCGGGGCCGGTAGCCCAGGCATCAGCCACAGGCCGGGCAGGAGCAGGGCGGTCACCGTCGCGGCCGCGGCCAGGCGCCGTCCGAGACGAGTCCGGGCGGACCGCCGGGATGACGCCGGAGCGGCCGGTGGGGCGGCCGGGCCGGTGGAAGGTGGCGTGGAGGATGGTGGGGTGGAACTCGGCATTTCTGCCTCCCGTGTGGGTGTGAATCCCCTAGCTGGCACACGAACCGGGCGAGTGCGGAGCAAGGGATCATTCGCTGACGCATCGTGTCAGCGGGTGCGGCGCCCGTCCGCACCTTGGACTTGAGTTCCGCCCGAAGGGACGAAGCCGAAACGTTTCCCGACCCGGCGTGAAGGCGCTGAGCCGGGGGTGAGCGTGAAGGCTCGACCATCAGCAAGCGGCCGCTGCAGGGGTCCCGTCGCCGGCCGCCGCGATCGTCTACCGTGAGGGCCGCCTCTCGGCGGCGGGATGGAGCACTGCCGACGGCGCCCCGTGGACGGCCCTGGCCTGGTGCGGTCATCACGGCCATCTCGATGGCCCTGACCACCGTCGTCTGTTCCGGCGCCGGGCCCGGTAGCCCGTGAGCCCGCGCTCGGCCCCTGCCGGCTCTGCCACAGCCGCCAGCGGATCCGCGACCAAGGGCTGGGGCGGGGGGGCCGAACCGCCTTCGCCACCCGGCTCACCACGGAGCTGGACCCCATGGCCCGCGCCGCCCTGATTCTCGCCCCCGCGGAGACGACTCGTGCCCACCCGCACCCGCCGACAACCGCGTGGATCCGCGAGCTGTGGCAGGACCGGAGGCTTGCCCAGCTCCCTGACTAGCAGCAACGCATCGGGTACGTACCGGTATGGGACGCCTCCACTGGCCCGCCATCGTCGACCGCGCCCAAGACCGCACACTCTCGGCGCCGCGATGCCCCCCGCTGGCCGGTCTTCGCGGGACGGTACGGCTTCGACGTCGACCGGCCCGTCCAGCGGGAGGTCGAAGCCCTCGAGCCGGCCGAGCTCCAGCGCCTGGTCCTCGAAGCGGTGGAGTCCCATATCGACCGCTCCCAGCTCGCCCGGCAGCTCGCCGAAGAGCAGCGCCAGCGCCGGCAGCTGGCCGACTTCCTGCGCCAGTTCGACGGCTCGGGCGGTCTGTGAGGTCTGGGCAAGCCTGCGGGCGGCGCCCTCGAAGAGGGTTGCACCCACAGTTGTCTGCACAGTTGTCTGCACAGGCGGACCCAAAGTTGCACCGGAGGTACTACCGGAGGTGTGAACCCCCCTTCGTGATCTTGAGCGTTTTCCCTGGTCAGACCCCCTGGGTAAGCCCATCTCCTACGCCGACACCTCTAATTCGTTAGTAATTAGAGGTTCTGGATCTCTGAGGGGCCCGGGGCGGCGTTGGCCAGCCCAGGGCAGGACGTGCGTGGTCCGGTCGGTGCCGGGGTGACCCCTACGACACCTCCGACCGATCAGGTCTGTGGAAAGACCGGTGGCGCTGGGTGCCGGCCGGTCCTCGCACGTTCTGCCTCCGAAGGCCCGTCAGGTTCGGGAACCTTGATGGATGAGCTGCCGTACGGTGACGCGTTACTCCTCACGAGCCTTGAGCTCCCGCATCACTTCGGTGCCTCGTCCGCCGAACCCCGATTGCCTGCCCCGGCTCCGTTTGTCCGCTGCCCCGTCGCTCGCCAGCGCGCGGGCCAAGCGGCAAAACGAGCACGCTCGTAGCGCTCTCCTGCCACACTGAATGCGCCCCGCCGCCTCCCCCGTCGGCGGGGCTCTTGAGTCTCCGGCCGCCGCTCATCGCGTGCTGCTGGCAGAACGCGAAACGGCCCCGCCGGTGCGGGGCCGTTTTGTCGGGGCCGACTCAGTGTGCGTCCCAGTCGATGCGGCGGCGCTGGGGGCGGGGCGGCCCGCTGCCGGTGCGCAGGGCCCGCTTGAGCGCCGCGCGGTCCCGCTTGTGCGCCGCCCGCTGAAGCCATGTCCGGCTGCCGTCATTCAGGAAGGGGGTGAGCCAGGGCCGCTCCTCGTACTGGAGGTGCGCGGGGCGGTCGTGGAAAGTACGGGCCATCTCGGGGGCTCCTGTCCGCTGTTGACTTGTTGAGGTGCGTGTTTCTCGGTCGCCGCCCGGCTGCCACTGCCTGGCGACTGAGATAACTATATCCATCACACATCATAATGTCAACAGGGTGGCCGCGCGGGTATTACGGCACCCCGGGGTGCCGTCAGGGTGCCGTGAGGCTTCCAGGGGGAGTCGAGGTGAAGGGTGTTTTCTCCTCCTCTTGTGACGTATGTAGGATATAGTTGTCTTGTTCCTCGGCGGTGGCAGTCGGCCAACACCGAAGACACACCACGTCGCTGGGAGAGCCCGATGTTCAACACGATGAAGCGCACCGCCCGTCAGACCTCCACCCGCACCCTGGCCGACCTGATCCGCGCGATGGACGGCAAGCGGGCCGTGACCGTCACCTACATCGACAGCGACGGCGAAGAGTCGGTGCGCACCATCGAGATCCACGACATCCGCACCACCAGCAAGGGGCGCATCATCGTCCGGGCCATGTGCCGGATGCGCGGCGAGATGCGCACCTTCCACCCCGAGCGGATCGTCTCCTACACGATCCACCGGATGCGCTTCGTGCTGGACGCCCCGACCGGCGAGACCCGCTTCACCCATGCTGCGGAGACTGAGGCTGAGCTGATCTCCCTGGAGATGGACCGCGATTACCCGGACCTGAAGCCGCTGGTGCTGGCCGCGTAGGCCGCGCGGGCCCGCCCCTCACCGGGCGGGCCCGCCGTCCCGGCCCACCCCCTTCAGCACTGCGCGGCGGCGCGGCGCACACCTCCCGCGCCGCCGCAGTACGCCGCCCGTCTCTTCGAGGCACAGGAGCAGGGCGCCACCGAGCAGCGTCTGCGGGAGATCGCGGCCGAAGGGCTCAAGGAGGTGTACTTCCAGGACAGCGGCCGCCGCGCCGGCCAGCTGGAGGAAGTCCGCTTCACCGACATCGAGCACCTCGAGTTCGACCTGTAGCAGCCGCGCCCCGAACAGCCGCGAGCCCGGACTGTGACTGAGCGTTTCAGTTGGCGGTTGAGTACTTCCGTTGGCGTGATCCGCCTGGCCCCGATCTCAGGACTCCTTGAGCCCATGCTCGGCCGCCTGCTCGGGTGTGTAGAGGTAGAGGCTCTCGCGAAACGCGTCAGCGAATGCCTCGAAGGCTTCCCCGTTCTGTGGCTGGACGGGTGGAGGGAAAGGTAGGTCGCTTGCGCGGCGAGGCCATATTCGGGCGACGGAGAGGTGGAACTCACGCGCGTGCTGGATGACGACGTCCACGGCTGGGAAATAGACGTAGATACACAGATGCCCGATCTTCATGGGGCAGAAGAACCCGACCGGCTGAGGGGTGTCGGGAGTGGATACACCTGTGAGGTCGATCCGCACGGTGTGACTGGTGACAGTGGGGTTGCGTTCGGGGCAGGACCCCAGCCAGACCCGCGTTCCACCAGGAATCGCTCGGTGAGTACGCATTCTCCGGAGCTGATGAGCTGGCAGGAGAGGCTCCTGCTGAACCTGGTCTGCCATCATCGCTGTCTTTGTTGCCCAGAGCGCTATCTGGCGTTGCTGCTGGAGGGAGATGAGATCAAGGCTCTGACGGATGATCAGTGGTTCGTGGGCGTCCTTGGAGGAATCTTCAAGCTGTGACATCCAGCCGTTGTTGCACGGGGCACACACCTTCTTGACGGTGAAGTCCAGGCCCACACTCTGTCTAGTCACATCGAAGGCGCCCGTCCCGTAGCGGGACTGTTAAATCTGCTGTCTCCCTGGCGGAAGATACTGGTTCAGCCACTGAGGGAAGACATGTTCCTTAGTGACAGGAGAACTACCGCAGAAGACGCAAGACATCAGCAGATCGTAGCGAACTGGGTCCGGTGGCCCTCCGCACCGCCGAGGGGCTCCGAGCGATCCTGGATTCACATCCCGCCGGTCTTCGGTCAGAAGAACTTCCAGCACGTCGTCGCCCACGGGCCGTGGGGCAGGACCGAGAAGGTGTACATGAAGCAGCTCACGGAGTTCCGCGCCTCCGCCGATGACGCACTGCACCGGCAGATCGGTACCCGGACCAGCCGCTTCAGCATCGGTGACCTTCCGACCCGCGCCAGCGTCAACGCTCTGCTGGAGGGCGTGCTGGACCACCTTCCCGCCCTCGAGCAGCAGGAGGCATAACAGTGTCGGGGCGCGTGTCAGCCGTCGAAGCCCTGATCGCCTGCCCAAGGAGGCCCTGCGCTTCGCTCACTGCGCTGCCGTGGCTATGGATCGCGAGTACGCACCTTGGAGGACTTCCTCCGCGGGGGTCGGATGTTCACGCACGCGATGCCGGGTTCAACGGCGGGCCGCCGCCCCGGTTACGGCGCGGTCGGTGACCGTCGACCACGTCACACGCCGGTGAGTCCGAGGCGGCGGGCCAGTTCGTCCACGGCGGCCCGGTCCTGATCGGACAGGTTCTTGCGCACGCCCAGGGAGATGCCCACGTCGGGGTCGTCGAGCGTCGGGGTCATCACGGCGGCGCCCACGAACGGGGTGGTGTCGGGCAGCCGCATCGCCAGACGCTGCGCCCAGACCGGCTGCGGGCGGATCCAGGCCATGCCGGTGCGGGCGGCGTCGAAGAGGAGGATGGTGGGCTGGGTGTTGGCCTGCCGGAGCTTCTGCTCGTCTTCCAGGGTGGCCAGCACCTCGTTCTCCACGTCCATCAGGTGGGGACCCGGCTCGTTGCCCCAGAAGCCGCCGGTGACGATGATCCGTGAGCCGCTCGTGAGGTCGGCCGCCTGGCGGATCCCGACATGGAGCAGGAAGCGCTTGCGGGCCGACCAGGGCTGGTCCACCTCGGTCACCGCGGTGCCGAAGTTCTGGCTGCGCGCCCGCTGGACGGTCTTTTCGACCACCTTGGCCCTCACGTCGGCCTTGATGCCGAGGAGCTGGGAGTCGGTCCTCAGTTCCACGAGGACCGGCGGGGTGATGCCGGTGAGCGCGGCGGCGAGTTCGTCGCGCAGACCCTGCACGCCGTCCAGACGGCGGGCCTTGACCTCAATGGCGAGGTCCATCCCACGCAGCACCAGGTCCGGCTCGGTGGCACCGTTGCGCCGGCCGAAGTCGAAGGGGATCCCAGTGCGCGCGAGCTTGGCGCCGGCGACCATCTCGGCCCGCACAATCAGCAGGTCGTCGTTGAAGATGCGGGCGTTGCTGAAGTCGCGAATTATGCTGGCGAGACGCTCGGGCCGTGCCCTCTTGTTGCGGCTCTCTTGGAGGTGAGCAGTCCTTACGTACTGACCAGGGAGTTGCTCATTCTTGGGGAGCGGAGTTCGGTAGAAGTTACTGAAAGGTAGGGTTGATGTCGGTTGAGTGTGGGTCTCTGTGAGTTGGCTTGACTTGCGGTTTTGCGTGATGGCTCGGGGGGCTGCTCAGCAGGAGCGTTGGTTGCTCAGGGGCCACGGGCCGCCGGTAGTGGCTGTCGAGGGGCGCTGGTGCGAAGGCGCGGAGTCGGCCCAGGCCCGTGGCGTGGCATCTCTTCATCGGGCCTGGGCCGAACCGGACGGGCCCGGCCCGTAGGGTGACTTCTCGTACCAGCCCGGGCAGCCCTGGGCATCACATGCGAGCAATAGCGGGGGAGCACGCGATGCACGGGACCCAGGACACCGAGGTGACGGATGTTCAGATCAGGCTCGACTCGGCGACTGACCTCGACGATCACCTGGCGCTGATCGGGTGGCTCCGCGGTGAACGCGGCCTCCAGGGGCGCGTCCACGTCGTGTCCGCCACACCCGCGGAGAACGAGCTCGGTGCCGGTCTCGAACTGCTCACGGTATTCCTCGGTTCCAGCGGTATCGCCACCGTCCTGGCCGGTTCCCTCGCCACCTGGCTGCAGAACCGCCGTACCCCGACCAAGATCCGCATCTCCATCACCCGGGACGACCGCACCCCTCGAGACCAGTGACGCCGCCGAGGCCGAGACGCTGATCCGGCGATTCCTGGGAGAGGACTCCGATGGAGTCTGACGACTGCCGCCTGGCACTCCCGCAGACCGGCATTGCGACCAGGCGCTGGACGCGGGGCAACTTGTCCTCGGCCTGCTGCCAGTGCACGGGGAGCGGTGATGCTGACGCATCCTCTGGCGGCCGTCGTCGACCGCATAGACCCATCTGGTGTGTAACGCGCCGACGACGTGGCTGACGTGCTGCAGGTGGCCCGGCCGCACGTCTACACCCTGCACATGGTGGGCTGGCTGCCCGGCGCCACCCGGGTGCCCGGACCCGGCCGGCAGTGGCAGTGGAGCGGCGAGGCGCTACTGAAGGTCGCCAGGCGGCAGCGGCCGCCTCGGTTGGATCACAACCGCTTCTCACCGATCGTGCTGTGGCGAGTCGGCTGCCGGTGCCAGCGGTGCCGTGCGGCCCACGCCAGCGCGACGACCTCCGAGAAGCGGGCGATTGCCGATGCTCTGTTCTCCGAAGAGAAGCGGGCCCAGCTCCTTGAGCTGGTCCGTGCGGGGACGCCCGTGGACGAAGCGGCCGAGCAGCTCTCTGTATCGCGAGGGCAGGTGTACGGCATGGCTAACCGCGACGCCGAGTTTCGCGAACGCCTTGACGAGGCGGGGTGGGCGCTGTGCCAGTAGGGCCAGGACAGCGCCGGCTGTTCGACTGCAGGGGCGTACAAGGCGGGATGCCGCGGTACGGGGTGCCGGTCTTGGCGGCGGGCTAGCTCTGCTGCGGAACGCGCGCAGGCGTGAACGAAAGCCGCTTGATGCGCCCTGAGCGCATCCTGCATATCCCTATCGAAAGCTGAGAGTCTGATGATGACGACTACACCCGCTCGCCTGCCCGTGATGCCCAGGGAGGTGCCCGTGCTCGTCGAGACGCCCCTGTCCGACCGGCGCGGCCCGGCGGACACCGATCAGTGGTGGTGCCAGGCCAACTGGCGGCCACCGCACCGTGACGTCCGTCTGTGCGTCATGCGGCCCGGCCACCCCGACGAGGACTTCATCGCCGTGACGGTGCCCGCTGATGACCTGGACGAGGCCGAGGACTCAGCGCCGTATGGTCTGGACGTCGCGCGGCACATCGTGCGGCTGATCAACAACCGGGACGACGCCGAGGCCTGGGCCGATCTGAAGACGCTGCTTGGTCCAGCAGGGCCGATGGGCGGCCAGTCGGCGAAGGCGTGGCACCGGCTGCTGGAGTGGCTGCCCAAGACGCACGAGGAAATTCCGACGTACACGCTCGACATCTGAGCGGATGACCTGCCAAGCCACGGCAGCGGGCAGGACTCGTGAAGCCGGTC
This sequence comes from Streptomyces sp. NPDC049597, assembly GCF_040675505.1. Taxonomy (NCBI): domain Bacteria; kingdom Bacillati; phylum Actinomycetota; class Actinomycetes; order Kitasatosporales; family Streptomycetaceae; genus Streptomyces; species Streptomyces sp. NPDC049597. Next base: position 13,938 of record NZ_JBFAOY010000059.1, read on the forward strand.
TCCGCACTGACTGCTGTGGCATAGTGGCCGTACTGCTCCCCGCCGCTGCGGGGATGATCTGGGCTCCTTTGCGCCCCCGCCGTCGCCGGGATGAACGCCGGCCGCGCGACCCCTCGCGTGGCCTCTCGATGCGGCAAGGCCTGCGGGCCTGCGATCCGAAACAAGGACACGATCATGATGACCCAGTACAGCGAGAAGACCATCCCGGCCGTCACCGTCGCTTCCTGGTGCGGCAGTTGCTCGACGCCCCGTCCGACGACCCAGTGCTGTACGTGTCCCACGAGTCCGAGGAGCCTCAGCTCGATGTGTGGGCAGCGGCCTACGTTCCTCACGACGACACGGTCGTGCACCGCTGGGAGCTGCTCGACGCCCTGGGCGATGCGCCGGACGAGGACATCTGGGACCACCTTGCCCTGCTGCAGGAGACCGTGGAGGAGATCGTCGGCCACTGAGCGCGTGCCGTACGGTGGGCAGTCGATGCTGCAAGGGCCGCGAGCCTCGGCACGAGGTGAGGCCCGGAATGCTGTCCGGGCCTCACCTCGTCTTGCGCTCTGAGAGTTGAGCGCCGGAGGATGCCGGCCACCACATTTGGTAGGAGCCCTCTGACGTGCCCTGGGCTACCGCTTCGCGACCTTCTGCATGCGGCCGCGGACCGCGTCGAACACCGTGGAGTCGTCTGGGTCGGCGAACGTCACGAGGAGGTGACGTTCAACTCGGCGCGCTGGATGCGTGGCTTTATTGAGCCGTAGTGACTTGTCGACGGGCTTGGGAGGCACCCCGATCCATGGTGGCGTGGTGTTGTTCAGTTGGGGAGGCACCAGAATCGAGCACGGCGGCGACGGCCTCGATCTCGACGATCTTTAGGGGCAGGGCATGTCGATTCGGAAGCAGGCCGCGCCGCCAAGGCTGATCACGGTCGGCGACGTGGTGGTCGCTCATTCGCGGGATCTTGGGGAGTGGACAGCCGCGCAGATAGTCCGGCTCGATGCCGATTCCCAGACAGCGGCCGTACTCGAGTTGGACTGGTCCGGCCCCGAGCCGTCGTCCGTGGCCGACCTCGGCGACGTCGCCCCGCTCAGGCTTACCCACCACTCATGGAACGGGGCGCTGTCCTTCTGCAACCACGCGTGGGTCCTGCCCCGCAGCCACAAGGTCGTCGGAGCGATGCCCCTGCTCCACGACAAACCGGCGAACTGCTGGGCCTCCGGATGGCGCCTGGGTGATCAGCTCGCCCGGCAGCGGCGGTGGGACAGTGGTGTCCACGAGGACCCGATCGCAGCCTGGAAGGCGGAGTACACGGGAGAGACGGTCAATGAATTCCTCAGCCAGCCGATAGCACCAAGACCAGAGGTCACCCACCTGACGATCACGGACATCGATTTCCTCGACTGCGCGCAGCTCGTCCAGCGTTTCCCCGGGGCGGCCTGGCTCCATCTGCACGGACGCCTTGGCCTCCTCTCCGCCGCGGGCGAGCTGAACCGGCTGACCTCTCTCCAGGGGATCCGCATCGTTGACCTGTTCGGGATGACCGGAGAAGACCGTCTTCGACCGCAGTGCGTGCCAGAGCTGGAATCAGTGGACCTCCACAGCATCCCTGCCGAATACGCCTCAGCCATGCGCAGCACCTGGCGCCCCGAGATTCCAGCGGGCACCTACGTGTCCGTCGTCCGGGCCCGCAAGGCCGAATGGGTCGAGGAGAACCGGAACAACCCGTTGCGCGACTGGGACGGTCGCGAACACATCAGCACCACCACCTTCAAGAGGGCTGTCGCCCAGTACAAGACGACACGGAGGGCGCTCCTTCAAGTGTTCGCTGAAGAACCCGCAGACGTCCGGTCGACACGCATGGAGGAGATCGGGCGTGCATATGGTGAGGCGTTCAACAAGCTTGACCGCCGATCGGGCTTCATCGAGACCGCTGAGCGCGAAGAGCTCTTCGCCGCCCTCGACCACATCCTGAACGAGGCCGAAGCCCTCCACGGCCCTGGCCTCGAAGGCGCCCGTGACAGTCTTATCGTCGGAGTGGAGTCCGTCCGAGACTGGTAGCGAGGCACCCATCGTCCTGCCACGCCCCCGTCGGTTCCGCCTTCCCTTCCTTCGCCGCCCTACGGCAGTGCCGTCATTTCTGCTCGACATTCACGAGCCGAGTGATCACCCCTCGTATTGGAGCAGGGGGGACGCGGGGCGGGCTAGGGGGCTTTGCATAGCCTGCACCACCTGTCATCCTCGAGCGCGGCCTTGAGTTCCCGCACGAGTTGGCCTCGGGACTGCGGATTCACGTCTCTCCGGAGGCGAGTCGTTCCTGGTTCACAGAACGAAGTGAACCCGGCGACAAGAGTAACGACCTGTTCCGGGTGGCGCCGGCCGAGTTCCTCACGGGCGGTGCGTTCCGCCGCATACCAGGGCTCCCGGAGTTCGTCGGACCACTGCGCGGCCGTACGCCCCAACTGCCTCACGTGCATCTGACACTCGCGCCACCGATGCGCCAGAGCACGGATGGACCTGCGCCGGTTGATGATGTCCCAGACATCCTCTTCCTTCATGGCGTGCAACTCCCGCATGTCAAGGGCAGCAAGGGAGGTGGTGAATTCGGGCGTAACCCCAGCCAGTTCGCAGTGCCGGTCACGCAGCTGCTCCAGAGCTGTGGCCCAGATGCGCAGCAACAGCGGATGCCGAAGGTCGTCACAGCGTTCCTGCTGATGGCTTCGTACACTTCAAGCAGCAGCGTTTGTCTGCCTGTTTGGGCAGTAGTTAGCGATCTTGAGGCTCATGGGTGTTCACGAGAAATGACGTCACTGCCTGAGCTTGGTGGCCAGCAGTCCGTTGCGCGGCGGTGAGGCCGGGGAAGCCGATCGGCTGCCGTATCCTTCTGCCGTGGCGAACTGGGGGCGGTCTCTGGCGGATGCGTTTTGGGCTTGGGACCGGGCCCTGGGCGGGCAGCGGCGTCCGACGCGGATCCAGAAATGGGTGGCCCGACACCCGATCGGCACGGGCCTCTGTGTCGCTGTGCCCTTCACCCTCTTCTGCTTGTTGCTGTCGCGTGAGGAGGAGCCGGATGATCCCCTGTTCGCTGTGATATTCGGGCTGCTCATGGGGCTTGTCTTCGGTCTTACGGCCGTCTCAGAACGGCTCCGGCAGCGTCGGCTCAAGCGTCTGGGAATATGGGACGGATCTTGAAAGGGCCGGGCCCGGAGGGATGGCAGTTCTTGGCCCCGGCTGGTGAGACGTGCGCGGGTTCAGCCGGTCTTGGCGGGTGCCTCGGCTCGGGCCCGGGTGGAGGCGAGCCGGTAGGAGTCGGTGCCGGTCTCGATGATCGTGCCGTTGAAGGTCAGGCGGTCGACGATGGCCGCGCAGAGGCCCTGCAGCGGGGTGGGCAGAATCATCGTTCCGCGGCTCGAGCCCCGACGAGCGCGGCACACTGGGAGCAGTCGAGGCGACGGTGTGCGGGAGGTGGGCGTGCCTCAGGATCAGCGCCTGGTGCAGACAGCAGTGCTCGGCAGCGCGGAGTCGGAAGTTCCGGTCATGCTGCCGATGAATGCGGCCGATCTGGATGGTTTCCGCCGACAGTACGCCGGTGAGTCGTTCTGGTGCGGGCGGTGGCTGGGCGGGTGCGGAGGCCGCCTGAGCGACAAGCGGTATGAACAGCGCGTCTGTCACTTCTCCCACGTGCCCGACCCGGCCCGCGGTCCGTGCCGCCGGGCGAATGTGGGCATCACCAGCGCCGATCACCTCTACATCCGGCAGCAGATCCTGGGCTGGCTGGCCGGCCAGGACATCGCCGCTGTGGCCCGCATGTCCGAGGGCGCACGGCTCGGCGGCGAGGTGCTCTTCGATCCGGCTGCCTACGGGTGTCTGCGTGTGCTGCTGGACCAGGACGCCGCCGCGCCCCTGCCGCAGAGGGCAGCCAGACCGTACTGGGCCCCGGTGTCGCCCACGATCCGCACCAGTTGACCGTCCACGGCTACGTGCTGCGGATCCGCTGTGACACCGAAGGCGCCCACCGACGCGTCATGATCGGCACCCAACTCCACTCCGGGACCCAGTGGTTCGCCCTGGAGGAGTGCCGGCTCGAGTCATGGGGCCTGTCCACCCCCGCAGTCGAGAACATACGCCGCCTGCGCGCGACCCACCGGCCGATCACCGGCCCCGTACCCCGCACTCCACGCCCTGTCCGTCCCGCCCGGCCGGTGGCCGCGCCCCAGGCACAGGAGGACCGCAACCAGGCGTTCGCTGCCCTGCAGCGGGCCGTCGACGACGGCCGCGGGCTCAGCGAACTACGGCACTGCCTCAACCTGGCCGAGGCCACCGCACACGGCGGCGCCACCGCCGCAGAGAACGCACTGCTGCGCGCCGCGGGCGACATGCTGCTGCGCTTGGAACGAGGCGTCGGTGTCAGCGCGCCTGCCGTCCCCTCACGCCGCCGGGGCCGCCAGGGCGAGCGCTCCGCGCCTCCCGGCGCGCCCGTGGCCCCGGCTGTGAAGAAGGCCGGTTCACGGCAAGCCGCCCAGGCCGTCTCCGACCTCCTCGACAGCCTCAACCGGCGCCGCGGCCGCCTCACCCCCGCCGCGCAGCTGCGCCTGGTGAACCAGCTGACCGCCAGGGCGCAGGAGGCAGGGAACTGGCTGACCAGCAGCCAGCGCGCCGGGGTAGCGGCGTGGGAGAGCACGCCCCCGCCGGCCCCGCGACCGGCTGTTCGACCGGTCACCGTCCCCCCGCCCCCTGCTGCCGATCGCAGCGGGGGCTCCGTCCGCACACGGCAGCGGTCCGCGCGGGACAAGGCGCTCCCGATCCCCATGCCGACCGAACTGGACACCGTGGCGGAAGCAGCCCGCGACGTCCTGGAGCACGCCGCGCGCCTGGGCAAGACCATCACCTACAGCCAGCTGTGCGCACAGGTCAAAGGGCTCGCTGCGCTGAGCAGCGACAAACAGCGCCAAGCGCTCAAGCAGGCCTCCAGCCCCTCTGGCTGCGCTGATCACCACGGACGACGGGGAAGTCCACCCGCACTACCGTCGACTGGCCCAACAGGCCGGGCACCGCCTGCCCGACGACGCCACCGCGGCCCGCACCGCATGGCAGACCACCGTGGCGAAGGTCCACCACCACTACCAGCCCAGGACGTAGCGGCCAGCCGCCCGTCCAGGCACGAACATCGCCGCGGAGATGCCATACGGCACCGCGTCGACCGGCTCCCGGTGTCGGCAAGGGTGCGCGCCCCGGGTGCCTGTGAACCGGCGGCAGGCCGCCGGTTCACCTCCCGGCACGTCTCGGTGCGGTGTGGTGGCGGCGGGCTCTGGAGGGACGGCGCCTTCGAGTCCCGGGGCCGGCGGGCTGCGGTTACGGGGGAAACCCCTGGTCGCCTGCCGATCGGGATGGCAGGCTCGGCCTCCACTCGAAGGGAGCTCCGCGATGACCGACGAGCCGGAGACAGAACGCATTGACTGCACCGACTGCTTCGCCCTCCCGGGCCCCGACAACACCCGCATCGCGTACGTGAAGACCGGTGGTGGCATCAGCGAGACCTGGCACACCCCCGACTGCCCGGCCCTCGTGATCATGGAGATCAACTTCGAGGAAGGAAGCCAGCGGGTCCGGGAGCAAGATGCGTGGGCCAAGGGCGTCTTCCCCGCCGTACACGAGCGGCTCAAGCAGGCCGCCGCCGCGATGCCCGCCGACACCGCCGCCAAGCCCTTCATCGACGCCCTGACCGAGCTGGTCCAGGCACAGGCCGACACAGAAGGCTTCGTCGTCCTGCACCGCTGGGCGGAGATCCTGGAACAACACTTCCCGCCCGACCTCCCCGACCCCGACCGCACCACCGAGTAGCGGCACCGAGCAGCGCCCGGAAGGGCGCCCGCATGTCCTTTTGCGATGCGTGAGATGGCTTCGTACGCAAAACCCGCCCTGCATCGCGCTGGCCCCTCCCGCTGCTGCGCCGCAACTGCTCCGGAGAACGCTGGTCGGCTACGGCGGCTCGTACCAAGTGAACCTGGACGACGAAGAAGCCGTCGGGCTGGGCGGGGTGGAGCTGATCAGGGCCGCGACGGGCAAAGCGGCCCGGGAGCTGGGCTGGAAGGTCTCCGTGACGCCGGCTTCCCGTGATGAAACGCGGGAATTCCTGGACTTGTGGTGGCCTGTGGAGCTGCGTCGGAGAGGGGGCTTCTGCAGGCGTACAGCTTGCGATGACTGACGGCCCGCTGCCCTGCCACGCCAGTCGAGCGATGCGGCAGGTGGAGCGACCGGCGGCGTGACCAGGTGGTTATGCATGGGCCACCGCCGTGGTGGTCGCATCGACCGCCCAGACCCGCAGCGTGTGTCTGCTGTCGGTGACCTTCGCCAGCGCGTGTGCGGTGCCTGCGCTTGAGTGGATGGGGTTGGTCACCTGGATAAACACGTGAGGTGGCTGCTTCCCGTTGGATGGCCCCCGAGGTTCGCCGACGTGTTGTTCGGCAACCTTGTGGGGGGAGCGGACAGGAGGGAGTAACGGAAGCAGGACGGGCACGACCCGCAGGAGTGCCGCGCCCGGGACTCGGCTTCATGCGACTCCCCTCAGCTGCGGGCCGATGCGAGGTGGGGCCGGCTCGCCACGGTGTCGCGCAGGAAGGTGCGCTTGGAGTAGTACGTGCGTTCCGTCGCCATGCCACCCGCAGTGAGGTAGTTCTGCAGCCAGTTCCCGATCCGGTCCATCTCCGCCAGTACCTCGTTCGGATCGTGCTCCAGGAGGGTGCGCGAGCGCCGGTACTCCAGCTCGCACTGCGACAGGACCGCGTCCGGTTCGGTGAGGAGTGAGCAGTGGTCGAGGAACATGCCGTAGATGTGTCCGGTGGCCATGGACTCGCACTGCACGTCGTACCGGACGCGGCGGAATGGGGGCATGGCCGTCACCTGAAGGCCGAGCTCGTTCCGCAGGTACTCCTCGAAACCGTGCGGCGGGAGGTCCAGTTCGGGGTAGAGCCGCTCGCGGCGTGCGAAGGCGTCCTGTGCGAACCACTTCCGCTTCAGCACGTGGCCGCCGTCTATGGTGCGGACGAAGGAGGCGTAGCCGAGCTCGCTCTCGGGTCCGGTGACGTCGAAGAGGTGGTTCTCGGTGAAGTAGGTCTGGAACTCGTCCCGGTACTCGGGCCGGCAGCCGTCCAGGGCGCCGTGGCGCAGGGCCTTCAGCAGCTGCTTGGCGGTCGCCCAGATGTCGGTTCCGGGAGTCAGGTTGTACTTGTACTCGAGCTCAGTGCACACGCGGGTCACTGTGACCGAGGACGAGCGGTCCCCAGGCCATCACGTAGTCGACGTACCGGTCGCCGTCCAGGTCCCAGACGTGTGCGCCC
>NZ_JBFAOY010000060.1:0-19820 GCF_040675505.1 Streptomyces sp. NPDC049597
TGCGGGAAGCGCGCCTCCTCGTCCACCGCCGCGGCGAACGGCTCGATCTTCGCCTCGGCGAGGGAGCGGACCGTCTCGCGGAGCATGTCGTGCTCTTCGGACGGGCGGTACAGATCGAAATCGGCCGATCCTGCCAAGGTCTCTCACTCCCCAAAGTGCTAACTACCGTTAAGTAACTCAATTTTAGACGGCGGCTCCGACCGTGGCATACGTGAGTTTGCCGACAGCCCGGGAATCCGGCGCCGGGGTGAGGCCGGACCCGGCGGATATGCTCGGGCGCGGACCCCGCACGCATCGGCACTGGAGCATCCGTATGGCCCTCAAGATCACGGTGATCGGCACCGGCTACCTCGGCGCCACGCACGCCGCGGCGATGGCGGAGCTGGGATTCGAGGTGCTCGGGCTGGACGTCGTCCCGGAGAAGATCGAGATGCTCGCGGCGGGGCGCGTGCCGATGTACGAGCCCGGTCTCGAGGAGCTGCTGCGCAAGCACGTCGCCGGGATCGAGGGCTCGACCGGGCGGCTGCGGTTCACCACGTCGTGGGAGGAGGTCGGCGAGTTCGGCGACATCCACTTCGTCTGCGTGAACACACCGCAGAAGCACGGCGAGTACGCCTGCGACATGTCCTACGTCGACGCCGCCTTCGCCTCCCTCGCCCCCCGGCTGACCCGCCCCGCCCTGGTCGTCGGCAAGTCCACCGTTCCCGTCGGCAGCGCCGACCGGCTGGCGGCCCTGCTCGACGAGCGGGCCCCGGGCGACGTGGAGCTGGCGTGGAACCCGGAGTTCCTGCGTGAGGGCTTCGCCGTCGACGACACGCTGCACCCCGACCGCATCGTCGTCGGCGTGCGCAGCGAGGCCGCGGAGAAGCTGCTCCGCGAGGTCTACGCGACGCCCGTGGCCGAGGGCTCGCCCTTCGTCGTGACCGACTTTCCCACCGCCGAACTCGTCAAGACGGCCGCCAACTCCTTCCTCGCGACCAAGATCTCCTTCATCAACGCCATGGCCGAGGTCTGCGAGGCCGCCGGCGGAGACGTGGCGAAGCTCGCGGAGGCGATCGGGCACGACGAGCGCATCGGGAAGAAGTTCCTCCGGGCCGGGGTCGGCTTCGGCGGCGGCTGCCTGCCCAAGGACATCCGGGCGTTCATGGCGCGCGCCGGCGAGCTGGGCGCGGACCAGGCCCTGACCTTCCTGCGCGAGGTCGACTCCATCAACATGCGCCGTCGCGGCCACATGGTCGAGCTGGCCCGGGAAGCCGTCGGCGGCACCTCGTTCCTCGGCAAGCGGGTGGCGGTGCTGGGCGCCACCTTCAAGCCCGACAGCGACGACGTCCGCGACTCCCCCGCCCTCAACGTCGCCGGGCAGATCCACCTCCAGGGCGGCCAGGTCACGGTCTACGACCCCAAGGGCATGGACAACGCCCGCCGCCTCTTCCCCACGCTGGGCTACGCCGACTCGGCGCTGGAGGCGGTACGCGGCGCGGACGTGGTGCTGCACCTGACGGAGTGGCGCGAGTTCCGCGACCTCGACCCCGCGGAACTGGGCGAGGTCGTGTCGACCCCGATCATCCTGGACGGCCGCAACGCCCTCGACCCCGACCAGTGGCGTGAGGCCGGCTGGACCTACCGCGCCATGGGACGCCCGCGGGCCTGATCCGGCCCCGGGGCGGCCCGCCCCGGCGTCAGTCGGCGCCCGCGTTGCGGCGCGCCCGGTAGGTGCGCATCTTGGTACGCGCGCCGCACACCGCCATGGAGCACCAGCGACTGCGGGCCGCCGGGCTGCGGTCGTAGTACGCCCAGTGGCAGTCTTCGGCCTCGCATGCCTTGAGACGCATCCAGGTGCCGTCCGCCGCCCCCGTCGCGACGGCTTCGGCGACCCGCGCGAGCAGAGTCGTGGGGCCCGACGGGCGCAGCGCGGCCTCGCCCGACGGGGAGACCGTGACGCGCAGCGGCGCGTCGGCGAGGAGGGCGTCGAGGGCCGTCGACGTCCCGTGGCCCGCGTGGGCCAGGCACGCCTCGCGCAGGGCCTCGCGCAGGACACGGGCCGCGGGCACGTCCTGCGGCGCGAGGGCGAATCGCGCCTGTGTCTCCGGCGCGTCGAGGCTGTCCGCACCGCTCTCGATGTTCAGCGTGTTGACCAGGGCCTCGATCAGCGCGAGGTCCCCGGGTGCGGGCGCCCTGTCATTCATGCTTGCGACGTTACCCCCTATGCGGGACCATGCAGTAACCGTTACCGGTTAAAGCTTTATAGGGGTAACACCGAGGGAGGAAGCATGAGCATCGCGAAACTCGGAGCCGTCGTCCTGGACTGTCCCGACCCGGTCGCGCTCGGGCGCTTCTACGCCGAGCTGCTCGGCGGGGAGATCGAGGACGACGGCGAGGGCTGGGTCGACCTGAAGGGTGTGCCGGGCGCGCCCCTCGCCTTTCAGCTCTCGCCCGGCCACGTGCCGCCGAAGTGGCCGTCGCCCACGGAGTCGCAGCAGTTCCACCTCGATGTGACGGTCGAGGACATGGACGCGGCGGAGGAGCGGGTCCTGGCGATCGGCGCGACCGTGCTGGACGCCGCGGACCGCAAGCGGAGCTGGCGGGTGTACGCCGATCCGGCCGGGCACCCGTTCTGTCTCTGCGCCTGCTGAGTACCGCTTCGTACGGCGTCAGAGGTCCGGCGCCGGTCGCCGCCCGCCACGGGCCGCGGCGGACGGCGCGCTCGGGGTGCGCCGCCGAGGAGCGGCGCACCCCCTCCGTCAGACGCCGTCGAGCTGGTCGATCGTCGCGTTGGACGGGCCGCGCCGCTCCTGGAGGTCGCGGGCCACGTCCTCGGCGGCGCGCAGCACGCGGACCGCGTTCTGCCAGGTCAGCTTGGCGAGGTCGGCCTCCGACCAGCCGCGGCCCAGCAGCTCCGCGATCAGGTTGGGGTAGCCCGCCACGTCGTCGAGGCCGGCCGGGGTGAAGGCCGTCCCGTCGAAGTCGCCGCCGATGCCGACGTGGTCGACACCGGCGACCTCGCGCATGTGGTCGAGGTGGTCCGCGACGGTCGCCGCGGTCGCGACCGGCCGCGGGTTCGCGGCCTCGAACGCCTCGTGGATCTTCATGGCCTGGGGTGTGGTGTCCAGGTGGTGCAGCCCGTGCGCGCGCATGTTCTCGTCCGCGGCCCGGGTCCACTCGACCGCCGCGGGCAGGATGAACTTCGGTACGAAGGTGGCCATCGCGACACCCCCGTTGGCGGGCAGCAGGGCCAGCACGTCGTCGGGGATGTTGCGCGGGTGGTCGCAGATCGCACGGGACGAGGAGTGCGAGAAGACCACCGGCGCCACCGAGGTGGCGAGCGCGTCGCGCATGGTCGTCGCGGCGACGTGCGAGAGGTCGACGAGCATGCCCATGCGGTTCATCTCGCGGACGACCTCGTGGCCGAACGGGGACAGGCCGCCCACGGCCGGCTCGTCGGTCGCCGAGTCCGCCCACGCGGTGTTGTCGTTGTGCGTGAGCGTCATGTAGCGCACGCCCAGCGCGTACAGGGCGCGCAGAGTGGCGAGCGAGTTGTTGACGGAGTGGCCGCCCTCGGCACCCATCAGGGACGCGATACGGCCCTCGGCGCGGGCGATCTCCATGTCCTCGGCGCTGAGCGCCCGCACCAGGTCCGCCGGGTAGCGGGTGATCAGCTGGTCGACGATGTCGATCTGCTCCAGCGTGGCGCTGACCGCCGCGTCGCCCGCCATGTCACTGCGCACGTACACCGACCAGAACTGCGCACCGACCCCGCCGGCGCGCAGCCGCGGGATGTCGGTGTGCAGGCGGCCCGTCTGGTCACCGGCGATGTCCATCCGGTCGAGGTCGTAGCGGACGTGCTCGCGCAGCGCCCAGGGCAGGTCGTTGTGGCCGTCGACGACGGGGTGGGCGGCGAGCAGCTCCCGCGCCCGGCGGAGGTGGTCCGTGGGGGTGTCCATGGGCTGTTACTTCCCGAAGCCGAAGGACTCCGCACCTCCGACCCTGGAGCGCAGCCGCTTGCCCTTCTCCGTGGCCTGGTCGTTCAGCTCCTGCTGGAACTCGCGCATCCGGCCGAGCAGTTCCTCGTCCTGCGTGGCCAGGATGCGGGCGGCCAGCAGACCGGCGTTGCGCGCGCCGCCGACCGAGACGGTGGCGACGGGGACGCCGGCCGGCATCTGCACGATGGACAGCAGGGAGTCCATGCCGTCGAGGTACTTCAGCGGAACGGGGACACCGATCACGGGCAGCGGGGTGACGGAGGCCAGCATGCCGGGCAGGTGGGCCGCTCCCCCGGCGCCCGCGATGATCGCCTTGAGGCCCCGGCCGGCGGCTTCCTCGCCGTACGCGATCATCTCGCGCGGCATGCGGTGCGCGGAGACGACGTCGACCTCGTACTCGATCTCGAACTCGTCCAGGGCCTGCGCGGCCAGCTCCATGACGGGCCAGTCGGAGTCGGATCCCATGACAATGCCGACGACAGGGCTCATGCTGCTCACTCGGTGATCGTTCCTCGCAGATAGCCGGCGGCGTGGCGGGCGCGCTCGAGCACGTCGTCCAGGTCGTCGCCGTAGGTGTTGACGTGCCCCACCTTGCGGCCGGGCTTCACGTCCTTGCCATACATATGGATCTTCAGCTGCGGGTCCCGCGCCATGCAGTGCAGGTAGGCCGCGTACATGTCGGGGTAGTCGCCGCCCAGAACATTGCACATCACGGTCCATGTGGCACGCGGGCGCGGGTCGCCGAGCGGCAGGTCGAGCACGGCGCGGACGTGGTTGGCGAACTGGGAGGTCACCGCACCGTCCTGGGTCCAGTGGCCGGAGTTGTGCGGGCGCATCGCGAGCTCGTTGACGAGCAGCCGCCCGTCCGTCGTCTCGAACAGCTCGACCGCGAGATGGCCGACCACTCCGAGTTCCTTGGCGATGCGCAGCGCCAGCTGCTGTGCCTCGCCGGCCAGCTCGTCCGACAGACCGGGCGCGGGCGCGATCACCGTGTCGCAGACGCCGTCGACCTGCTGTGACTCGACGACGGGGTAGGCGACGGCCTGGCCGTGCGGGGACCGGACGATGTTCGCCGCGAGCTCGCGGGCGAAGTCCACCTTCTCCTCGGCGAGGACCGGCACGCCGGCCTTGAAGGGAGCCTCGGCGTCCGCCTGCGTACGGACGAACCACACGCCCTTGCCGTCGTACCCGCCCTGCACGGTCTTGAGGATGACCGGGAAGCCCCCGACCTCCTCGGCGAAGGCGGCCGCGTCGGCGGGGTCCGCCACGATGCGGTGGCGCGGGCAGGGCGCGCCGATCTCCATGAGCTTGGCGCGCATCACCCCCTTGTTCTGGGCATGCACCAGCGCGTCGGCGCCCGGCCGGACGGGGATGCCGTCCGCTTCCAGGGCCCGCAGGTGCTCGAACGGCACGTGCTCGTGGTCGAAGGTGATCACGTCACAGCCGCGTGCGAACTCACGCAGGGTGTCCAGGTCGCGGTAGTCGCCGATGACGACTTCGCTGACGACCTGGGCCGCCGAATCCTGGGGGGTGTCACTGAGGAGCTTGAATTTCAGGCCGAGGGGGATACCCGCCTCATGGGTCATGCGGGCGAGCTGACCGCCGCCGACCATGCCGACTACCGGGAACGTCACCCCTTCAGGGTATCCGCCGAGCGGACCGGCCCCGTCCGCCGTAGGTTCCGACAAGCGATGTAGCGGCCGTCACATCGCTCTCAGGACCCACAGGCGACCCGGACGGCCGCTGGTTAGCATGGCGGTGTCGACGCTGCCGCTCGACGCTGCCGATCCGATGAGGCTGGTCCCCCGATGAGTGAACCAGGCGGAGGGCTGCGCGGGCAGGTACGGCAGCTCGCGCGCGAGGTCGCCAAGTTCGGCGCGGTGGGCGGCGCGGGCGTGTTCGTCAACCTCGGGGTCTTCAACCTGGTGCGGAGCACGACCGACATCCCGGTCGTCCGGGCGTCGATCATCGGCACGCTCGTCGCGATCTGCTTCAACTACGTGGGTTTCCGCTACTTCACCTACCGTGACCGCGACAAGAGCGGCCGGACCCGGGAGCTGGCGCTGTTCCTGGCGTTCAGCGGGGCCGGCCTGGTGATCGAGCACGGCATCCTCTACGCGGCGACGTACGGCATCGGCTGGAACACCCCGCTGCAGAACAACGTGTTCAAGATCCTCGGCATCGCGATAGCGACGCTGTTCCGGTTCTGGTCGTACCGCACCTGGGTCTTCCGGGCCCTGCCCGCGCGGCGGGCCGAATCGCTCCCGGAGCGGGGACGGGCCGGGGCCGGGGCCAGGCAGGAGCCCGTGCGGGACCGCGTCGCCCGCTGACCGGGCGGCCGCGTCACCTCACGGTCGGCCTGTCGTTGTCCTTGCGCTTGCGCACGACCCTGCTCAGGAACAGCGCGAAGACCGGCGGGTGCTGCTGGAGCAGTTCGAGCCTGCCGCCGTCCGCCTCCGCGAGGTCCCGGGCCACGGCCAGGCCGATGCCGGTGGAGTTGCGGCCGCTGATGGTCCGCTCGAAGATGCGTGCCCCGAGGTCCGCCGGGACGCCCGGCCCCTCGTCCGTCACCTCCACGACGGCCTGGTTGCCGGTCGCCCGGGTCCGTACCGCGACCGTGCCGCCGCCGTGCATGAGCGAGTTCTCGATGAGCGCGGCGAGCACCTGGGCGACCGCGCCCGGGGTTCCGACGGCCCGCATGCCGTGGCGGCCGGAGTGGACGATCGCGCGGCCCGCGCTGCGGTAGGCCGGACGCCACTCCTCCAGCTGCTGCTTGACGACCTCGTCGAGGTCGAAGGCGACGGCGGAACCGATGCGGGGGTCGCGCGAGTTCGTCAGGAGCCGCTGCACCACGTCGGTGAGCCGCTCGACCTGGTTCAGCGCGATGCTCGCCTCCTCCTTCACGGTCTCCGGGTCGTCGGTGGCCGTGATCTCCTCCAGCCGCATCGACAGCGCGGTCAAGGGGGTGCGCAGCTGGTGGGAGGCGTCCGCGGCGAGCCTGCGCTCCGCGGTGAGCATGCGGGCGATCCGCTCGGCGCTGGCGTCCAGCACGTCGGCGACCCGGTCCAGTTCGGGGACCCCGTAGCGCCGGTGGCGGGGGCGGGGGTCGCCGGAGCCGAGCCGTTCGGCGGTCTCGGCGAGGTCGGTGAGCGGCGCGGCGAGCCGGTTCCCCTGCCGTACCGCGAGCAGGACGGCCGCGATGACGGCGACCAGCGCGACCGCGCCGATGATCAGCAGCGACCGGCCGACCTCGCGCGTCACCACCGAGCGGGACTCCTCCACGGTGACCGTGATGTTGCGCTCGCCCTCGGCGGTGCCGCGGATGACGCTGCCGCCGGGCCGCTTGCCGATCTCGATGGGGTCGCGGCCGGCGATGCGGATCAGGGCGTAGCGGGTGACGTCGCCCTGCTGGGCGATGATGTCCGGATTGACCGGCTCACCGCCGACCAGCCTGCTGTCGACGATGCTGGCCAGGCGCAGCGCCTCCGAGTCCACGCTCTCCTGCGCGCTGCTGCTGATGGTGCGGGTCTCGACGAGGACCAGCGAGACGCCGAAGACGGCGATCACGACGAGCACCACGGCGAGCGTGGAGTGGATCAGACGGCGGCGCATGGTGTCTGCGTGTCAGGGCTCATGGCCTGAGCCTGTCAGGACTTCTCGAAGCGGAAGCCCACGCCGCGCACGGTCGCGATGTACCGGGGGTTGGCCGCGTCGTCGCCGAGCTTCTTGCGCAGCCAGGAGATGTGCATGTCCAGGGTCTTGGTGGACGACCACCAGGTGGTGTCCCAGACCTCGCGCATCAACTGGTCGCGGGTGACGACCCGGCCGGCGTCGCGCACGAGGACGCGCAGCAGGTCGAACTCCTTGGCGGTGAGCTGGAGCTCCTCCTCGCCCATCCACGCGCGGTGCGACTCGACGTCGATCCGCACGCCGTGCGTGGCGGGCGCGGGCGCGGGCTCGGCGGCGCCGCGCCGGAGCAGGGCCCGGACCCGGGCGAGCAGTTCCGCGAGACGGAACGGCTTGGTGACGTAGTCGTCGGCGCCCGCGTCGAGACCGACCACAGTGTCCACCTCGTCCGCGCGCGCGGTCAGCACCAGGATCGGCACGCTGTGCCCGTCGGCGCGCAGCCGCCGCGCGACCTCCAGACCGTCCATACCGGGCAGCCCCAGGTCCAGCACGACGAGATCGACTCCACCCGCGAGTCCGGCGTCGAGCGCGCTCGGACCGTCCTCCCGCACCTCTACCTCGTAGCCCTCCCGACGCAGGGCTCGGGCCAGTGGCTCGGAGATGGATGCGTCGTCCTCGGCGAGCAGTACACGGGTCATGAAGGTGATGGTAGTCCGCATGGCGCAGCCGTCGGGGCGTGATCCACAAGGGCTCCGACTTAGGGATGCGATTCTGGTTATGACCTTGGATCCAGGGAACATGGTTCCCTGTTCACCTGTGATCCATGTCTCAAGTCCGTTCATATGCCGCACTGTCGTGGCGTATGGTGGCGAGACGCCTGAAGTAGTGACCTGGGACCTTTGGACGACCCGTGCGCCAAAGGTCTCATTTCTGCAAAGGGTTGTCCTGCCGCCTTGACGGCAGCGCGAAGTGACCCCACCGGGCGCGTCACCGCTCACGAAGCGCCGCGTCCCGAGCAAGCAAGGATCGACATGGCGTCCAGCCTGACGAGGGACTCGGCCGGCACCGCCGGCACGGAGAAGACGTTCCTCGGCCACCCCCGCGGTCTGGCCAACCTCTTCATGACCGAGATGTGGGAGCGCTACAGCTTCTACGGCATGCGGGCTCTGCTCGTTCTCTACCTGTCGGCCTCCGTGGCGAAGGGCGGACTCGGCTTCGACACGGCTACCGCCGTGGCCATCTACTCCGTCTACAACGCCATGGTGTACCTGCTCGCCCTGCCGGGCGGCTGGTTCGGCGACCGGGTGTGGGGCGCGCGGAAGACCGTGGCGGTCTCCGGCACGATCATCATGATCGGCCACTTCATGCTGGCCCTGCCGACGGAGATCTCCTTCTTCATCGGCCTGGCGCTCATCGCCGCCGGTTCCGGTCTGCTCAAGGCCAACATCTCGACGATGGTCGGCCACCTCTACCGGGACAAGAACGACCCGCGCCGTGACGGTGGCTTCACGATCTTCTACATGGGCATCAACCTCGGTGCCTTCGTCGCCCCGCTGACGATCGGTTACGTGGGCCAGAAGATCAACTGGCACTACGGCTTCGCCATGGCCGGTGTCGGCATGGCCCTCGGCCTCGCCTTCTTCTTCCTGGGCTTCCGCAACCTGGCCCCCGAGTCGAACCAGGTGCCCGCCCCGCTGTCCGGCGCCGAGCGCGTCGGCATCCTCAAGAAGGCCCTGATCTGGCTCGCCGTCGCGGCCGCCGCCTACGGCGTCGTCGGCCTCTCGGGCTCGTTCAGCATCGACTGGGTGCTGTGGCCGCTGACCATCCTGGGTCTCGTCCTGCCCGCCTGGTACCTGATCCGCATCAAGCGCGACCCCGACCTGGAGCCGGTCGAGCGCTCGCGGATGTCCGCGTACGTCTGGTTCTTCGTCGCCGCCGCCGTCTTCTGGGGCATCTACGACCAGACCGGTTCCACGCTCAGCCTGTTCGCCGAGAACAACACCTCGGACACCCTGTTCGGCTTCGCCTTCCCGGCCAGCTGGTTCCAGTCGCTGAACCCGCTGTACGTGATGGCGCTCGCCCCGGTCTTCGCCTGGATGTGGGTCGCGCTGGCCCGCCGCTCCAAGGAGCCCAGCACGCTGGTCAAGTTCACACAGGGCCTGGTGCTCATCGGCGCCTCGTTCTTCGTGATGATGCTGGCCCAGGCCGCCTCCGCGGGCGGCGTCATGGTCACCCCGTTGTGGCTGTGCTCGGTCTACCTGATCCAGACCGTGGGTGAGCTGACCCTCTCCCCGGTCGGCCTGTCGCTGACGACGAAGCTGGCGCCCGCCAAGTACGCGTCCCAGATGATGGGTGTCTGGTTCCTGGCCGTCACCGCCGGCAACTCGGTCATCGCCCTGCTCCAGCTGATGGGCGCTCCGACGGACACCGAGTGGTGGTTCGCCAGCCAGGGCGCGCTCGCGGTGATCGCCGGTGTCGCCATCTTCATGTACCGCAGGAAGGTGCAGCCGCTCATGGGCGGCGTGCACTGACACACCCCGTACGCCCGTGGAGGGCCGCCGCACCGATTCGGTGCGGCGGCCCTCCGCCGTTCAGCGGGCCTGCGCCGTTCAGCGGGCGCCGCGCAGGCGCTGCCACGGCGTGAACGTGAACACCGCGCCGCCCAGCAGGACCGCCGTGCCCGCCACCAGAGCCAGGGCGCGCAGGGTCCCGGTGTCCTCGGCGCCGGTCTGCGCCAGGCCGCCCGTGGCCGAGCCGGCGGCGCCGCCGCCCGTGCCGCCCCCACCGGTGGAGCCGCCGCCGGCCGCTCCGCCCGGCTGGGCCGAGGTGTCGAGTTCGAGGGAGAACGGCACGTCCGCCGGCGGGGTGCAGGTGGTGGTCGTGCCGAGCGCCTTCACCGTGAGGACGCCCGGGCTCAGCGTCGTCCGGCCCGTGGCGCCGGGCTTGTAGGTGCCCGTCAGGTCGGGGATCTCGATCGGGTCGCCGGCCTTGATGGGCTCCTTGTTCGTCGGCCCCTCCACATGGACGAAGCCCTTGTCGGCGCCGCCCAGTTTCACCTCCATGGACGGCTTGACCGAGTCCTTGGGGATGTCGGCCGGGCTGTCCATGACAGACTTGGAGAACTTCACGGTGAGGCCGTAGTCGCCGCCGTTCTTCCGGGCGTTGATGCGGACCGGGGAGACGGCGTTCTTGTCGCCGATGGGGGTCTTGCACGCGTACGCGACCTCGATCTCCTTGCCCTCGAAGTCCGTCCGGTCACCGCCACCGCCACCGGACGTCCCGCCGGAGCCGCCGCCGCTCGTCGTGCCGCCGGAGCTCGTACCGCCGGAGCTCGTGCCTCCGTCCGTGCCGCCGGAGCTCGTACCGCCCGAGCTCGTACCGCCGGAACTGGTGCCGCCCGACGAGGTACCGCCGGAACTGCTTCCGCCGCCCGCCGACACCTTGATCGTGGCCCCGACCCCGACCGTCTCCTTCGGCGCACACTTCGTGTCCGTCGAGATCGGCTTCGAGACGTTGATGGCGTACGCCCCCGGTGTCAGCGTGACCTCGCCCGCCTTCTCCAGCTTCAGCGTGCCCTTCATGTCGGGCAGCACCATCGGGCTGTTCTTCGGGATCGGCGGATTCTGCCGGGGCCCCTCCATCGCCAGCTCGCCCGTGACCGCGCCGCCGAGGGTGATCGTGCCGGTCGGTTTGACCGTGTCCTTCTGCAGGTCCAGGATGTCCGGGTTCTTGGAGGCGGCCTGGACCGTCTTCCAGATCACCTCGACCTCGTCGCCGACCTCGGCCTGCGCCGGCGCGGTGATCCGCACCGTGGTCGTGCCCTGGACGGGCGGCAGGCCGGAGATCGGCGGCGGAACGCACTCCGTCGCGTACGAGACCTCGGCGGCCTGTGCGGGGCTCGCGGCCAGCAGGATCCCCGCGCCGCCGAGCATCAGCGCGACCCCGGCCGCGCTCATCCTCCGTTGCGTACTCACGAATGTCCCTTCGTCGTGGGCCGGTCGGTCCGGTTCTCTGACGGTGCGGAGTCAGGGGTGAACCACGGCAGTGCCGCCGTGGTGGTCGAGGGGGAGGCGGGCGGGCGGGCCCGGCCGGTGCGGCGGGCATGCCGCGAGCCCGGCGGCCGTACGCGGTCCACGACCGCCATGCCGATGCGGAACAGCGCCGTGGGCACCACCAGGGCCAGCAGGGTCCAGAAGACGGTCACGCCCCAGGGCCGGCCGACGCCCCAGGGCTGCTCGGCGACGAGCTTGCCGCCGTACCTCACCGAGACCGCGTAGTCGCCGTGGGCGCCGGCCGCGAGCCGGACGGGCAGTTCGATCCGCGCCTTTCCTCCCGGCTTGATCGTGCCGCGCCACTGCTGCTCCTCCCACTCGGGGGCGAAGACCCCGTGGGCGGTGCCGACCTGGAAGACCGGGTCCTTCACGGGCGTCGTCCCGAGATTGCCGACGGTGAACTCGAGCGTCCGGGAGGGCGGGGCGCCGAAGAGCACCAGCAGGCCCGATTCGCCGCGCAGCCGGGTGGGGCTGAGCACGGCGAGGCGGCCGTCGCCGGTCGGCTCGGGGAGCGGTGCGGTGGGGTGGCCCTCGACGACGAACTCGGCGTCCACCACCTGCTGTTCCCCGGTCGCCGTGGCGACGTGCACGACACAGGGGCACGGCGCGGGCGGCTCGGCGACCGGCAGCCTCTTGTCGAAGGCGCCCCGGGAGTCGGTGGTGACCGCGCGTCCGTCGGCGTTGGCGCAGGAGTTGGTGCCGCCGATGACGCCCGTGCCGGGCGAGGACTTCCCGCAGATCAGCAGGATCAGCAGGGTCTTCGCCCGCCATCCGGTACCGCTGACGGTGAGGTCCCCGCCCTTCCCCGCCCGGGACGCGGACAGCTCGACGGCCGGGGTGGGCGGGGGCGCGGCCGGCGCGGGGGCGGCGGTCAGGAGCAGGAGCAGAACGGCCAACAGGGCGGTGGGCACGGCACGTCGCATGGTCAGGCTCCTGCTCCCGCCGGTCGGCGTTCGGGGACGGTGCGGCCACGGCGGCGGCTCGGCACGCGGCGGCGGAGGACCAGTGCCGCCGCCGTCACGGCGCCCGTCAGCAGCGTCGCCGTCGCCGGCCAGGCCGCGAAGGTCCGCGAGGCGGTCGCCTCGGCCCGGGCGGCTCCCGGCGCGCTCGCCGTCACGCGGATGTCCACGGCGTCCAGGTGCGGGGGGTCGGACCAGGGCTCGGAGAGGGTGACCCGGCGGCCGGGGGGCAGCTCGGTCGGCACGCGCGCGGGGCGGCTGAGGACCTCGCCCAACAGGCCGTCCACGCGGAGCGCCACACGCGGCGTCAACGGCGTGTTGCCCCGGTTGACGAGGGAGTAGCGGATCGAGCCGTCCGCGTACGACACGTCCTCGACCGTGAGAGCCGCCACCAGCGGGCCGCGCACCCGCAGATGGAGCCGCACCGCTTCCTCGCGCCCGGCGCCGGACGCCGTGATCGTCGCCGTCTGCCCGCCTGGCGGGGTGCTCGCGGGGAGGGTGACGGTGAAAGGGACCTGCGCGCGGGTGCGGGCGGGAACGGTGACCGTACGGGCGGCGAACGCGATCCACGGCCCGGCCGCGTCGGCCCGCAGGCGCAGGGTGACCGGCTCGCCGTCCCGGTTGGTCACCGCGAGCCGGTCCTCCAGTACGGCGCCGGGCGCTCCCTCCAGGTACAGGTACGCGCGGTCCGGCCCCCATGCCCCGGCCGCCGCAGCCGCAGGCGCCGGCAGGAGCGGCGCCGCCGTGAGCGCGAGGACGAGCACGACCGCGGCCCGCACGGTCAGTCCGCGGCCCGGCCGCCGCCGCGCCGGGTCAGCCACAGGGCGCCCGCGGCCCCGGTGAGCAGCACCGTCCCGCCGAGCGTGCCGAGCGCCACGGCCGAGTCCAGCGGGCCCGTCCTCGGGAGCCGCGAGGACGCCGGACCGCCGCCCGCCGCCGTGACGTCCAGTTCCAGCGACGGTCCCGGATTGTTGCGCGGCGTGCACGTGGTGGTCGTGCCGAGTGCCTTGATCGTCAGCACGCCCGCGGTGAAGGTGACCTTGCCGCTCCTGCGCGGCGTGTAGGTGCCCGACAGGTCGTTGATCCTGATGGGCGTTTCGGCGGGGATCGCCGCGGTGTTGGCCGGGCCCGACACCCGCACCTCCCCGGGGTCCGCGCCGCCCACCCGGATGACCGCGCTCGGGTTCATGGCTCCCTTGCCCAGCTCGACCGGGCTGGAGGAGACGCCCTTGCGGAAGGACATCGTGAGCCGGTAGGCGCCGCCGCTCCTCTCGGCCCTGATGTCGATCGGCGAGACCGCCCCCTTGGGGCCGATGGGGGTCCGGCACTGGTAGTCGACGTCGACGACGGCTGCCTGCGCGGCGGGGGCGGCGATCAGCACCGCCGAGCCCGCCACGGCCGCTGCCGCCGCGAGAGCTGTCCGCTTGCGGTTCCGGTACGACACCTCGGTTCCCCTCGTGCGCGCATGGACTGACGGAATTGCTGACGGCACATCAGATCGGTGGCTCAAGGTACGCCGGGGTCCCTGGGGAGGGAAGACAAAGAGCACGCCGTATCGGCGTGCTCCACAAGAGATTCGGCGACGGCCCGCGAAACGCTCACGCGGGGGCGGCGAGTTCGGCCCACACCGTCTTCCCCGGCGATCCGGGTGTCCGCACGACTCCCCAGTCCATGCAGAGCCGTTGGACGATGAACATGCCGTGGCCACCGGGCCGTCCCGCGCGGTGCGGGGTGCGCGGCGCGGGCTGGCCCGTGCCGCGGTCGGTGACCTCCAGCCGCAGGACCTTCCCGTCGCAGCCGATGCGCAGCTCCTCGGGGCCCTCGGCGTGCAGACAGGCGTTGGTGACCAGTTCGGAGACGACCAGCAGCACGTCCTCGGCCGCCGCTCTGCGGTCCGCCGTCCCGGCGGGCAGCCAGCCCCAGTCGTGGAGCGCCTGCCTGGTGAAGTCCCGGGCAAGCGGAACGATCCCGCTGGCGCTGCCGAGCGCGAGGCTGCGCATCGCGCCGCCGACCGGCGCGGTGGACACGGGCACGGTCGGCGCCGCGGCGGCGGCTCCCGGCTCGGGGCCGAGATCGCCCGGCTGTTGCTGCCGGGTGGTGCTCATCAGCGCTTCACCTCACCGATTCACCGGTTCACCAGTTCGCCATGGATTCAGTACGCAGAGTGTTGGGCGTTCAACATTCTGCGGGGGTTCTCCTGCCCGGCCGAATCGTGACAACACCCACTAGGTCGGTACGGCATACGTGATGCCGACTACAGGGGCGGCACGACAGGCCCGGACTCAGTCGGACAGGGCCGCTTCGAGGGAGTCGTGCACGGTGAAGACCGCCTCGGCTCCGGTGATCTCGAAGACCCGCGCCACCACGGGCCGCATCCCGGCCAAATGGACCCCTCCCCCACCGGCCTCGGCCTTCAGCCGGGCACCCAGCAGAACATTGAGCCCGGTGGAGTCGCAGAAGTCGAGGCGTGAACAGTCGATCACCAGGCGCACACGGCCTCGATCGATCGCCTCGTCCAAGGGCGCACGCAGCAGTTCGGCGGTGTGGTGATCCAGCTCACCCGCCGGTTGCACAATCTCGCTGCGGCCCTCGGTCCGAACCTCGACCTGAAGCCGGCCCCGACTCACGCTGCCGACCGTCTCGCGGTCCATGCCGTCCCTCTTCGCCGTGTCGTTCGCTGCGTCGTCCACCGTTTCGTGCCACACGTCACAGGCGGCCACTCGGGCAGCGCCGGACGCCCGTTGAACCCTACGCCCTCCCCGCGTCGACCGGTACCCGAACTACCGCACAATACGGACATACACGACATATGCCACTTGCGATCGGCCCTGCCGAGCCGGTAGGGCTAGTAAGGACACACCCGACACGGCCGGCTTTGGAGGCGCCGCTCACCGCAGCAGCAGACACGGCATCGGCAGCCATGTGCCGAGAACGATGGAGGAGACCATGTCACCCCGGCTCGACGCACCGCGTACCCCCGACGCGCCGTCGGCACACCCCGCCCGTACGACCGCTCACGACCCCGCCGAGACGACCGGTCCCGGCGCCGCCGCGACCGACGCGGCGACCGAGGCCGCCGACCTGACCGCGGCCGCGGCCGCGGGACAGCAGCTCACGGGCCTGGAGGACCTGGCGCATCTGCCGGCGATTCCGCCCTTCGACGAGGTGGACTCGCTGGACGCGCGAGCCCTGTCGAAGACGCTCTTCGAGCGGCTCACGATCCTCGAAGAGGGCACGCACGAGTACGCCTACGTCCGCAACACGCTGGTCGAACTCAACCTGGCCCTGGTCAAGTTCGCCGCCTCACGGTTCCGCACGCGCAGCGAGCCGATGGAGGACATCGTCCAGGTCGGCACGATCGGCCTGATCAAGGCGATCGACCGGTTCGAGCTCAGCCGGGGCGTGGAGTTCCCCACGTTCGCGATGCCGACCATCATCGGCGAGATCAAGCGCTTCTTCCGGGACACGTCCTGGTCGGTGCGGGTGCCGCGGCGGCTGCAGGAACTGCGGCTCGAGCTCGCGAAGGCCGGTGACGAGCTCTCCCAGCAGCTGGACCGCACGCCCACCGTCGGCGAACTCGCCGAACGCCTCGGCATCGGCCGGGACGAGGTCGTCGAGGGCATGGCGGCGAGCAACGCGTACACCGCGAGCTCGCTGGACGCCCAGCCCGAGGAGGACGACTCCGAGAGCGCGCTCGCCGACCGCATCGGATACGAGGACCACGGCCTCGAGGGCATCGAGTACGTCGAGTCGCTCAAGCCGATGATCGCGGGGCTCCCCGCACGGGACCGCACGATCCTCAGCCTGCGGTTCGTGGCCAACATGACGCAGTCGGAGATCGGCGAGGAGCTCGGCATCTCGCAGATGCACGTGTCCAGGCTGCTGACGAAGACGCTGGTGAAGCTGCGCAAGGGGCTGACTCTGGAGGAGTGAGCCGACAGCTCCCCCAGCCTCCGGAAGGGTCCGCTCCGTCAGGAACGGGCCCTTCCCCGCCGTGGGGCCGTCATGGAGCGCGTCACGGAGCCTGTCACGGGGCGGCGGGCGGTTCCAGCGCCGCCGTCACCGCCGCCTCCGCGTGCAGCCGCGTCGTCGGGAACACCGGCACCGGGCTGTCGTCCGCCCCGACCAGCAGCTCGATCTCCGTACAGCCGAGGACGACGCCCTGCGCGCCCGCCGCGACGAGTTCGCCGATGACCTGCCGGTAGGCGGCGCGGGACTCCTCGCGGACGACGCCGAGGCACAACTCCTCGTAGATCACCCGGTGGACACGGGCGCGCCCCGCGGCGTCCGGGGTGAGGACCGTCAGGCCGTGGGAGACCAGCCGGTCACGGTAGAAGTCCTGCTCCATGGTGAAGGCGGTGCCCAGCAGGCCCACGGTGGCGAGGCCCCGCGCCCGCACGGCCTCGGCGGTGGCGTCCGCGAGGTGCAGGAGCGGCACGCCGACCGCGTCCTGCACCTGGCCCGCGACCTTGTGCATGGTGTTGGTGCAGATCAGCAGCAGGTCCGCGCCCGCCGCCTCCAGACCCTTCGCCGCCTGGGCGAGGATGTCGCCGGCCCGCTGCCACTCGCCGGCGACCTGCAGTTCCTCGATCTCGGCGAAGTCCACGGAATGCAGGACGCACTTGGCGGAGTGGAGTCCGCCGAGGCGTTCCCGTACGAGCTCGTTGAGGAGCCGGTAGTACTCCGCGCTGGATTCCCAGCTCATGCCGCCGATCAGTCCGATGGTTCGCATCGGGCCACTGTCGCATGTCGCGGCCCGGGCGGATGCGTCCGCCCGTGACACTGGTCCGCACAGCCCGGCCGTAGGAGAGGACACGCGTCATGCCCCCTGTCATCGCAGTCACCGGAGCGAGCGGACGCGTCGGCGGCCGGGTGGCGGCCAGGCTCTCCGCGGCGGGCGTCGCGACCCGGCTGCTGGGCCGCGACCCCGCCCGGCTGCCCCAGCTGCCCGGAGCGGTCGCCGCGCCCCCGGCGTCCTACGGCGACGGCGAGGCGATGCGGCGGGCCCTGGACGGCGCGGACACGCTCTTCCTCGTCTCGGCGCACGAGGCGCCCGGCCGGGTCCAGGAGCACCACACGGCCGTGGACGCGGCACTCGCCGCGGGCGTCGGGCGGATCGTGTACATGTCGTTCGTGGGCGCCGCACCGGACGCGACGTTCACCTTCGCCCGCGACCACTTCCACACGGAGGAGTACATCCGGGCCCGCCGGGTGCACCACACCTTCCTGCGGGACAACTTCTACCTGGCCGCGTTCCCGGCCATGACCGGCGCCGACGGGGTGCTGCGCGGCCCGGCCGGTCAGGGCCGGGTGGCCGCCGTCGCCCACGACGACATCGCGGACGCGGCGGCGGCCGTGCTCCTCGACGGGCCCGGTCCGCACGACCGTGCGGTGTACGACCTGACCGGTCCCACCGCGTTCTCCCTCGCGGAGGCCGCGGCCGAACTGACCCGCGCCGCCGGCCGCACCGTGCGCTACCTCCCCGAGTCCGAGGACGAGGCCTACGCCTCCCGTGCCGGCTACGGCGCCGAGGAGTGGGAGGTGACGGGCTGGGTCACCTCGTACGAGGCGATGGCCGCCGGCGAAATGGCCGCGGTCTCGGACGCGGTGCCGCGGCTGACGGGGCACCCGGCGCAGTCGCTGCGCGAGTACCTGGCCGAGCACCCGCGCAGCTACGCGCACCTGCTGCCGTAGCCCCTCCCGGACCGGCCGGCTAGATCCGCTTCCCGGCCCGCCAGACCTCGCGCACCAGCGGCACGCCCGGCCGGTAGGCGAGGTGGACATGGCTCGGGGCGTCCAGCAGGGCGAGGTCCGCGCGGGAGCCGGGCGTGAGGCGGCCGACGTCCGTACGGCGCAGGGCCGCGGCTCCGCCCGCCGTGGCGGACCACAGCGCCTCGTCGGGGGTCATCCCCATGTCGCGCACGGCGAGCGCGATGCAGAACGGCATCGAGGACGTGAACGACGAGCCCGGGTTGCAGTCCGTCGACAGCGCGACGGTGGCGCCCGCGTCGATCAGACGGCGCGCGTCGGGCCACTCGGCGCGGGTGGAGAACTCCGCGCCCGGCAGCAGGGTCGCCACGGTCGCGCTGTGGGCAAGGGCGTCGACGTCCGCGTCCGTGAGGTGCGTGCAGTGGTCGGCGGACGCGGCGTCCAGCTCGACGGCGAGTTGCACGCCCGGGCCGTAGCTGAGCTGGTTGGCGTGCACACGGGGCAGGAGGCCCTTGGCCCTGCCCGCGGTCAGCACCGCACGCGCCTGGTCCCCGTCGAACGCGCCCTTCTCGCAGAACACGTCGACCCAGCGGGCGTGCGGCGCGCAGGCGTCCAGCATCTCTCCGGTGACGAGGGCGACGTAGGCCGCCGGGTCGTCGGCGTAGTCCGGGGACACGACGTGCGCGCCGAGGTACGTCACCTCGTCGGTGTGCCGGGCGGCGATCCGCAGCGCCCTGGCCTCGTCCTCGACGGTCAGCCCGTATCCGGACTTGGTCTCGAACGTGGTGGTGCCCTGGCGCAGGGCCTCGTCGAGATAGCGCGTGAGATTGGCCTCGAGCTCGTCGTCGCTCGCGGCCCGGGTGGCGGCGACGGTGGTGCGGATGCCGCCGGCGGAGTAGGCACGGCCGGACATACGGGCGTTGAACTCCTGGGTGCGGTCGCCCGCGAAGACGAGGTGCGAGTGGGAGTCCACGAAACCGGGGATGCAGGCGCGGCCCCGGGCGTCGTGCCGCTGGTCGGCGTCGGGCGCGTCCTTGGCGGCGCCTGCCCAGGCGACGCGGTCGCCTTCGATGACGAGCGCGGCGTCCTCCACGAGACCGAGGGGGCCGTCGCCGAGGGCGGGGTCGTTGGTGACGAGGGTGGCGATGTTGGTGACGAGGGTGGTGGTCATGGGGGTCCTTTCAGGGGAGTTTCCTTTCCCCGCCCCGCCCTCCCCCTACGCCTGGCGGCGTGGGAGGTACCCCCATCCCGAACGGGGGGCTCCGCGCCGGGCCCCTCCCCCTACGCCCTGCGGGCGTGGGGGCCGCAGCGCCTCGATCTTCCCCTGCGGCCTGGCGGCCGTGGGGGGTCCATCGGCGAAGCCAGCGGAAGTGCCCCCGGCGGAGCTGATTTCGCGGAGCGAGAGCAGCCCGTCCGGCGCTTGAGGACACCGCGCGAAGCGCGGTACGGGTCCGGGCGGAGCCCGGTTCGGGATGGGGGTACCTCCCAGCGGG
>NZ_JBFAOY010000061.1:0-19040 GCF_040675505.1 Streptomyces sp. NPDC049597
GCTGTCAACGTGCAGCCGCCTGAGAAGTCCTGCCTGAGCACGCCCCGAGGCCAGGTGACGCATCATCCGATCCAGCACGGCGGCATCGCTGTCCGTGGCGGCAGCCAGTTCCGGTGCCATCCGCAGTCCCGCCGCGATGTGGTCGGCGAGCCGCAGGGTCGCCGCCAGACGTAACGCCATCGGCGTCACCAGGTCCGCCATCGCCCACAACCCCGTCCCGGCCGAACCGCCCTCTGCCATCAGGTCCCTTCTTCGTTTCGGCACACCAAGGCACCAGCCTGGTGGCCCGAACAGCAGGCGGCAACCGGCTAGCGACACCGCCAGCGGCGCCGCTCCGACGACAACGCAGCGCGGCGGCCCCGGCCGACGCGCAACACCGGCGAGCGCGCCCCGATCCCCGGCTGCGTCCGCGCCGCCCATCCCCCCTCTCCTCTCCCTCAACTCCAGCCAGGGACATGGGCAAAAGCGGCCGCAACGACGATGTCCGCACCCCGACCATGCCTGTACGCCCGGGATGACCTGGGCGCATCCCAGGAGGCTGTGAGGGCTCGCGCAGCACCCAGCGCAACGGGTAGGCGCAACATCTGTCGCAACAGTGCACCGGTCAGCGGTCCCGTGCGGGCAGGTGGACCAGGCCGGTGTCGAGCATGATGCGGTCGACGGTCTCCTACAGGGCGCTGTCGGCGCCGATGACGGTCTCGATGCCGCCGGGCAGCAGATCGCGCGGCCGGTACCGGTCGCGCAGCTGCGTCTCGTTGACGCGGTCGGCGATCGCCTTGGTGGCGTGCCGGATGAGGGTTTCCTCGAACGGCACGTCCAGGTAGTAGCCGTGGGTCGGGCCGCGGTGGTCGGCGCGCAGCTGGGTGAGCATGTCGCCGTAGCGGTCGGCGTAGAGGATGCCTTCGACGACGACGTGGAATCCGGCGTTAAGGGCGTAGCGGGTGGTCAGGTCGATCAGGCCGATGTTCGCGGCGCCGGGCCGGTCGTGCTCGCGGAGCACGATGCGGCGGAGGTTGTCCTGGCCGAACAGGGCCAGGCCGCGGCCGAAGCGTTCGCGCAGGCCGGCCGCGACGGACGACTTCCCTGAGGCGCTGTTGCCGCGGACCACGACCAGCCGGGATTCTTCGGTTCCCACCATCACGGCGGTCACGCTATCGACGGCCGGTGACAGTGGCGGTGGTCCGGGCGACCGTCCGCCGATGCCGTAGCCGTGGTTACCTGGTGGCTTCCGGTCCGGTCCCGAGCGGTCGACGGCCGGCTGCCGACCGGTACGGCTGAAGCTCGGCCGGCGCGGAGGAAAGCTGGGCGGCAAGCTCAGCAGCCATGCGGCCGCGTCCGCCGAGGTCGTCCGCTTCAGCGGCAGGATTCGGGCGGGGACCGGTGCCCAGCGGGCGGCGCATCGTGCTCACCAGGTCAGTCTCCCAGCGCGTGCGCGTCGAGCACGCCCCGGTCCCTCAACTCGGCAAGGTCGGGGAGCTGGAGGTGGTGGAGGGGGCCGGTGTCCAGATCGGCCTCCGTGGCCACGAGGCGGGCTCGCGGCTCGGCGGCGGCCACGCTCGGGGCTGTCGCCAGCGCCTTGGGGCCGTGGCCAAGTCGTCGGCGTCTGTCGGCAGTCACAGCTGATCATCGCACGGCGGGGCCGCGGCCAAGAGCTGCGAAAGCCTAGTCACCGACCGCTCCGCCCCTTGAACTCATTGGTCCGCGGGAGCCTGGCCGGGTTCGTCTCTCACCGGGACCGATCGCGCCCACCGTAGAGGCAAGGCTGTCCCCCCACACGCCCAAAAGACCGGTAGAGAGCCCCGGCCGGCACTCGGGGTCCCCGAAACCGGCGGGGGTGCCACTCCCCCGCCGCTGGTGGTTCGGGCCTGCGCCCCGGGTGGGGCCGGGTGGGCTGTCAGCCCCAGGCGACGCGCAGACTGGGCCCGGGAGAACTCGCGCAGCTCGCGCAGCTCGTGCAGCCACGACTGGACGTAGCCCTGGGAGCAGCCGCAGTCGATGAAGCAGCCGTCCGTGACGGCAGGGCGTCCGGCACCCTCGGGTCGAGGCCGAGCACGAGCAGGACACCCCCTCCTCGGAACAGCCCCGCCGGCAGACACGCGTCACCATGTCCTGCTGCGTTGTCCCTGCTCTGCGTCGGTTTGCGGCGAGTAGCGGGGCAGGAAGCCGGGGCCGGACGTTCGTGAGCTTCGGATCCGCATGGCGTCGACATCACCGGCGTTGACCAGCGCCTCCCGCAACTCGCCCACCCCACGGGGGTTCGGACTCGGGGAGGGCCACCGAGCCGTCCAGCAGGGCCCGGGCGTGCCGGCGGACGGCCACGTCATGCCACGCCTGATCGAGCAGGGCGGCGGCGTTCTTCGCGGGTCAGCCACTGGTGAGAGCAGGTGGCCGCCGCCGTGTCCGGGGGCCGTTGTTGTCCATGTTGTCCTTGGCATGTCACCGGCGTGTCACGGCTGATCCGCCAGAGCAACCGAAGGCCGACGATCTTCATGTACACCGAGTGAGTGCCGCAAGGAACCGGCACCGGTCACATCCTTCGGGGGGCGTCATGCAGTACAAGAACAGCATCCGCAGAGCCGCGGCGGCGATGGTCGTGGTCTCGGCGGCCACACTGCTGGCCACGGGATGCCAGCCGAGCGGCGACGATTCGAGCGCCGCCGCGCCTTCGGCGGCGGGGAAGCCTTCGGACGCGCCCTCGGCGGCGGGGACTGGCGCGAGCACGCCGAGCCCCGCCGCCTCGGAGTCCGGCAGAACCAGCATGCCGCTCGCGGACCCGGCAGGGAGCGCCTCGTCCGGGGGGTCGGGCGGAGAAGGCGGATCGAGCGGCGCCGCTCCGGCGTGTGCCCCGGCGGACCTGGGCACGGAAGGCCACCAGGCGGCAAACCACCCGCCGGGCACAGGCACGGGAGCGATGGTCGTCGGGTTCAAGAACACCTCTGGCAACGCCTGCACCCTGCAGGGCTTCCCGACGGTGGCTGCGGCAGGGATGACCCGCCCGGACCTCAACCGCCCGCTGGCGGTGACGCGTACGGGATCCGCTTCGCCGGTCCGGCTGGCACCGGGCCACACGGCGTGGGTGAAGCTCACCTTCGTCCAGGTCCAGGGCGAGGCAGACGGCTACTGCGTGTCCGGGGCCGAGCCGCAGACATACCCGACGCTGATCGTGGGCCTGCCCGGCGCGGGCCGGCACCAGGTCCAACTGGAGGACGCGAGGAACATCGCCGCCTGCGACGACAAAGTGACTGTCACCCCGGTGTCCGAGTCGAAGCCTTCCTGAAACGCATAACCCAGGTTCCCATCCCGCCGGAACCTCAACGAAGAGACCCCCAGACCGGTCACAGCCCCGGAGGCCACGTGCGCCGGCGCACCGAGGCCGACGACCAGGCCGTTGGCTCCGGCGGCGAAGGCCATGTTCACGTCGATGCCGACCAGGTGCCGCAGGGTGCACTCGGCGTCCGTCATCGGCCGCGCCCAGTCGTACGCCTCCTCGAACAGCTTCTCCGCCAGGGCCGCGCACGTGGAAGCGCGGCAGGTCCTTGAGCAGCGGATGGCCGTCGCGGGCCTCGCACGGCGCCGGGTCCACCGGGTCCTTGCCCAGCGAGCCGGGGTTGTGCTCGGAGTGCCGCTTGCCCGTCGCGTCGGGTTCGGACGCGCGGGTCGCGGGGTGCAGCGCGGTCATCAGCTCCAGGCCCGTGACGGCGGTGAAGCCGCGCGGCGTCATCAGCCGGGACGCGTATACGCCGAGCACGCGGGCGAGTTCGGCCGGCGGGAGCTGCTCGGCCTCGCCCCAGTGGCGGGAGTCGAGTGCGTGCCAGGAGGAATGCACAGCTGGACGCAGTTGCGCTCCGAACCTGCGCGGGGCGGTAGATCCGCTGCCCCAGGGCCCGAATCCGCGCTTGGTCAGCTTCCGTTCCGCGCGGGGCCAGCTGTTTGATGACCTTGTGGCCCTCCGGCAGGCGTCCGGTGAGCCGCTCCTCATCGGTGAGGGCGACGGGGAGGCGCCGTAGCGCTCCGTGGCGGCCTCGGTGAGCACGAGCAGCGGGTCGGCGTCCTTGCCGGGGCCGGACAGCTTCGGCTGACCGGGCTTCGCCTCGCGCAGCGTCCAGTCCACCTGGGGTGGCGGGGACTTGGCGGGCACGTCCGGGACCAGGCCGCCGACGCAGTACGCCAGCACCTTCCCGTCCTCGACGTCGACGACCGCCAGCGGCCCGTTCTCGCAGCACGGGTCGGGGCCGGCCGCCGGTGTGTTGGCCGGGGCCGCCTTCCGGGCGCCCGGCCGCCGCGACGTCGATGACGGCCTGGTGGTGCGCGCCGGACGCGGCGCGGGCGCCGGAGCAGCGGCGAGGGGGGCAGGGGTCTGGGTGTTCTCGGTTGCCGTCATGGCCGCAGCCTCGGACACCTGTCCTGCGGGCAGAGTCTGCGCTTCCGCCGGGGCGGGTGCGCCGCTGAACGTGGCCGGCACGGGGGCGGCCGGCTCCTCCGGCGCGGGGTAGGGCTCTGCGAGCTGCCTCAGGAGCCGCGTGTACGCCTCGCACACCGGGCCGCGCGGCTCAGTCGGTTTCTTCGTCGACTCCCAGCCGGACACCATGGCCCGGCGGACCTTCAGAGCGGCGGCGACTTCGTCCAGCGTCAGGCCGTGCGCGGAGCGCAGCCGCTTGGGCTCCTCCGCCGGCGGCAGCGGAGAGCGGGACGGTCATGCGCGAAACGGCGGGAGTGCGGTGCCCGATCCCATTCCGGCGGGGTCGACGGGGAACCGGAGCCGGGACACCCGGGCTCTGTGACACGGCTGTGACCAAAGGAGTGGCTTTCGTCACAGCCGGTGGTATCGGGTGGCTGGTGAGGTGGGCGGATGCGTGCCCGCCTCTGCCTATGCCGACGGCCCGGAAGGGGGCGGCGACCGTGATCATGCTGCTGGCCCTGCTCGTCGCCTTCGCCGCGGCCATCGGCGCGGTGTTCGCGCTGATCGCCGTGCTCGGCGCCGTCCTGCCGGGCCGTCCCGAGCCCTGGCGGCGGCATCTGACCCGGCGGGCCGCCTGGCTGGCCGCCGCCGGGGCCACCGTCGTCTACTTCTGGGGGCTGGCCGGCGTGACGGCCTCCGAGGACGCCTTCGGGGACGGCGCCGACTCGGTACCGGCCCCGGCCTGCCGCGGCGACGAGTTCCCCCGGGAGACCGTCGAGGGCCTGACCCACCATCGGGCGTCCTATCTGCCGCTGGCCTTCGACTGCGTACGCGAGGACGGCAGCACCTACTCCGCCGACCCCGCGTACGCCTGGATGAACCCCACGGCCGCAGCCCTCGCCGGGTCCGCGGCCCTCCTGGCCATCGGCGAGGGGTACGCGACCGAACGCCGGGCACGGCGGGAGGCCACCGGGTGATCCGCCGGTATTCGCTGCCCATGGTGGTGAACCTGCTGCTCGAGCGAGCGAGGTGAGGTGACGCGGCCAGAGCTGCCGTTTCCGTGACATCAGCTCGAGTACTGCGCTTGCAGTCGGCCCACTCCCTGCGCGGCATCAGCTGAACGCCCGGCTGGAGCGTGCAGCCGGAAAGTCGGCGGGGGCCGTGAGGTCTCACTGGACGTCCCCACACAGCGGGTCAAGGCTGCGGTGGAACGGCTGGTCAAAGCTGGTGCCACCGTACTACGGATCAAGGATGAGCCCATGGGGCTCTACGCCGCCATGCAGGACCACGAGGGCAACGAATTCGACGTCGTCTGAGGGCCGTTGCGGCAGTGCTGGTCACAGCCCCCACACCGCCCGCTGGGCATCCGTGAGCTCGCCCCGCGGCTGCCCGCTTACGGCCGGCCGCCTTCGCCGCGTTGCTTCCGGGCGGCCTGGACGCTGGCTTCGAGCGCGGCCATCAGGTCCACCGGGGCCGCGGCCTCCTCCAGCGGGGCCGGGCCCTCGTCGGCGGCTTTCGCTGCGACCACTGTTCCAGGGCGTGGGCGTATTCGTCGTGGAGGTCGCTGACCCCGACGCCGGTCAACTCCGCGATGAGGACTTCGGCGAGTGCCAGCTCCCGGTCGGTGTCCGGTGGGGACGAGGCAAGGTCGCCAGGTTCGCGGAGCTCGGCCTCCCAGAGCAGGGTCTGCACGACAAGGATCCCGTCGCGTGGGCTTAGCAGGGCGAGGCGCTCGCGGCTTCGGATGGCGATCTTGGCCACGGCCATGTACCCGGTGCGGGCGAGTGCCTCGACGAGCAGGGCGTACGGCGGTCGGCGCCTGGGCCGTCGGGCCTCGCCCAGTAGGGCTTGGCGTAGCTGATGGGGTCGATGTCCTGTCCGGGGACGAAGCCGAGGACCTCGATGGTGTGCTTTGTGGGGAGCGGCAGGTGCTCAAGGTCCTCGTCGGTCGGGACCGTACGGCCGTCCGGCATCGCGAAACCGCGCCCCACTTCCTCGTAGGGGATCTCCCTGCCCTCGGCCCGGCAAAAACGCCGGTACTCGACCCGGGAGCCGTCCGTCATCCGGGCATCCTGGGCAGCGCTGTGTCTGGGGGCGGCTACCGTTCACTTAACCCAATAGTGACTAATGGTTCACCCAAGGGGCGTATGCCCGATATAGGACTAATTGCAAGTAGAGCCGCGTCGGTGCTCTCGTGCATGGGAGAAACAACATGACCACCTCGGCTTTCCCTGGGCAGCAGCTCCCCCTTGTGATCTCTTCGGACGGTGAGCGCGTTGTTGTGACCTTTCACGGTGTTCTGTACTCCTGGATGGCGTGTGCCATCGAGGAGCAGTTGCGTGATCCGCTCTTGAGTGGTGCGCGGGAGTGGCTATTCGACATGCGCGATCTAGAGCGGATTGACTTGGTGTGTGCCTACGCACTCCTGCGCCTCGCCAGTGCGGCGGATGCCCCATCCGTGTGCGTGTCCCGCTCGAACCGTCGCGTACAGCGCACGCTGCATCATGTCGGCCTGCCCGCTGTCGCGACTTTCGATGTCTGACCGCGGCCCACGTTGTGGGGTTGTGTTCAAGAGCGCGACGCTGCTGGCTGACTGGGCCAGTCTCACGGCTGGTCAGAAGGTGCGCGGCTTGCGCCGCATCGTGGTGGTTCTCTTGGTTGCGGTCGTCTTCGCGGGCACTTCACGGCTACGTTCTCGGCCGATCACCTTCGCCGCGTTCCTGCCGGACTGCCGGGACGCCGGCCTCCAGCGCGGCCATCAGATCCACCGGGCCGCGGCCTTCTCAACCAGGGCCAGTCCCGCGCCAGCGGCATTCGCCGCGACCAACTGCTCCAGAGCGTGGGCGTATTCGATGACGCTGCAAGCGAGTTGAAGCAGGCCGAGGTGCAGATCGGCGCGTATCTCGTAGCGGATCCGTAGCCGCTTGAACTGGTGGAGCCAGGCCAAGGTCCGCTCGACCACCCAGCGGGTCCGGCCCAGGCCGAAGCCATGGGCTGTGCCCTTGCGAGCGATCTTCGGTGTGATGCCACGGGCCCGGAGGAGGCGGCGGTATTTGTCGGAGTCGTAACCCCGGCCGGCGAACAGCCGGCCAGGCCGGTGTCGCGGCCGCCCGCGGACCCCGCGGATGGGGGGTATCGCGTCAAGCAGAGGCATCAGCTGAGTGACGTCGTACGGTTTCCGCTGGTCAGCGAGACGGCCAAGGGAGTTCCGTGGCGGTCGGTGATCAAGTGGTGCTTGCTGCCCGGACGCCCGCGGTCGACCGGCGAAGGTCCGGTGTGAGCCCCCCTTTGAGGGCCCGGACAGGGGAGCCATCGGCCGCGTCGTCATGTCCAGCAGACCCGAGGCCCTCAGCTCGGCCAGCAGTACCTCGTGCAGCTGCGGCCAGACACCGGCCTCGGTACAGTCCCTGCGCCGGCCAATGGCCGGCCCTGCACGTGGTGCCAGATTGTGTTCACAGCTCCACCCGCGCCGCTGCATCTCCTGTCGGTGGCGTCGACGTCGGTAAGGCCCGTGGCAGACAGAGCGACGAGCACGGCCACGGCCGTCAATGGCCGGTGGGCTAGGGCATGGACGGGTATCGGCATGGCCATCACCCCAGAAGCGGCCGGATGCAGTCCGGACACTCGTGCACCTCACATCCCGGCCACGGGGCTTCAGGGACGAAGTTCAGAGCCTGCGGGCAGCGTCGGGGCAGCATGCCCCGCTGCTCCACCAGGCCGAGCAGGCCGCCGGCTGATTCCACGGGACGACGCGGAGCGCCACCGTCCCGGCACACCGACCCGTAGGCCGGCGCGAAGCAGGGCGGGTCGACCCCCGGTGGGACGTACACTCCACCCATGCGTTGCACACAAGCGGTGAGGGAGGGCCTGCGACAGGCACCTCGCGCGCTGTGCACCACCGGCCCCGGGGTCCCCTGCCGCGCTTTGCACGGCCACGGCTGACCTGCTCGACGGGCCCTCTCCCCCTTCCGCCCCGCCCCTGGCTCTTCCCGCGCAGCCGGGGCTTCTCTCCGGTTTGCGGAACACCGCTCCACTGATCTGTCTGCTGAGCACCATCCCCCGCGACTCCTCGGCGTGCCGTCTGGCATCGCCCTCGGCGACGGCCGGACCGCCGGCCCAGTCGCACCCTCGAAAGGACCCCTGTGAATTTGAGCGAGTTGCTGGCCGGGCACGACCATGAGGTTCTACTGGGTGATCCCGAGACGAGGATCACCGCGGGAGCATGCTTCGATGCCCACCGCGTCTCGCCGGGTTCACTGTTCATCGCGGTGCCCGGTCACTTCGAGGGCGGCCCCGAGCTCGTCGGCCCGGCTCTGGCACGTGGCGCGGTCGCGGTGCTCGTCGACGACGCGGCGCCCGATCTCGCGGCAGGGGTGTTGGCGTCGGCCGCCGGGGTGTGTGTCGTACGGGTGCCTGACACGCGCAAGGCGGCCGCGGTGGTCACCTCCCGCTACTACGGCGAGCCCGGGCGGGAGATGGACATGGTGGCTGTCACCGGCACCAACGGGAAGACTTCGGTGTCGTACATGTTCGAGTCCGTGCTCCGGATCGCCGAGGGCGCACGGGTGGGGGTCATCGGGACGGCCGGCAGCCGGATCGGCGACAAAGTGATCCCGATGCCGAGATCGGTGCTGAGTACGCCGGAATCACCGGACTTCCAGTACCTGCTGGGGTGCATGCGCGACCGCGAGGTGAGCACCGTGGTCCTGGAGGCCACGTCGATGGGCCTGCTGACCCACCGGGTGGACCGCGCGTTCCTCGACGTGGGGATCTTCACCAACCTCACGCAGGACCACCTGGACGATCACGGGACCATGGAGAACTACCGAGACGCCAAGCTGCGCTTGTTCCAGGGGTTGTGCCGGCACGCGGTGGTCAACGCGGACGACCCCGTGGGAGACGGGATCCGTGCGATGATGCCGGGCGCGGTCACGACGTACGCGCTCGACACGGAGGCCGACTACCGGGCGAGCGACCTCAGCATGGACGCGCTCGGTACGCGCTTCACCCTCCACCACGCCGGACGCAAGTACCCCGCTGCCATCCCCGTCCCCGGGCGATTCTCGGTGGCCAACGCGCTGGCCGCCGTGGCGGCCTGCCATGTCCTTGGGCACGACCTGACTGGACTGGTCACCGCGCTCGAGGCGATGCCCCCGGTCCCGGGGCGCTTCGAACGTTTCGAGACTCCCCGCGGCACCACCGTGATCGTGGACTATGCGCACTCTCCCGACTCCCTGGACAAGGTGCTCACGGCCATCCGGGGCTTCGCCACCGGCCGGGTCATCACCGTCTTCGGCTGCGGAGGCGACCGGGACGTCACCAAGCGCGCGCGGATGGGGCAGATCGCCGGCACTCTCTCCGACCTGTGCGTCCTCACCTCGGACAACCCGCGAAACGAAGACCCCGACACGATCCTGGACCAGATCTCACCGGGTCTCACGGCGACCGGGACCCGGTTCGAGCGGTTCGCCGACCGCCGCCGAGCGATCGACTTCGCGCTGTCCGCCGCAGAAGGCGACGACATCATCCTGATCGCCGGGAAGGGCAGCGAGCCCTACCAGATCATCGGCGAACAGCTCCTCCCCTTCAGCGACATGGCGACAGTGCGCGAACTCGCCGCGCTGCGGGGCCAGCCACGTCGATCAGCCACCCGTGACGGCCAGCAAGAGACCGAAGACCATCAGGACGCCCTCCCGCCCACGAGCGGGCCGCCAGCTCGGTGACGACACCCGCGAACGCGCAGGCCAGAAGGGGGGCACCACAGGCGGGCAGGGTTGGAGAGTGTGTTCGGGGTCTTGTCCGGATGTGCAGCGTTTCGGGGGCGGTTGTCGTGGCCCCGCGGACTCACCCACGCCGTCGTCGGCGGCCGCCAGGAGTTCTCCGGCCCGCTCGTCAGCTATCCGGCGGGCTGAAGAGGCGCCGCCGGCTCCGGTTCTGAAGGGCAGGCCGTGTTTACCTTACGGGTCGACCCGTAAGGTAAATGCCATGAGCTCCTCTCTGCCCTCCAGGGGGCGTCCCAGGGATCCCCGATCGCACGAGGCGATCATCGGCGCGACGGCAGAGCTGGTGGTCGACGTCGGCTACGCCGCGACATCGATCGGGGCGGTGGCCGCGCGGGCCGGTGTCGGCAAAGACACGATCTACCGGCGGTGGCCGGGCAAGCCGGAGTTGGTCTTCGAGGCCGTCTTCACGACCACCGATGATGTTCCGCCCCCGGACACCGGAACACTGGCCGGGGATCTGACCGTGCTGCTACAGGGCCTGGTCGACGAGTTCCGCGCGCCTGCCGCCGCGGCGGCACTCCCGGGGCTGCTGGCCGACTTCGCCGCCGATCCGGATCTGAAGGCGCGCATCCGCGGCGACTTCCTGGCCCCGTCGAAGGAACGGCTGCTGGTTGTCTTCGAACGCGCCGTGCTGCGCGGGGAGATCGCGGCCGAAACGCCCGTGGACCTGGTCCTGGACACGCTGGCAGGAGCCGTG
This sequence comes from Streptomyces sp. NPDC049597, assembly GCF_040675505.1. Classification (NCBI taxonomy): domain Bacteria; kingdom Bacillati; phylum Actinomycetota; class Actinomycetes; order Kitasatosporales; family Streptomycetaceae; genus Streptomyces; species Streptomyces sp. NPDC049597. Next base: position 10,880 of record NZ_JBFAOY010000061.1, read on the forward strand.
TTCTTCCACGTAGGGCTGGTCGGGGAGCACCCTGACCCGCAGCTGGCCGCTGTCGTGGCCAAAGGAATCGAGGTCCGATGAACGGCTGGCTTCTCGCGGCAGGGATCACCGCGCTCGGCGTGGCCGCAGTGCACATCGTCGGCGGGCACCGCGATGTGGTGCGCCCGCTGCTGTCCTGCGATCTCGCGGACGAACCCAAGCGCGTCCTGCACGCCGTTTGGCACATGGTGAGCGGCGACTTGGTGCTCTCCGGACTCGCTCTGCTCTACCTCTCCCTGACGGACGGTACGCCGGGTACCGGCCTGGTGGCGTGGTTCGTGGCCGCGCACTTCATCGCCTACGCGGCAGCCTTCTTGGTCGTCACGCTGTCCGTCGGCTGGCCCAGACCACTACTGCGTCTACCGCAGTGGATTCTGCTCCTGCCGGTCGCAGTGCTGGCAGCGGCGGGCGCCGCGTAGCCACACGCCCGGAGAGCTCACGCGGCCGCCGCGTCAAGCCGTTCCGGCATGCCATCGAGCCTGCCAGGTTGACACCCCGCCATCACGGCTGCCCCCGTAGACCCTTCGGTGTCCATTGACACGCCAACTGAGTGGGAGCAAAGAGCGACACCCAGAAAATTCCGAGACCGGCATCAGCAGCCCTCCGGCCGGTGCCCGGGACGCGGGGGGCGCCTCCATGTCTTTCGTCAGGCGGGCTGTGGGGTTCTGGGTTCGTAGAAGGTGCCGTCGGCGTGAACGGCCTGGGCAGCAGCGAGCTGTCCAGCTCCACCCACTCCTTGCCGACCTTCACCCGGGACAGGTCGACGTGCGACAGGTCCCCCAGCCACGAACCCGGCAGCTGCGGGTCAAACGCCGGGTCCTTGACGTGCGTCGGCGCTCCGAGGCCGACAACCCGGCCGTTGACTCCGGCGGCGAAGGCCAAGTTCGCGTCGATGCCGACCAGGTGGCGGCGCAGACATTTGTCGTCGGTGAGCGGGTGTGCTGGCCGCCGCCTTCCATCAGGCCGTTTGGGAAACGGCGACGCACTGACCACCACCATCTCCTGACTACGCGACCTGACCCCGGGCGGCGACTTCGCCTACTGCACCGACATCGCGCACTTCATGGCCAACCTGCCCCACGACGGCCCCTCACCAGCACAGTGGCTCGACAGAGAACAGCCCACTCGCCAGCGGTGGCGGGACCTGGTCGCCGCCCGGCGCGATCACCTGCGCACCGCGCTGTGACGCACGGCGGTCCCTGCCGGATCCGGCAGGGACCGCAGTCGTCTGCTGCTGGGATCAGGGGGTGAGGTCCAGTACGCGGACCGGCTCCCCTGCCCACCGGTGCGGGGCGGTGGTGGCGATGATCGCGCCGTCGGGACGGGCCGGGGGTGGGCTGCGCCGCGTACTGACTGTGCGCCGCAGCCCAGGTCTCCTGCCGTGCAACTGCCAGGGCGGCAGCCAGGTCCAGATCGAGGACGGTGATGCCGGGGAGGGACGCCAGCTGCTCGGCCGTGCCGGGCCGGGCGCGATCGGCCTCGACTAACGCGCACGCCGGGGCGTACAGAAACCAATCTGCTTCGGCGTGGGCGCGGTGGATCAGGCGGGAGGCGAGGACATTGCCCTGACCGGCCGCGGCCATCGCGGTGTCGTCCAGGACGATGTGCATGGCGTCGCTCACCGGCCGGTCACCTGGGCCAGACGCCGGTCCAGCTCGCTGTCCAGATTCTGCTCCTCGGCAGCGGTCGGCGCGTAGCCGTTCCACTCCTTCAACGCGGCCAGGGCCTTCTCGGCCCGCTCGGCCCGCTCGGCCCGCTCGGCCGGAGTCAGCAGCGTTTCGGCGAGGCGGGCGAGATACGCGCGCAGTGAAAGGCCCTCAGCGGACGCAATCGCGGCGAGCCGGTCCTTGGCTTCCTCGGGAATGCGGATGTTCGCATCGGACATCGTTGTGCTCCTTCCCATCCCGTCGGCGGTGATCCTCCATTCCCCCGACGGAGGTCCCCCACCTCCCTGGCCCCGCCCGCGTGCTGCCATGAGGGCGGGGCCGCGCCGTCCCTCCCGGCCTCCCCACGGGAGGGCCGACGGCTGTGCAGGTAGCGCCAGACGTTTCCCGCAGCCGGAACGGCCCTGGCTTCGCGGCCTCCCCGAGAGAGCCCTCGCCGACACAAGCCTGCCCGGCTTCACGGCTACGGCCGATGGCCTTCGCCGCGTTGCTCCCGGGCGGCCTGGACGCTGGCCTCCAGCGCGGGTCCTTCCTTCGCGAGCCGCTTGGTGACGTGACGGTGAAGCACCGCGAGGGTCCGCCGCTCCAACTCGTCCTCCTGCAAGAGCCCGTCCCGCGCGGCGAGGATCGGAACACCTCGTGGACCACGGCCTCGGTCGTTGCCCTGCTGCCGCAGTGGAGCTCCGCGTAGGCGTGGAAGAAGTCCTGGTGGCTGAGGACGAAGGCCCGGCGCCTTCACCGGCATCTCCCGTGCACATCTTGGCGGTTTGATCGAGGAGTTGGCCGGGCAGCGGAGCGCGCGCTGTGAGTCCGCACTGCACGAGCGGCGCGGCGGCAACCGCAGGCTCCGTTTCGCCGCTCCGCGTGACCCGGTGATGGTCGCGGACTGGGTGTCCTTCAACGTGATCGACACCGAGAAGCAAGACTGGGCACGCGGCTGGGCGAAGCTCAAGCAGTACGCCGAACGCGAGGGCCACGCCCGAGTTCCCTACGGCCACAAAGAAGGCGCCTACCCCCTCGGGCAATGGGTCGCGGAGCAGCGACGCGCCTACGGGGGAGGGCAGATGAGCGGCCTGCGCGCCCGCAGGTTGGAGAAGCTCGGCATGGTCTGGAGCCCCGCGGACGAACGGTTCCAGGAGAACCTGGAAGCCGCCAAGGCCTACTACGACCAACACTGGACACTGTGCGCACCCCGATCCGCAGTGGCCCTGGACAGGCCGGTGGGGCAATGGCTCTCCAACCTCCGAAGGCCCGGTGCCCTCGACGGACACCCCGGCTGGAAGACCGCGCTGGAGGCCCTGGACGAAGACTGGAAACCCCGCGTGGCCAGCCCACTGGCAACGCCACTACGCCGCCCTACGCGAACTCCTGGCCGACGAACAGGGCCAGGCCCACGTCCTGCCCGGCGTCACCGTCCACGGCATGGACATCGGCAAATGGCTCGCCCGCCAACGCACACCGAAGACCTGGCACGCCCTTCACGACGGGCAACGCGAACGCCTCGAGGCCATCGGCATCACGCCGCCGGCCCCGGAGCCGGAAGAGCCCGCCAAGGCACCCAAGGCGCCCGTGAGCCTTCCAGAAGGGCATCGCAGCCCTGTAGACCTGCCGGACGTCCCCGAGATCCGCCTCGGAGTGTTCCTGTCCAACACCAAGAGCAGGCGGGCCAAACTCACCCCCGACAAACTCCAGCAGCTCGCCGCACTCGGATGCGACTGGACCGCGGCGTGACGTCGCCGTACGGAGGCGGCCCCGGCCGTACTGCGTCCTGCCTCACTCCCGTACATGGGGCTGCCAATCCCTGCGCACTCGCCGCGGACGAACACCCTGAACGCCATGACGGTCCTACGAGCGACCCCGTATCCCGCGGCGCGTCGATGCTCGGTGCGGCACAGCGGATCAGTCAGGGCAACCGGGCACCGGGTCCGGGCTGCCGCTGCAGTTGGTGGGCTGGTTGTCCGCCACGATGGTGGACAGCAGCCGTACCGGGCCTTCTTCGCTGTAGATGCCGCCCGGGGCGGCGGCTGCGATGTTCCCGGTCACCGAGCTGTCCTCGAGGGTTGCGGCCGGGTCGTTTCCCCGTTGGGCGATGCCGCCGCCCTTGCCATTGGTCCTGTTGTCGCGGACGTGACTCCTGTTGAGGAAGAGCCGACCACGGTTGCCGATGCCGCCGCCGAGGCTGGAGGCATGGGTTGCCGTGTTGTCGATGACGGTGCTGTCGTTCAGCGTGGTCGTCCCACCGGTCCCGTTGCTGATGCCACCGCCTCCTCCGCCATGAGAGGTGTTGCCGGAAATCACGCTGTCGTTGACGGTCAGGCGGCCGGTGTTGTTCCGGATCCCCCCGCTCGTGTCACCGGCGGTGTTGCCGCTGATGGTGCTGCGCACGACCGTTGCTGTGCCGTCCTGGAACATCCCACCGCCATGGGAACTCGAGGTATTGTCGTTGAGAATACTGTCCCGCAGCGTCACGGAACCGCTGAAATTGTCGATGCCTCCGCCGCCCGGACGCGCGCCCAGCCCGCCGGCCACATTGTTGATGATCTTGCTCTCGTTGATCGTGAGCCTGCTGGCCGGGCGGACCCAGATTCCGCCGCCGTTCTCAGCGCGGCCGTCGCGAACAGTGACGTTGTTCAGTGTGAGATCACCGAAGGGACTGTCGACGAGGAAGAGACGGAAGTCCTTCGCCGATTCCCGCTTGATCGTGCTTTCCTGGCCGTGGATGGTGATCTCCGAGATGACGGCCGGCAGAGCAGTGTTCTCGCTGGCCGGCGTTGTGATCCCGTAGGTGCAGCCAGGAGTGAGCCAGAACTCTCCGCCACCGTGCTCATTCGCCTTGCGGATGGCGTCCTTGAGCGCATCCTCATTGCACGCGACCGGCCGTTGAGGCGCTGGATCGGCGGCGGATGGAACGGCTGTGGCAGCGCTGATCACAGCGGCCACGGCAACAGCGGTTCGTAGCTTGGGCACAGCGTTTCCTTCTTTCCAGCCTGCGGGCCCTCCGGTCGGAGGCACTTCCGACGTGCGTCCGAACCACGAGAGAAGGTGAGCAAGGCATCTCTAACCGCGATCGTTCGGACTGAGCGTGGGCTCACCCGTTCGCGGGACGCGTCCACCGGAAATATCAGGTCCGTGTGCACACCAGGAGACATGCCATGGGGGCGGGCTTCCCGGCGGGTGAATCTTTCGCCCATCGGGGCCAGTGGGCGACACGACATGCCAATGAGCGGGAATGCCCGGCGTACTTGGGATTCGGCCACCTGGAACGGAGCACCCAATGGCGTCAGCATCGCGACTGCGGAGGAAGACGGTCGCCCGACTGGCAGGCGGCGTTCTCCGCCCTCGCCGTCGTGGCCGCCACGGTCCCGGCCCAGGCTTTCGAGAGCACACCCTCACGGTGGATCGTCGTTCTCAAGGACTCTGCCGGCGACCCGTCCAAAGTCAGCGCAGAGCACACCAGCCGACGGAACGCGCGCGTGAACCATGTCTACCGTGCCGCGCTCAAGGGGTACTCCGTCACAGCCACGGCCGACGAGCTGGCTGCTGTCCGTGCGGACCCGCGCGTCGCCTACGTCGAAGCGGACCAGCCAGTGCGCCCTGCGGACGGACGACCGTCCAGGAACCGTTCACAGCCCATCGCGTTCGGAGAGGAAGTCAACCAGCAGTGGAATCTCTTCCACATCGACGCGGTGGACAAGGCCGAGGGAGGCGGTCTCACTGCACATCGCGCCGCGGACGTGGGCGTTGCCGTGCTGGACAGCGGTGTCAACGTCAACAGCCCGAACCTGAACGCCGCCGTCGGGGCCAATTGCACGGACAGCCCTGACCCCCTGGACACCGAAGGCCATGGGACCGCGGTCGCAGGTGTCGTGGGGGCGCGGAACAACGGTGGCGGAGTGCTTGGAGTGGCTCCGGGAACCAAGATCTGGTCGGTGAAGATCCTCGGTCCGAGTGAGAGCTTCGTGTCCTCCCTCATCTGCGGTATCGACTGGGTGACTGCCAACGCTCACGCCAAGAACATCAGAGTCGCCAACATGAGCGTCCTGACCGGGGCGACCGAAGCCGCGCATCAAGCCATCCGCGCGTTGGCCGCAGCCGGAGTCGTCACCACGGCCTCCGCCGGCAACGGGCCGTTCGACTTCCAAGGAAGCGCACCTGCCGGCTTCCCCGAGGTTCTCGCGGTCACGGCGAAGGACGTCTACAACCTTCCGTGGAACTTCTCCGCCTTCGCCCTGCGGGAAAAGGAGATCAAGCACACGATCTCCGCCCCTGGTGTCGACATCTACGTCGAGACGCTGCCGAACACCCTGTGCGGCAGCAGTGAACGCTGCCCGCTCTCCGGTACGAGTTTCTCGGCTCCCCAGGTAGCCGCAGTGGTCGCCCTGTGCCTGACGTCGGGGCGCTGCAAAGGCGGAACGGACGAGATCATCCAGACCGTCCGCTCGGATGCCCGGGAGCATTACCTGGAGACGGACCGGACGTTCGGCGGAACGCCGTCACTCGGCCCGAAGTTCTACGGTCACCTGGTGTGGGCCGGGCTGCACAGGCAGCGCTGATACGGCGGCGCTCCGGCGCCCCGTGGTTGGTGGTCCAGGCTCCTCATGGCAACCCGCAGGCCTTACACGGCGCTCTCGTCTCGCTTGCAATGACCGCGGCCGGTGCCGCCTGGCCGGCATCGACGACGCGGTCGGCTTTGAGACGAAGGTGGTGATGGCCAAGACCATGGTCCGCCGGGCGATCGCGGACCGGATTCCGATTAGGTGGGTGACCGCGGACGCCGCCTACGGCTTCTCCAAGGGCTGGCGGTCCGAGCTTGAGCAGGCCGATGTCTTCCACGTCATGGCCACCACCCGGCACGACACCGTCGTCACCCGCTGGGCCATCGACCACCCCGTTCACGACCTGTTTCACGGGCTGCCACGGCAGAAGTGGAAGCGCCGGTCCTGCGGCAACGGTGCCCACGGACCACGCGTGTTCGACTGGGCGAGGGTCGAGGTCCGCCCATGGCACCGGCCCGACCGGCAGCACTGGGTGATCGCCCGCCGCAGTGTGAGCCGGCCCGAGGAGATCTCCTACTACATCGCCTACTGCCCGGCCGGAACCACCCTCGACGAGCTGATCCGCGTCGCCGGCAGCCGCTGGGCGATCGAGGAGTGCTTCCAGACCGCCAAGGGCGAGTGCGGGCTGGACGACTATCAGGTCCGCCGCTACCCCGGCCGGCACCGACACATGACCCTGGCCATGGCCGCCCACGCCTGCCTCACCGTCCTGCGGGCCCGCGAGCTCGATACAGAGAAAGCAGAAACGGATCCTCCGACCTTGTCCCCCTCAGCCTCGCCGAAATCAAGCGTCTGATCCACCGCCTCACACGCCGCCGCCCAGCACCCATCGACCACGTCCTGCACTGGTCACACTGGCGCCGCCGACGACAACACCAAGCCCGCATCAGCCACTACAAACGACGCGGCCACACACCACCCGAAACTGCCCCACCGTCACAGCAAAGACCGTTGCAGTACTAGTAGTGCTTTGTTAGCTGGTCTTGTCGCGTTGGGTGTCTGGTAGTTCGCTGGCTGTATGAGGGCTGGGGAGCTTGCGGCGTGTCGAGTTCGGTTGGAGGAGTTCGCGGCCGATGTGTTCGCGCCGTTGGTGCGGCGGGATCAGCGTGAGAAGGGCTCGCTGTATGTGCGGGGGCTGTTGCTGGAGGGGCGGCGCAAGTCGATGCAGCCGATGGCCGACCGTCTGGGCATCGACCACCAGCGGCTTCAGCAGTTCATGACGTCCTCGACCTGGCCGGTCGAGGAGGTGCGGGCCCGGCTGGCATGGCGGGCGGTCGCCGCGGTCCGCCCGCAGGTGTGGGTGGTGGACGATACCGGTTTCCCCAAGGACGGCATCTCCTCGCCCGGGGTGGCCCGGCAGTACTCGGGCACCCTGGGGAAGGTCGGCAACTGCCAGATCGGTGTCAGTGTCCACGCCGCCTCGGACACCGCCTCGTGTCCGCTGTCGTGGCGGCTGTTCCTGCCCGCCGGCTGGGACAACACACCTGAGGCTGCCGCGCGTCGCAAGAGCTGCCGGATACCCGATATCGAGGGCCACCGCCCCAAGTGGGAGCTCGCTTTGGAGATGCTCGACGAACTCGAAGGCATCGGGCTGCGGCCCGCCGTGCTGGTCGCGGACACCGGTTACGGCGCGAACGCCGGCTTCCGCCGTGGTCTGGAGGACCGGCGCCTGGCCTACGTCCTTCAGGTCAAGGGAGAGATGACCGTTCATGGCGAGGAGGCTCTGCCGCATCAGCCCGCCTACGGAGGACTCGGGCCCAGGCCCCTGCCCCGCTACCGGATGCAGCCGCGGTCCTTACGTGACCATGTGTCGGCGTACTCGCCTATGTGCAGAGCCGCGTACGGATGAACGTGCAGAGCAAGGAGACCTGCGAAGCGCGAGCGTCGTGGTCCGAGATGATG
>NZ_JBFAOY010000062.1:0-14216 GCF_040675505.1 Streptomyces sp. NPDC049597
AAGCTAAGCCTTTCAGCGCCGATGGTACTGCAGGGGGGACCCTGTGGGAGAGTAGGACGCCGCCGAACAATCATTGTGGGAAAGCCCCGGAACACAGTTCCGGGGCTTTCCTGCGTTTCAGGACGGGTTCACCAGTCTCGTGTCGTACGCCAGAATCACTGCCTGGACCCGGTCCCGTGCGCCGGTCTTCGCCAGAATCCGGCTCACATGCGTCTTCACCGTCGACTCCGCGAGATGGAATCGGTCGGCGATCTCCGTGTTCGTCCATCCCTGGCCGATGACGGTCAGGATCTCCCGTTCCCGGTCCGTCAGCCGTGCGAGCCGTTCGTCGAGGACACGCGTCGTCGGAACGGGGCCGTCCTCCGGGAGGTGCTGCACGTACGTGTCGAGCAGGCGGCGGGTGAGGCTCGGTGCCACCACCGCGTCGCCGGCCGCCACCGCACGGATGCCCGAGAGCAGTTCCTCCGGCAGTGCGTCCTTGATGAGGAAACCGCTCGCCCCGGCCCGCAGGCCCTTGTAGGCGTACTCGTCCAGGTCGAACGTCGTCACGATCAGCACCCGCGTACGGTCGCCCGCGGCCACGATCCTGCGGGTGGCCTCGATGCCGTCCAGGCCGGGCATGCGGATGTCCATCAGCACCACGTCCGGGCGCAGTTCGGCGGTCATCCGCACGGCCTCCGTGCCGTTGCCGGCCTCGCCCACCACCGTCAGGTCGCCCTGGCTCTCCAGGAGCATCCGGAAGCCGAAGCGCTGCATGGGCTGGTCGTCGACGATGAGGACGGTCGTCACGAGGCGGGTTCCTTCGGAAGTCGGAGATGCACGCGCCAGCCCCCAGGGGGCCGGTGCAGGGGACCGGCCTCAAGTGTGCCGTCGTACATGGCGGTTCGTTCACGCATTCCCGTCAGACCGCCGCAGGAGTCGGCCGGTGTCCTGCCGCCCCTGCCCGTGTCCGTCGCCTCGACGGACACCGTGCCGTCCTCGGCGCAGGTCACCACGACCGTGGCCGTGGCACCGGGGCCGCCGTGCTTCAGCGTGTTCGTCAGCGCCTCCTGCACCACCCGGTAGACGGCGAGCTGCCGGCCGGCCTGGAGGGAGCGGGGATCGCCGTTCACCGTGAGGGTCACCGGGAGCCCTGTGGCCCTGACGCCGTCGGCGAGGCGTTCCAGGCCCGCGAGGTCCGGCTGGGGAGCGAGGTCGGCGGCGGGCGCGGTGTCGTCGCGCAGGACGTCCAGGAGCCTGCGCAGTTCGGTGAGCGCCTGGCGGCTGGTGGTGCCGATGGCCGCGAGTGCCTGTGCCGCCCTCTCGGGGGAGGCCGTGGCCGCGTAGGCGCCGCCGTCGGCGAGGCCCGTGATGACGGACAGGTTGTGGCCGATGATGTCGTGCATCTCCCGCGCGATACGGGTGCGTTCGGCGGCGGCGGCGAGCTGCGCCTGCTGGTCCCGTTCGATCTCCAGCTGCCTGGCCCGCTCCACCAGTGAGGCCGTGTAGTCCTTGCGGCTGCGGACCGCGAGGCCCAGGAGGGCGACGAGGGCGAAGCCGTACAGGTTCGGGACGAACTGCTGGTCCCAACTCCCGACCGGATAACGGGTCGCTCCCAGCGCGAGGGGGACGAGGGTGAGCGCGAACGACCAGGTGAGCGTGCGCAGCGGCAGTCGCAGCGCGATGTGGAAGACGGCGATCAGCTGAAGGAACGCGGCCTGGAGATGCGCTCCGGTCCAGGCGTTGACCACGGCGAACGGCAGCATGCACAGCAGCACCCCGAGGGGCTGCGTCCGCCGGCGGAGCAGGGGAACGGAGAAGCCGAGGCTCATGGTGACGACCAGCCAGACCGGCACGGTGTCGTCGAAGGCGATGTTCCGCCAGCCGCCCGAGGCATCCGTCAGCGCGGCGATCACGCAGAAGGCGGTGAGGTGCAGGTCCCAGCCGAGGGGATGGCGGCGGTCGAAGCCGCGCAGGCGCTCGCCCAGGCGGTGCATCCTGCGGGTCAGCGGCTGGGCGCCCGCCGCCCAGTCCCGGTCGGGGTCGCCCGGCTGCCGCATGCTTGTGGGCCTGTTCGTCACCGCTTCATCCTCGTGCGTCCGTGGGGGCCCGGTCAGGCGGTTCGCAGGGGTCATACGTCCCTGCGCCTGAGCAGCAGCGCCGCGGCCGCCAGTGTGGCCGCCGCCCACAGCACCATGGCGAGGAGCGCGGCACCGGGTGAAGGGGCACCGGGGACGGGGTCGGCGGACATCAGGACGACTGCCGTCTTGTCCGGGAAGTACTGGAGGGCGTCGTGGACGATGTCGTACGGCAGCATGCCGATCACCTCGGGAAGGATCATGACGCCGCCGATGAAGGCGCCGTTCGCGCCGGGGACGGAGCGGCACAGCGCGCCGAGGCCGAGCGCGATCAGGCCGAGCAGGGTGACGGCGGCCGAGCTGCCGACCAGGGCACGGAGCACGCCCGGGTCGCCGAACGACGCCTCCTGATCGGTACCCGCGAAGAAGACCTGGGCAGCGGGGAAGGTGACGAGCGCTGTCACGAGGGACACGGCGAACGCCGCCACGGTGAACACGGCCGCCTTCGACCACAGGACGGGCAGCCGGCGGGGCACGGTGGTCATGGTGGCGCGGATCATGCCGTTCGCGTGCTCCCCGGCGGTGACGAGGATGCCGAGGACACCGAAGGCGACCTGCGCGAACTGGATGCCGATGAGGGTCAGGACGACCGTGTCCACATCGCCGTCGCCGCCGCCGGTCTCGTATGTCGCGCCCATGACGAGTCCGACGCCCAGGGTGAGCAGTGACGCGGAGAGCAGGGCCGCCCAGGTGGAGCGTACGGTCCACAGCTTGTGCCATTCGGAGCGCAGGACGCCTGGGGTGGTCAGCCGGTACGCGGTGGTGCTCATGGGGTTGCTCCTTCGAGGGAAGCGGATGCGGGTGAGACGGCGGCCTGGTACTCGACTTCGTCGCGGGTCAGGTCCATGAACGCCTGCTCCAGGGAGGCGGTCAGCGGGGTGAGTTCGTACACAGGGATGCTGTGGGCGGCGGCGGTGCGGCCGATGTGCTCGCCGTCGGCGCCGCGCACGCGGAGCTCGCCGGGTGCGCCGGAGGAGATCTCGACGCCGGGGCCCGCGAGGAGTGCGGCGAGGGCCGATGCCTCGGGGGAGAGGACCTTGACCGCGTCCGTGCCGGAGCTGCGGACGAACGCCTCGACCGTGGTGTCGGCGAGGAGCCGGCCGCGGCCGACGATGACGAGGTGGTCGGCGGTGAGGGCCATCTCGCTCATCAGGTGCGAGGAGACGAGGACCGTGCGGCCCTCGGCGGCGAGTGACTTGAGAAGGGTGCGGATCCAGAGCACGCCCTCGGGATCGAGGCCGTTGACCGGCTCGTCGAGGACGAGGGTGGCGGGGTCGCCGAGCAGGGCGGCGGCGATGCCGAGGCGCTGGCCCATTCCGAGGCTGAAGCCCTTGACCCGGCGGCGTGCGACATCGGTGAGGCCGGTCAGTTCGACGACCCGGTCGACACGGGAGGCCGGGATGCCGTGGGTGTGGGCCAGGGCCAGCAGGTGGTTGCGGGCGCTGCGGCCGGGGTGGACCGACTTGGCCTCCAGCAGGGCGCCGACCTCGGTGAGCGGGGCGGCGTGGCCCGCGTAGGCGCGGCCGCCGACGGTGGAGGTGCCGTGGGTGGGCGCGTCGAGGCCGAGGAGCATGCGCATGGTGGTGGACTTGCCGGCGCCGTTGGGGCCGAGGAAGCCGGTGACGCTGCCCGGCCTGACGGTGAAGGAGAGGTCGTGGACGACGGTCTTGGCGCCGTACCGTTTGGTGAGTCCGACAGCTTCGATTCCCTGAGGGCTGGTCATGTCGTCGACGCTACGGAGCCGGCCGGCCGGTCGCGTCCGACCCCGGGCGGCAGCCTGCGCCGGGCGGTAGTACCGGGGTACGACGCGGCCCGGCCGGGTCCGGGGTCGGAAACCTCGTTGCCGGGGCGCAGCGGCGTTGGCCAGTATCGGGACATGGACTACGTCATCCGGCCCGTGCGCGCCGAGGAATGGGCCCGGGCCCGCGAGTTGCGGCTTGCCGCCCTTCAGGATCCGCTGGCTTCGATCGCGTTCCTGGAGACGTACGAGGACGCCGTGGCGCGGCCGGACTCCTTCTGGCAGGAGCGCACGGCCTCGGTGGCGGCCGGCCGCGAGGTCATCCAGTTCATCGGCGAGGCCCCGGACGGGAGCTGGGACGGCACGGTGTCGGTGCTGGTGGAGCGGCCGGGAGCGGAGGCGCGGGTCGGGAAGCCCGCGGCGGTGGAACAGACCCATGTGGTGGGCGTGTTCGTCCGGCCGGAGGCGCGGGGGAGCGGTCTCGCGGACGCGCTGTTCCGTGCGGCCCTGGAGTGGTCCTGGGCGCTGGAGTCGCCGCGGGTGGAGCGGGTACTGCTGATCTTCCACACGGACAACGTGCGGGCCGAGGCGATGTACCGGCGGGCGGGCTTCGTGCCGAGCGCCGACACCTCTCCCGTTCCGGGGGACGAGATGGCGCGCGAGTACGAGGTCAGGCGCGAGGCCGTCTGAGGATCAGTGGGAGGGCAGGGGGGCCGTCCAGCGGGCGCGGGCCTGTTCGGCCGAGCGCAGCAGGACGAGCGTCGGCAGGCCCTGGTCCTGGCCGGTGGCGAGGAGCTCGGGGAGCACGGGCAGCGGCGCCACCGCCGCGACGTCGTCGAGGACGAGGGTCAGTGGTGGGTCGAGCCGACCGTCGGATGACCGTGCGGCCATGCGGCGGCCGTGCTCGACCACGTCTGAGGCGAGTGCCGTGAGCAGCGGCATCGCGCCGGGGTGGGAACGCGGATCCTCGATCGGTTCACCCACCACGTAAAGCGTGCCCGCTTCGTTCGCAAAAGATTCCAAGGCGAGCGAATCGGTTCGGTTCGGGTTGCATGCCTCACGGATGTGGACCGACGACAGCGCCGCGAAGGCGCGGCTCGTCAACTGCTGGGCGATGTCCCGGCGTTCCGGATACGCGGTGAGCGCCGACTCCAGCAGTCCGGCGAGTCCGGCGGCGGCCTTGGGGTGCGTGCGGAGGATGCGTACCGGCTCGTGGGCTCCGGTGCCCTGGGCCCAGCGGTGGACCTGGCGGAACGGGCGGCCGTCCACGGCCGCGGCGTGCAGCCAGCATCGCAGGAGCGTTTCCGCTGTGTCGGCCATGGCGGCGTCGATCAGGGCGCGGGGGCGCACGGGCGCGAGGAGGGCAGTGGCCCGGGCGGCCGCGATCCGTTCGTCCTCGCAGCCGGCGGTGGGTGACCAGTGGAGCCGTGCGGGGGTGTCGCACAGGTGCCCGGGATCGTAGACGAGAACGGGGCCCAGCTTGGCGCGGGCGCCCTTCGTCTCCGTCCACACGGAGGCGTCGGAAGTGACGACGAGGACGGGACCCTCGGCGTCGAGGAGCGCCTGGACGGTGGACGGCCGGCGGGTGGCGGGGTCGCCGTACAGGACGCGGGAACCGGTGCCGCGCGGGCCGGGGACGGCGGTCGGAACACCCGTGGGCGGGTAGGGGACCGGGGCCGCAGCGGTCGTCGGGCTCGCGGGCGTGCGCGGGTACGGAGCCGGTGCGGGAGTCGCCGTCGCCGCAGGTTCGGCCGGCGGGGATGCGGGGACGGGGCCGGGGCCGGGGTGCGTCGGCTCGGCCGGCTCGGCCGGCTCGGGCACGGGCGGAGCCGGGGCCCCGGACGCCGTCTCCCCGGCCGGGGCGGCCGGGAACGCCGGGGCGGCTGTAGACGCCGTGTCGGCTGGGAACGCCGGGGCGGCTGTGGACGCCGTGTCGGCTGGGAACGCCGGGGCGGCCGCGCCGCGCGGCTCCGACGGCGTCCGCGCGAGCGCGTGCCTCTCGGTGCGGGGCCTCGCGCGGACCGCACGCCAGCGTGCCACCGTGCCCAGAGTGAACACGCTCAGCACGACCAGCACCATCAGTTCGCCGATGGCCAGGCCCCAGAACAGCCCGTAGCCGGAGAGCTCGCCGGGCGGAGTCGACGGCCAGGCGGCGGGCAGGTCCTGCGGGGCCGAGACCAGCGACCGCACCGCTGTGGGCGTGGTGGCGAACGTCACTCCCGTCGGCCAGGCGCCGTGCGCGAACAGCCCCGCCAGTCCCGTCGCCGTCCACACCAGCACCGTCAGCCCGAGCACCAGGCCCAGCAGCCCGACCAACAGTCCGTCCGGGATGCCCCCTTCGCGCTCCCGGTCGCGACCCCGCCTCTGGCGCCCCTGCTCCATCTCACGCCACCGTCGACTCTGAGGACTCGTCCATCTGCTGCTGCCGCTCGATCAGCGCCGCCCGCTGCTCCGCCTCCCACTCCGCGGCCTGGACGTGCTCCGGCACCGCGGGCCGCGAGGACTCCGTCATCGCCCGGTCGGTGAAGACGAGGGGCCGTTCGGCCTCGGTCACCAGGTGTTTGACCACCTGGACGTTGCCGTTGACGTCCCAGACGGCGATGCCGGGGGTGAGCGTCGGGATGATCTCGACGGCCCAGCGGGGCAGGCCGAGCACCCGCCCGGTGGCCCGCGCCTCGTCGGCCTTCTGGGCGTAGATCGTCCGTGTCGACGCCATCTTCAGGATGGCCGCGGCCTCACGTGCCGCCGCGCCGTCCACCACGTCGGACAGATGGTGCACGACCGCCACGAACGACAGGCCGAGCCGTCGCCCGAACTTGAGCAGCCGCTGGAAGAGCTGCGCGACGAACGGGCTGTTGATGATGTGCCACGCCTCCTCCACCAGGAAGATGCGCTTCTTGCGGTCGGGCCGGATCCAGGTGTGCTCCAGCCACACGCCGACGATCGCCATCAGGATCGGCATCGCGATCGAGTTGCGGTCGATGTGGGACAGGTCGAACACGATGAGCGGCGCGTCCAGGTCGATGCCGACCGTCGTCGGCCCGTCGAACATGCCGCGCAGGTCGCCGTCGACGAGCCGGTCGAGGACGAGGGCCACGTCCAGGCCCCAGGCGCGTACATCGTCCAGGTCGACGTTCATCGCCTCCGCGGAGGCCGCCTCGGGGTGGCGCAACTGCTCCACGATGTCCATGAGGACGGGCTGCCGGTCGGTGATCGTCTCGTTGACGTGGGCGTGGGCCACCTTGAGCGCGAAGCCGCTGCGTTCGTCGAGGCCGTGGCCCATGGCGACCTCGATGATGGTCCGCAGCAGGGCGAGCTGGCCGGTGCTGGTGATCGCCGGGTCGAGCGGGTTGAGGCGGATGCCGCCGTCGAGCGCCGTCATCGGGTCCAGCCGGATGGGCGTTATCCCCAGCTCCTGCGCGATCAGGTTCCACTCGCCCACGCCGTCCTCGCCCTGCGCGTCGAGGACGACGACCTGGCGGTCGCGGAAGCGCAACTGCCGCAGGACGTACGTCTTCTCCAGCGCCGACTTGCCGTTGCCGGACTCGCCGAGCACCAGCCAGTGCGGGGCGGGGAGCTGCTGCCCGTACAGCTGGAAGGGGTCGTAGATGTAGCCCTTGCCGCTGTAGACCTCGCGGCCGATGATCACGCCCGAGTCGCCGAGGCCGGGGGCGGCCGTCGGCAGGTAGACGGCCTGCGCCTGCCCGGTCGAGGTACGGACGGGCAGACGGGTCGTCTCCACCTTCCCGAACAGGAAGGAGGTGAAGGCATCCGTGAGGACGGACAGCGGATCACGCATGGCTGGTGGCCCCTATCGGCGGATGCCGGTCGCGAACGGAAGGGTGTTCACAAAGGCCCTGTGGTGCTCGCGGTCGCACCACTCCAGCTTCAGGTACGACTTGCCGGCAGAGGCCCTGATCGTGCGCTTGTCCCGGGCCAGGGCCTCGGGCGAACGCGACGACACAGTGATGTACCCGACGAGGTTGACCCCCGCCGCACCGCTCGCGAGATCTTCACCCCGCTGGTCGAGCCGTCCGTGCGCGGCGATGTCGCGCGGGTCGACGGTCCGGTTCATCTTGGCGGCACGGCTGGCGTCCGCCTCGTCGTTGGTCTTCTCCGTGAGCATGCGCTCGATGGCGACCTCGGTGGGCTCCAGGTCCATCGTCACCGCGACCGTACGGATCACGTCGGGGGTGTGGACGAGCAGCGGCGCGAGGAAGTTGACGCCGACCGGGGTCATCGGCCACTCCTTGACCCACGCGGTGGAGTGGCACCAGGGGGCGCGGGTGGAGGACTCGCGGGTCTTGGCCTGGAGGTAGGTGGGCTCGACGGCGTCGAGCTCGGCCGGCCAGGCGTTTCGTTTCGTCATCGCCTGGATGTGGTCGATGGGGTGGTCCGGGTCGTACATGGAGTGCACGAGGGACGCGAGGCGGGCCTGGCCGAGGGGCTGCCGTACGCGGATGTCCGCCTCGGCCAGCCGGGCGCAGATGTCGGTGAGCTCGCGGGCCATGACGACGGCGAGGCCGGCGTCCTTGTCGAGCCGCCTGGCGCCGGAGGCGTGCTTGGCGGCCCGGGCCATGGCGTGGGCCTCGGCCGCCAGTTCGCGCGAGTAGTGCATGCAGGCGACGAGGTAGGCGCGGTGCTGCTCGCTGGAGGTGGACACCATGGACTGGAGCTGGTCGTACGACTCCTGGAGCCAGGCCGGTGCCTTGTCGTCCCCGCGCTGGGCGACGTCCTTGGCGTGCGCGTCGGGGTCGGCGGGCAGGGTGCGCGCGAGCATCTGAAGGCGCGTCACGAAACCGTCCCCGTTGGCGACGTGCTTGAGCAGCGTGCCGAACCGGTCGACCAGCGCCTCCTGGTCCTCGCTGTCGCGCAGTCCGACGCCGGGGCCCTCGATCTCGATGGCCGCGGTGACGGTGCGCCGGTCGGCGTGCAGCAGGACGGCGATCTCGTCGGGGCCGAAGGGGGCGGCGAGCCAGTTGATGCGCCCGATGCCCGGCGGCGGGCCGACCTCGATCTCCCGCCCGTCGATGCGGGTGCCGGCCTCGACGGCACCGGAGCGGTAGGTGGTGCCCTGGCGCAGGGTGCGCTTGTAGCTGCGGTTGATTTCAAACCATTTGTAGAAGGTGCGGCCCTTGTAGGGGACGTACACGGCGGCGAGCGCGAGCATCGGGAATCCCGTGAGCAGCACGATCCGCAGGGACAGGACGGGGACCAGCAGCCCGCTCATCATGCCGAGGAACGCGCCGGCGATGATCAGCGCGATCTCGCCGGTCTCGCGGTTCTTGCCGACGATCGCGTTCGGCCGGGCGCGGCCGATGAGGTACGTGCGGCGGGGCGCGATGGTTGGGGACTGGGTCGTCAACGCCGGCCACCTCCTGTGCTGTTGCGGTTGCTGTGCGGGGTGCCGCCGGTCGGGGTGCTGCTACGGGGCGAGGGCGCGGCTCCCTGGCCCGTACGGCTGCCGTGTGCTGCGACGCCGCCGCTGACGGGGTTGGCGGGGCGGGGCGTGCTTGCGCCCGAGTCACCGCCGGTGCCCTGGTTGCCGCGGGAGCTGTGGGTCTTGATTCCCTGTGAGACGAGGGCGGCCGGGGAGCTGATGACGGCGGCGGCCTTGCCCTCGGCGGCGTTCTGGATGCGGTTGTTGCGCGAGTTGGCGATCTCGTCGCCGAAGCCCGGGACGAAGCGGTAGATCATGGCGGAGGCGAAGATCGCGAGCAGGATGATCGAGAGCCCGGACACGACGGCGGAGAAGGAGTCCGGCCCCTCGCCCGCGGACAGCGCGCCGGCGAGGCCGAGCACGATGACGATGACGGGCTTGACCAGGATGACGGCGATCATGATCCCGGCCCAGCGGCGGACGTGGCCCCACATGTTCTTGTCGACGAGCCCCGCGTAGACGACGACGCCGAGGAGGGCGCCGACGTAGAGCAGCACGGCGCGGATGAACAGCTCGAGGTAGAGGATGCCGGCGGCGAGGACGGTGACCAGCGCGACGATGATCAGCATGATCGGGCCGCCGCTGATGCTGTCGCCCTTCTGGAGGGCCTCCTTGAAGCTGCCGAAGAAGATGTCGGTCTGCTCACCGGTCCCGGAGGCGACGACCTCGGTGACGGCGTCGGTGGCGGTGACGACGGTGTAGAGGATCAGCGGCGTGAAGGCGGACGCGAGGACGGTCAGCCAGAGGAAGCCGACTGCCTCGGAGATCGCGGTGGTGAGCGGTACGCCGCGGATGGCGCGCTTGGCGACGGCGAGCAGCCACAGGATGAGCGTGAGGACGGTGGCGGCGGCGAAGACGATGGCGTAGCGGGCGAGGAAGGCGGGGTTGGTGAAGTCGACCTCGGCGGTCTCCTTGACGGCGCCGGAGAGGTAGTCGAGCAGGCTGACGGCGGCGTCGGCGCAGCCCCGGGCGAGGGAGGAGAGGGGGTCGAGGGCGGTGGCGGGGTCGTCGAGGCCGGCGGGGGTGCGGCGGCCGGGGGCGCTGTCGCCGTCTTCGCAGTAGTCGCGGGCGGGGCCCGCGATGAGTCCGCACGGGTTGTCCGTGGGGCTCGGCGCGGGTGCGGGCGCGGCTGCTGCCTTGGTCGCGAACAGGATCGCCGCTGTTTGCACGGCCGTCACGAGTGCCAGCAGCTTGTGCGGGCGGTAGCGAGGGCTAGCGGGCATACGTGAACCCTCCGAATCCGTTGACCGCGTCCGCAATTTCGTCCGAGCCCGAGACAGGGTTGTCACCGGTGACGGGCGTGGGCCCCGTCTTCTGGCTGGTTTCCAGGACCTTCCAGTCAGAGCCGTTCCACTTCAGCTTGACGCTCACCGTGAACCAGCCGCTGGTCACCGGCTTGGTCGACTTCTCACCGGTCAGACCGAACAGCCCCATGCACCACACGTCGATGTCAGCGGTCTCCCCCGCGTACTTCAGCACCTTTGTCCCGGCAGGCAGCGTTCGGTTGACGAACGTGCTGCCCGCAGGCGCGGTGCCGTCGGCGTTCAGACCGATGTGACCGAGGAATTCGGCCGAGTAGTCCGCGTCGAATCCGGACTGCAGCCTGTCCAGAGTGCTGTCGTCTGCGACAGTCGCGACGATCGCTTGACGGCGCTCCTTGTTGAACATGCCGTCAGACCCCAGTGCTGCCGCGTAATTCGCCGCCGCGCTCTGCGCCCCCTGCTCGTCCCGCGCATAGCCCGTCGGGATGCCGCCCTCGCTGCCCTTCACCGGACGCACCCCCGTCGCCGCCGTCGGGTGGCTGTCCGGGGACTTGCCGGTGTCGTCCGACGCGCCCTCCGCCCCGCCGCCCTTGTTGGCGAAGGCGATCGCCGCAAGCAGCAGCACCACCACGCCCACCACCCCGATCAGCGAGCGCGAGGTGCGCACGGGGCGGCGGGCGCCGCCGTAGACGTCCTCGCTCGTGCCCGGGAGCCGGGTGCGGGTCTGGCCCGAGCCGCCGAAGCCCTCGTTCGTACGGCTGTCGTGCTCGTCGCCGAGGCTCATCTCGGGTAGGCCCCCTCAACCGGTCGTGGACGTGCTGCATGGCCCGCCGTCGCGGGATGGTGACGTGTCTTCAGGAACTTCGGGTACATCGGGGAGACGCAACCTCGGGGGTGGGCCGGGCGAGCCCGGAGGGGACGGGCTAGACGGCCATGCCGTACACGATGGTGAACAAGGTCCCCAGTGAGCCGATGATGAAGACGCCGGTGAGTCCGGCGACGATCAGGCCCTTGCCCTGCTCCGCGCTGAAGGTGTCGCGGAGCGCCGTCGCTCCGATGCGCTGCTTGGCCGCGCCCCAGATGGCGATGCCGAGGCAGAGGAGGATGGCAACGGCCATCACGACCTCGATCATCACTCGAGCCTCGTTGCCCAGGCTTCCGAACGGCCCCCAGTTCGGGGCGATACCGCCGATGATGGTGGTGATGTCGCCCTTTTCGGCTGCCAGGATCATGTAACTCACCGCCCCTGTTGGGTTGTTCGCCGCCCACACCCCTCGGCGCGGGCCAGGTTCTATCTTCGCTGATGAAACCGCCCGCGTAAGCCGACTTCGAGGGTCTCTTTACCCGATCTCCGCACGTTTGACCGAAGCGGCTGCCCTGACCTGCGAGGGCGTGGCGCGATTCGATTCTTGTACACATATCGTCACTCTGTGTATCACGGAGAGTGACTCCGGGCAATGACTGTCGTTGTCCCACCTTTGGGAGCTTTTGCCCTGAGCGGCGACCCCGCTGTTTATTTCTCTCGCGAGCGAGATAACTTGGAGGCGTCGGGTTCGTCGGCGTGCAGGCGCCGGACGCCCGGACATCTCGCACGCATGGAGGATTTGCCGTGGTCCTGCCCGCTCCGTCACCGCCCGCCCCGTCGCCCCGGGCGCTCCCTCCGGCGCGGCGCCGCTCGCCGGGCCGCGTCGTGGTCGCGTATCTGACCACCACCGACCACAAGAAGATCGGCACGCTCTATCAGCGTCGCAGTCATCCTGGGAACGGCGGCCGGAGCGGCCTGAGGCCGGCCGGCGGCCGGATGCATCAGGAGGAGTCTGACTCCAGGGCGGCCAGGAGCTTGCGCAGGGCGTCCGCGACCCCTGCGCGTTCCTCCGGCTCCAGTACGGAGAGCACGTCGCGTTCCAGGCCGAAGTGCTGTCCCAGAGCCCGGTCGATGTTCGCCCGGCCCTCCTCCGTCAGACGCACGAGCGTGCTTCTGCCGTCGGCGGGGGAGGGGCCGCGTTCGATCCAGCCCTCCCGCTCGAGCCGGTTGAGCCTTCCGGTGATGCCGGCGGAGGAGACGATCAGGGCCTGGCGCAACTGGCCGGGGGTCAGTGTGTAGGGAGGACCGCTGCGCCGCAGTGCCTGCAGCAGGTCGAAGTCCCCGACGTTGGCGATGGGCATCCCGCCGGGGCGGCGCAGCCCGGTCGCGAACCGCTCCTCCAGCAGCTGAGCCGCACGCAGCAGGCGGGCGATCACCGCGCTGGACGACACGTCCAGGTCAGGCCACTCGCTCCGCCACTCGGCCATCATCGCGTCCACGCTGTCGCCCTCGTCGGCGACGTGGATCTCGTCGTCCTCAGCCATCTCGGAGGCAAGCGTAGCGACAGCGCCACGAAGGAAATCCCACCCTGGCGGACGCGCCCGGTGACGGAAGGGGCTGGGCGTGTGGCCACCGCACGTCCAGCCTTGCGCATCAGCACAGTTGATGACGAGTCAGCTGCGGAGCGCGCATGGTTGGTCGGTCTGATGTGATTCGAACCATTCCTCGTTGCTCGCGGAAATGTGCGCATGGCAGCATTCGCGGGTGACTGAGAACGGGGATGATGTAGCGAAGCCTCAACCGGTGTCAAAACTGGCTGAGTTGGCGGAGACTTCGATTCCGGCGACTCCGCCGGTGAACGAGCAGGCAGCGGTGACGCCGCCGGTGGGGGCGCCGGAGCCGGAGGCGGAGCCCAAGGCGGTTTCGGCGGAGCTGTCTGTACCGCCTGTGCCGCCTTTGCCGCCCGTGCCGGAGTCGGCCGTGCCGGATACGGATCAGGTCGATGAGGTGGCGGTGGCGCGGCGGGGGTTTGCGCGTTTGCTGGGGGAGTTTCGGCGGTCGGCGGTGTTGGTGCCGTTCGATGAGCACGGGAGTCTGTGGACGGCGGATTTCAACGGGGTGCGGTGGATCTGTGCGTTCTCGGACGAGGAGGCGTTGGCGCGGTTCGCTCGTGCGCAGGGGGGTGCGGGGCGTGAGTGGGCGTACCGGACGATTCTGGGCGCGCGGCTGCTGGATGTGATGGTGCCGATGCTGCCGGGTCCGGGCGGGGTTGCTTTGGATGCGGGCAGTGACGAGGGGATGGTGTTTCCGCCGGTGGCGGGGATCGTTCCGGATGAGGTGGCGGTGGATCTCGGGGAGTCCGGGGAGCCTGGCCATGTCGGGGAGTACGGGGGTGTGCGGTGACTGGGGGACAGCCTGAGCTTGCGGCGGCGGCGTCGGGGCTGGCGGAGATCGCGAAGGGGATCAATCTGGCGCATGCCGAGCTGAAGGAGCTCGGCATGATCGGCGAGGCGTCGGTGGGCCGGGGGTTCTCGGATCTGGCGCTGTCCGGGCTGGAGCTGGGTCACGGCGGGTTGACGGCGGAGTTCGAGACCTTCTGCAGCCGCTGGGAGTGGGGGGTTCGCACCCTGACGCTCAAGGGCAACGCCTTCGCGCAGGGGGTGGGGCTGTCGGCGGGGTCGTTCGCGGAGCAGGAGCAGTACGTCAAGGACTCGATCAAGATCGGTGTGAACTCGCTGAACGGCAATCCTCATCTGTCCGAGGACGAGGTCAAGCAGATGAGCTGGGACACGATTCGTGACCAGCACGCGTGGGACAACGCGGACTGGAGCGCGGAGTCGATGCGTGAGGCGCA
>NZ_JBFAOY010000063.1:0-11254 GCF_040675505.1 Streptomyces sp. NPDC049597
AGCTGCGAGACCGCGGTACCACTCGCGGGCACCTCCAGCCGGACCGTCATCGAGTACGAGACGCTGGGCGCCGTTGCCATGACCGGATTCCTCTGGTTTCTGTTTTCTGCCGTTGACTGGAGCGGTGTCTCGGGCCGTGTCGACGATCTGGTGGTGAGTGGGGCGGGCGCCGTGTCGGCAGGACATTCGGTAGCGACGCCCGCCCCGGTCTTCGGCACTGCTGTGGACCGGCACAGCAGTGCGGATGTCATGCCGCCGTCGGCCGCCGCAGGGTCAGGGCCTGCTGCACCGACCGCACCAGCGCCCAGGCGCGCGGGTCGCTGGTGATGGTGGGCTGCATGCTGTTGGTGATGTAGGCGAAGGCGAGTCCCAGGGCGGGGTCGGCGAAGGCGAGGGTGCCGCCGCGGCCCGGATGCCCGAAGGCCGCGGGTGAGGTCATCGGGCAGGCCGGGCCGTGCAGCATGAATCCCAGCCCGAAGCCTGTCCTGCTGAGCAGCACGCGATCGGTGCCGGCCGTGTGCGGGGTACAGGCCCGCAGCAGCGTGCTCCGGGTCACGATGCGCCCCCCTGCGAGGGCGGCGTAGAACCCGGCGAGTCCCCGTGCGGTGGCGATGCCGTTGGATGCGGGCAGTTCAGCGCTCCACCAGGCCGGGCAGTTCTCGTCGGGAGCCGGGGAGACGGTGCTGAAGGCCCGGCGGGTGAGTGAGCGCGGATCGGCGTAGGCGGCAGCGATGCTTCGGCGAGGGCGCGTGCGCAGTCCGTCGCCGACGGACTGCGGCTGTTCGACAGCTGCTGTCCGTCCGACCCTGTCGTGCCGGTCCTCGGGAAGCCCTATCCACAGGTCCAGCCCGAGCAGCTCGGTGAGGTCCTCGGCGAGTACCGTGCCGAGCGAGCGGCCGTCCACCCGGCGGACCAGCTCTCCGAGGAGCCAACTGAAGGTCTGGGCGTGGTAGCCGTGCGCCGTGCCGGGTTCCCACAGGGGGCGCTGCGCGGCGACGGCCGCCGGACCGGTGATCCGGTCCTGCGCCTGCGCCCAGGTCAGCGGGTTCTCGAGGGCGGCCAGCCCGGCCTGGTGGGAGAGCAACTGGCGGGTGGTGATCCGTTCCTTGCCCCCGGCGGCGAACTCCGGCCAGTACTCGCAGAGCGGGGCGTCCACGTCGATGAGCCCGCGATCGGCCAGCAGCAGCACCACCGTCGCGGCCACGCCCTTGGTGGCCGAGCGCAGGTTCTGCACGGTGTCGCGGGTCCACGGCCTGCCCCCGCCCTCGGGTGCGTCGGCGTCCGCGGTACCGCCCCACAGGTCGACCACGAGCCGGCCGTCATGGAAGACCGCAACGGCCGCACCCCGCTCGCCGCGCTGGGTGAAGTTGGCCGTGAAGGCGTCCCGAACGGCCTCGTAGCCGTCGGCCGTCACGCCGTGAATGCCCTGTTCCGGGGTCCGTACGCCGGCCTCGTGTGGTGGCACCGTGATCACCAATCTCGCCCTTGCTCATGGTTCGTCGCTTCAGGACCGCTTGCTCCTCCGAACCGTGACCCTGGCCTGTGGGAGACCGGGCCCGGGCGGATGATGCCGCGGGGTCGAGCCGAGCGCCGGAGCAGGCAGCGGTACGCCGTCGCGACCGCGGACGATGCCGAAAAGCCGGCGCCTTTCCGCGCCTGCCGGGTGTCGCCGGTCTCCGGACCGGCGCGGGCATCGACATTCCGCCGCGCATGCGGCTCGCGGCGTACGCTGCCCCTCACTCACGCTCGACGGGGACGGTAGACGCAAAAGGCACCGCGCCACCAGAGCCGCCGTCATTGTGCTGTTTACGGGAGCCGGAAAATCATTCCGCTCTTTCTGCTCGTTTCGTCTGGCACCGGTGCACCGGGCAGTTTTCCCGGCCCTGCCCAGCCCGCCCGGCAGGCCGCGTACCGTGGAACAGCGCACGGCAGCGCACATGAAACGACCTGTTTTTTCCGCGCTTGTCGCCCAGCCCGTACGCACTTGTTTCAGCGGAGTTTCCCGCCCTGCGGTCGCCCGCACCACCGCACTCCCGGTGGCGTTCTCGGGCGAACGACAGGTATTTCATGCCGGCAACGCTCGGATTCGCCATGATTGCCGCCTTCCTGGCGTTGATCATGACCAAGAAAATGTCGCCGGTAGCAGCGCTGGTGCTCATTCCGGCGCTGTTCTGCGTGCTCGTCGGGCAGGGCGCGCACCTCGGCGACTACGTCCTGAAGGGCATCGGCGACCTGGCGCCCACCGCCGCCATGCTGATGTTCGCCATGCCGGCAGGACCGGCCGCCCCGTCCCGGGTGCACTCCGGGGCGGGGGCGCACCGTGCCCGGCCGGCCCCGTCGGCTATCGTGTGGCCTCGGCCCCGAGCGGGCAGCGTTGATCAACTGTCCCCCGTCGGGTGATGGTCCGTACGCCTTGACGGAGAGCACGCGCGTGGCAAGCACGGAGACACGTCCGGCACCCCTGCCGACCGGCCTTCCCGGCCTTCCCGGACTTTTCGACCCGCCGTTCGTCGCCGACCCGTATCCCACACTGGCGGCGCTGCGGAAAAGCTCGCCCGTCCACTTCGATTCCGGCACCGGCCTCTGGCTGGTCAGCCGCTACGAGGATGTGCGCGGCGTGCTGCTGGACCCCGGCACGTATCTGCCCGACAACGCCCAGCACTCCGTGACACGCCTGCCCGTGTCCGCGCTGCGCGCGCTCGCCAGGGCCGGCTTCTCCCTGACGCCCGCGCTCGCCAACAACCACGGGGCGGAGCACGCGGGTCTTCGGCGCCTGGTCATGCGCTTCTTCAACGCCGAGCGAGTGGCGGCAGCGGTGCCGATGGTCGAGCGGACGGCTTCGGAGATGCTGGCCGGTCTGCGGCCCCGGTACGCCGCCGAGGACACCTGCGACCTGGCCGTCGAGTACGCGCGGCTCCTGCCGTGCCGGGTGATGATGCGGCTCCTCGGCATCGAGGGCATATCCGCTGACACACTCGCGGCGTGGAGCGACGCTTCCCTGGAACTGTTCTACGGCCGCCCTCCGGCCGAACGGCAGCTGCACCTGGCGGAGCAGGTCGGCGAGTTCCACCAGTGGCTGACCGCCCAGGTGTCCGCGGCCACGGCGGCGGACGGGCTCATCGGCGGACTGCGCCGGCATCGCACGCCGGACGGGGCGCCGCTGGATGTCCCGACCGCCGTGGCCGTGTGCTTCTTCGTGTTCATCGCCGGGCAGTCCACCACCGGGCAACTGATCTCCACGGCGCTGCTCCGTGCCGTGGCCGACCCAGGGGTCTGGGCACGTGTCGCGACAGAGGACGGCTTCGCCGAGGCGTGGGTGGAGGAGATCCTGCGCCGGGAGCCGCCGGTCACCACGTGGCGCCGGGTGACCGCGCACCAGACGGAACTGTCCGGTGTGCGACTGCCGGCCGGCGCGCAGCTGTTGCTGATGCTCATGGGCACCGGTTCGGACCCCGAGGTGTTCGAGGATCCCGACCGTCTGTGTCCGCATCGCGGGAACATCCGCCACCACCTCGCGTTCGGCGCGGGACGTCACCGGTGCCTGGGCGCCTCCCTGGCCCGCACCGAAGCCGCGGTCGCTCTGCGGGCGGCAGCCCGTGCCCTGCCGGACGCGACGCTCGCCGAGCCCGGAACGCAGCCGCCGATGCTCGGCCTGCTCTCCTTCCGCGCACCGCTTCAGGTCGTGGTGCACCGCCGCTCCGGCCGGTGACACCCCGCCCGCTCGCGTACGGTTCGCCGGACCGTCCAGATCCTCTTCCTGCCTAGAGCTGCCGGAGGTGGTCGCGCAGTCTGCGGGCGACCTGTGCCATGAGGGCTTCGGCGCCGGGCTGGATGCTCGCCGGGACGAGTGATTCGGTGAGGACGGCGACGGCGAATGCCTGGCCGTCGGAGTGCTCGACGACGCCGATCTCGTGGCGGAGGTTGAGGAGGGTGCCGGTCTTGGACGACCAGGTGGTGGCGTCGGAGCTGAAGTCCGGGGCCAGTCGGTGGCGGAGGACGTTGTGGGCCATGAGGGCGCGCACGCGCCCGGCCACGTCGGGGTGGATCGCCGACGGCGTCCACAGGGCCTGCAGCAGGTCGGCCCACGCGCGGGCGCTGCCGGTGTTGGCGCGGGTGGTGTCGAGTT
The DNA here is from genome assembly GCF_040675505.1 of Streptomyces sp. NPDC049597. Taxonomy (NCBI): domain Bacteria; kingdom Bacillati; phylum Actinomycetota; class Actinomycetes; order Kitasatosporales; family Streptomycetaceae; genus Streptomyces; species Streptomyces sp. NPDC049597. Next base: position 4,127 of record NZ_JBFAOY010000063.1, read on the forward strand.
GGGGCACGCGGTGTCCGCGGCCGCTGGTGCCGGCGTCGATGGCGAGGGCGTGGGCGAGATGGACCTGCGCGGGTTCGAAGCGTTCCACGGGTGTGTCGGTCGGTTCGCCCATGCCGTGCCGGACGGTGAGGCCCCGGATGCCGAGCTCCTCGAGGACGGCGGCGACGTGCGCGGGCGGGGTGAGGTCGAACAGCACGTCGGCGGCTGTTCCGTCGCTCAGGCTGGTGCTCAGGTAGAGCAGGTCGTCGATGGCCAACCGGGCCGGGTGGCGGAATCGGCTGAGCCCGGTCGGCCCCGGCGTGGTGATGCGCCCGGGCTGTACGTCGAGCATCGTCGCCCCGTCGAGTTCGCCTCGCCGGATGCGCTCCGCCGTCGCCAGTGCGAGCGGGACCTTGACCAGGGAGGCGGCGGGCAGCTGGGTGTCCGGGTCGATGCCCAGTTCCTCGCCCGTATGGAGGTCCCGCACGAGCAGGCAGCCCTGCAGACCGCCGTCGCGCAGGTGCCCGCGCATCTCGCGCAGCAGTGCCTCGGTGTTCACACCGTCGCCCCTCCCCCGGCGCCCGCCCGGACGTCCGCACCGAGGCAGCGGGCGATGGCGTCGCCCAGCCGCGCCGCGACGGGCTGCGGACTGCCGTCCGCGGCGGCGGCGAGCGCGAAGCCGCGGGTGAGTGCGATCTCGCCGATGGGCCGCCAGTGCAGGGCCAGTTCCTCGGCCTGAGCCGGAGAGCACAGCAACAGGTCGTGCCCGCACAGGACTTCGGCAGCGGCGGTGGTCAGGTCGGCCGCGGCGACGAGCTGCGCGGGCCGCAGTCCCACGGCGTCACGCAGGCGCGTCAGCGGGTCGCGTACGTGCGGGACGTCGTCCTCCGGCTGGATCCAGACGCGTGAGGCGGGGCCGGGCGAGGCGCGTCGGATCCGCAGCGTTTCGAGATAGACGCGCTTGGTGCCGGGATCCGCCACGCCGGCGAGCCCGAGCGGCACGGACCACGTCGCCTCGTCGGCGGGTACCGCGAGCAGGGCTGCCCGTACCTGCTGCGCGTGGACGAGCTCCCTGCGCTGAGCCGGCGCGGCGACGCGGAGGTCGAGCGTCACTCCGGCCCCGCGAGCCTCGGCGACCAGGCGGGCCAGGCCCGCCGTGGAGCAGACGCCGGGCACCGCGAGCCGCCACGGCTTCGCCTTGGCCGCTTCCGCCTCGTGCAGCAGCACCTCGGCAGCCTGTACGAGCTGTCTGGCCACCGGCAGCATGTCCCGGCCGAAGGGGGTGAGAACGGCCCGCCGTGACGTGCGCTCGAACAACCGCTCACCGAAGCGTTCTTCCAGTGCGGCGATGCGGCGGCTGGCCACCGACTGGGACATCCGGGCTGCGGCCGCGCCGACGGTGAAACTGCCGCGCTCGCTGACGCTGACGAACGCGCGACACGCTCCCACCAGATCCACAGCCCGCACTCTATGCCAGATCAGCATGGAAGCACGCATGAGCGCATTGGACCGCATGGCAGCGCGGAGGTCAGGGTGGTCCCGGATCACGACCACGCACCGGGATGGGCCGTGCCGTTCCATCCCCACATCCGCCCTGCGTGCGGGGCTCTTTGGAGGTTCGGACCATGCAACACACCCGTGTCCGCCGCACTGTTGTCGGCGCCCTCGCCATGCTCGCGCTCGTCCCGATGGCCGCGTGCGGCCGGGGCGACGGTTCATCCGCCTCGTCGACTCCCTCCGCCCAGGCGACGAGGGCGACCACAGCCGCGAAGCCGTTCACCGGCGCCTTCCAGGAACTCGAGCGCCGGTACGACGCGCGGCTCGGGGTTTACGCCGTGGACACCGGCACCGGGCGCGAGGTGGCGTACAAGGACGGCGAACGGTTCGCCTACGCCTCGACGTTCAAGGCACTGGCCGCCGGTGCGGTGCTGCGCGAGCACTCCCCGGGCGGAATGGACAAGGTGATCACGTACTCCAGGGACGATCTGATTCACCACTCCCCCGTGACCGAGAAGCACGTCGGGACCGGAATGACCCTGAGGGCGCTGTGCGAGGCCGCCGTCCGCTACAGCGACAACGCCGCGGCCAACCTGCTCTTCGACCAACTCGGCGGCCCCCAGGGCCTCGACGCCGTTCTCGCCGAGGTCGGCGACGACGTCACGCGGATGGAGCGCCGCGAGCCCGAGCTGAGCCGGTGGGCGCCGGGCGAGATGCGGGACACGAGTACGCCGCGGGCCATGGCCCAGAACCTGCGCGCGTTCGTCCTCGGGGACGTCCTCGGCGCGGCGGAGCGCGCACAGCTCACGCAGTGGCTGCGGACCAACGTCACCGGGGACGAGCTGATCAGGGCCGGGGTGCCCAAGGGGTGGGTGGTCGGTGACAAGACAGGATCGGGCAGCGGTTACGGCGCGCGCAACGACATCGCCGTCGTGTGGCCTCCCGACGCCGCCCCCATCGTCGTGGCGATCATGTCGAACCGCGATGAGGAGGACGAGGACTTCGACAACAGGCTCATCGCGGAAGCGGCGTCGGTGGTCACCGACACCCTGTCGTAGCAGGAGGCACGCCCCGCCCTGCGGCCGCACGTGAGGACCCGTCCCGCCCTGGCGGGAGGCAGGAGGGACGGCCTCCCTGCCGCCCGTCGCGTGTGCGACGCGAGGGATGCTCAGGTTCCCGGGGACCCGAACGGTGACCGGCCTCAGCCCAGGTCGCGTACGGCGGTCAGGACGTCCGCCGTCAGCGCGGGGTCGGCGTCGTCAGGCCCGCTGACGCAGAGCCGGTCCACCACGCCGGCGTAGCGGCGGTGGATCTCCCGCGCCACCTCCTCCGGCTCGCCGGACACGGCGAACGTCCGGTACACGTCGTCGTCGATCAGTTCCCCCATCTCCTTCCACCGTCCCCGGACGGACAGGCGGTGCAGCTCCTCGTGGAGGTCCGTCCAGCCGTGCGCCTCCATGACGGGCCGGTAGGCGGGCGTGGACGCGTAGAAGGCGACGCGCTCCCGCACGGCGAGGTGGTTGGCGTGGAGTTCCTCCTCGGTGCGGCCGGTCGCGGTGAGCACCGAGCCCACGGCCTCGAACGGTCGCGCGGTCCACTGCGCGCCGCCGTCCTCGGCCTCGGCGCGCGCCTTCCGCACCCCCGGGAGGACCTGCCGGGTCAGGTACTCGACCGATGTGAAGGGATGGCTGATGAACCCGTCGGCGACAGCACCGGCCGTCGCGGTCATCAGCGGGCCGACCCCTGCCAGCAGGATGCGCGGGGCGCCCTCGGGCAGCGGCCCGGGTGAGAAGGCGGGGGTCATCAGCGTGTGGGTGTAGAAGTCGCCGCGGAAGACGAGTCGTTCGCCGGTCTGCCAGCTGTTCCAGATGGCGCGGACCGCCTGCACGTACTCCCTCATGCGGGCGGCCGGGCGGTCCCACGGCATCCCGAACCGCCGCACAATGTGCGGTTTGACCTGGGAGCCGAGTCCGATCACGGCGCGGCCGCCGGACGCCTCGTGCAGCCCCCATGCCTCGTACGCGAGGGTCATGGGGGTGCGGGCGAAGGCGATGGCCACGCCGGTGGCCAGTTCGATCGACGTGGTGTGCTCGGCGGCCCGCGCCAGCTGGATGAACGGGTTGTGGGCGGTCTCGGCGACCACGAGGCGGTCCAGACCGCGGCGCTCGGCTTCCCGGGCGGCGGCGAGGACGCGTTCGGGGCGGCCGGGGGCCAAGACGTCGAGGCGCAGAGGTGAGGGCGCAACGGTGGGTTCGGTCACGGAGCCATTGTCCCGTGGTGCGTCGTGCCGCCTCGGCGCGGGCAGTCCGTCAAGGGGTCTTCCGCAGAGGGTCAGTTCTGCGTCAAACCCCGCGACTGGGAGCGCGAGGGGGGCTACGGTCGCCGTCATGAGGCGCATCGGCGGATCGCTTCGGGGACGAGGCGGGAGGCGCGCCGCCTCCCATGTCCCACGGCACGACGGCTGGTTGCTGCACATGCGGTTCGCAGCCGCCTGCGCGGCCGTGCTGCTCACGTTGCTGCTGGCCGTCGACACGGTCGCGGACAGACTGACGCCGGCGCGTGCCGCGCTGTGGGCCGGGCTCACTCTTCTGCTGTTCGTGGTGCTGGTGCCGCCGAAGGTGACCGCCGGGCAGGAGTCCGCCGGTCCCCTCCTCCTGGTGTCCCGCGGGCTGCTGAGCGAACGCCGCGTACGCGTGAACCGGCTGGTGTCGGTCAGCTGGGCCGGCGGCGTCGCACAGCGGCTCGTGCTGCGGGACGTGGACGGGGGACGGGTCGAGCTCGACCCGCGGGCCCTGGTCGCCGACCCGCCGCTGTGGCTGCTCCTGGAGGAGGGGGCGCGGACCAGCCGCGCCGACGGGCTGCTGCTGTGCGGCGCCCACGTCGTGCGCGAGCTGTCCACGCGTCTGGAGGAGGAGATGGCGCGGAACGTCTTCACGGTGTCCGGTCTGCGGTAGTCGCTGCCGTGCCGTGCGCCGTCACCGTGATGCCGCCGTTCCTCACCCGGACTCGCGCGGGGGCTGTCAGGGCCGCGCGTAGGGCCGGGTCATGATCTCCATGTTGTGGCCGTCCGGGTCGGCGAAGTACGCGCCGCGGCCCCCGAAGAGGCGGTTGATGCGGCCGGGTTCGGTGTGGCCGGGGTCGGCGTAGTAGGTGACGCCGAGCGCCTCGAGGCGGGCGATCATGGCGTCGAACTGCTCGTCGGGCACGAGGAACGCGTAGTGCTGCGACTGGATCGGCTCGTCGGTCATGCCGTAGTAGTCGAGTGTCACGCCGTTGCCGAGGTCGACGGGGAGGAACGGTCCGAACCGGGCGGCGACCCGCAGGCCGAGGACGGCGGCGATGAATTCGGCCGAGAGGTGCGGGTCGCGGGCGTAGACGGCGGTGTGGTTCAGCTGGACGGCGGTGACCGGCGGCTGGGGGTCGTGCTGATCGTGCGGCATGGGTGAGGTGTCTCCGGGTCTTGGTTCCACTGGGATGCGGCGCCGCGCGCGGGCGCCGGGAGGAAGAACGCGGAGAGGGAAGGCGGGGCCCTGGCCCGCCTCGTGCTCACGCCGAGGCCGGGTGCCTCACTCGTGCGTGGCCCATGGCCGACCCGGCAGTCACCCGGCTGACTTTAGTTCCCGTGACGGGCCTGCGGCAACGCGGCGGCCCTCTGCCGACCGGACCGGACCGATCGCGGCAGGGCCGTACGAGGCGGCTCGGTCCGTACCCAGCGGCGTCCGGCACCCCGTGGCACCGTGGAGGGTGGGTCCCCCGGGCCGGCCCGGTCCTCGGGCCCCGCGCCCCGCGGCGCGCCAGCGCTCCCGGGTCACCCGCCGCCCGATGTCCGCCCTTCCGTCCGTCCCTTCATCCGGTAAACCGCTCCCGCTTGTTTTCCCCCGTTCGGCCTCTCCCCGTTGGTCCGTTCGGCCGAGACGGGCTCCCATGGGGACGGGCCGCTTGTCGGGCCCGCGAGAGAAAGGCACGCCGATGTACGAGATGCGCGCCGAGGCCGCAGCCGACCGAGGCGAACTGATCTGGCATGTGATCACCAAGGGAACGTCCGCCAGCCCTCTGTGCGGAGTCCCCCTGGAGTTGTCCACCGCCTCTGCGCCCCAGCTCGAAGGGGCCGTCGAACGCTACTGCTCCTCCTGCATGGACGCCTTCAGCGCAGCACTGAAGAGTTCGTGACCAACGCCCGTACCAACGCCCGTGCGCTCAGTCGGCGGCGACGTGGTCGGCTCCGGAGGAAGGTGCCGGTACGACGCGCACGGCCGGGTCCAGGCACCAGTCGAGTACGGCCGGCCAGGGGCCGTAGCCGGCGTCGAGGTCCAGATGCGCGGCCCCGGGCAGCAGGTCTGCGGCCAGGTCCAGGGGCGCCGCGAAGACGGTCAGAGCACCCGCGGGGCAGTAGGGATCGTTGTCCGACGCCACGAGCCGGGTGCCCCCGGGCGCCGCGGCCGCGAGGTCCCCGGCCGTCACGCCGGAGTGGGCGAACGCCGCGATCTCCGGATGACCGGCTGCCGTCTCCGGCCCCGGAGGCGCCACCAGCAGGACCCGGTCGGCCAGGACCCGGCCGGGCCGGCGGGCCACGGCGTGCAGCCACAGCAGACATCCGAGGCTGTGGCAGACGACGACGATCTCACGCCCTCGAAGAGCCGTGAGCCTCTCGTCCAGCACGTCGAGCCAGGTCCCGAGGTCCGGCCGGTCCGGGTCGGGCAGTTGGGGGTACGACGAGTCGTGACCGGCCTCGCTCAGCCGTTCGTCCAGCCAGCGCAGCCAGTGGCCGTCCGGGCGGTGGTGCTGCCAGCCGTGCAGCAGCAGGAAGGCGGGGCGGTCGGGGGCGTCGAGGGTCATGGGGTCTCGCGATCTGTGCGCGGCCGGCGGGCGCGGAGCGCCCCCGCGGGCGGTGTGTCCACGAACGCCGTTGTCCCGTGGTGCGGCTGAGGTGATGTCGCTTTCTACCAGCGCCTGCCGACCGTCAGCAAGATCACCCCTGATCGCTGATCTCCCTGCCTGGCTTTGCGGCGGGCTGATTCGCTGGAGCAGAAGCGTCCGAGAGCCCAGCCGTCGGCCAGGTGCGGCGGAAGCGTTCGACTGCGCCGTTCGTCCGTGGCCGGCAGGGCCGGGTCTTCTTCGGCGTGATCGCGGGCTCGGTGCAGGCCTGCGCTGCGGCTCGGCACGCTGCCCGCCACGCCCCGGACAGCATTCTTCCGGGTGTACCCGCGACAGAACTGCATCCATCAGCCGTGAAGAAAACCTGCCATGGAGACAGTAGACATTGGGGCATCGCAGGGTTACTGTTCTGCTGTACCCGGGAAGTCGAAGTGGGCACGACAGATACGAACTGCCGTGCAAGCAGGTCGAGCAGGACACGGCCCCAGGGGGCCGTGAGCATGAACCGTGGTATCCAGCAGTACAACCGAGTAACCGAAGGTAAGGAGCCGAACGCCATCAGGATCGCCCGGGCGAGGAAGCAGTCCGCCCGGGTACCGCAGGCCCCGGATTGGAAGGTGGTCCCCGGTCACGCATCCGCGATCCCCGCAGCCCCGCCCTCCCAGGCGGAACCTGCGGACGAAGAAGGTCGACGACGAGCTGGCCAGGACGGGCGCGGACGTCAGCCTGCACATCGAGGAGGGCTACACCAGCGAGAACAGCATCGTGCTGCTGGCG
>NZ_JBFAOY010000064.1:0-9752 GCF_040675505.1 Streptomyces sp. NPDC049597
GGCACGGAAGGTCCCTTCGGCGGCGGTTCGGGGCACGGAAGGCCGCCCGGCGCCGGTCTGGGGTACGGAACCCCTTCGGCGGCGGTTCGGGGTACGGAAGGCCGCCCGGCGCCGGTCTGGGGTACGGAACCCCTTCGGCGGCGGTTCGGGGTACGGAAGGCCGCCCGGCGCCGGTCCAGCGCACGGAAAGCCGCCGCCCGGCGCGGGTGGCGGCCTCAGTCCGACCGCACCTCGGAGCGGTCACCGCCCCACAACGTGTGGAACGAGCCCTCCCGGTCGGTCCGCCGGTAGGTGTGCGCACCGAAGAAGTCGCGCTGGCCCTGCGTCAGCGCCGCGGGCAGCCGCTCCGCGCGCAGCGCGTCGTAGTAGGCCAGCGCCGCCGAGAACCCCGGCGTCGGCACGCCCTGACGCGCCGCCGTCGCCACCACCTCGCGCCAGTCGTCCTGCGCCGCCCCGATCTCCTCCGCGAACTGCTTGTCCGACAGCAGACTCGGCAGCTCCGGCTGGGCGTCGTACGCCGCGCGGATACGGTCCAGGAACGCTGCGCGGATGATGCACCCGGCCCGCCAGATCGCCGCGACAGCCCCCGCGTCGACGTCCCAGCCGTACGCCTCGCTGCCGGCCCGCACCTGGTGGAAGCCCTGCGTGTACGACACGAGCTTGGACGCGTACAGCGCCTGCTCGACCCGGTCGGCGAAGCGGGCCGCCTCGTCCGCGCCCAGCGGCTGCGGCGCGGGGCCGGGCAGCGCCCGGGACGCCTCGCGCAGCCCGGCGTGGCCCGACAGCGAACGGGCGAACACCGCCTCCGCGATCCCCGACACCGGCACGCCCAGGTCGAGCGCGATCTGCACGGTCCAGCGGCCCGTGCCCTTCTGCTCGGCCTGATCGGTGACCACGTCCACGAACGGCCGGCCCGTCGCCGCGTCCGTGTGCGCCAGCACCTCGGCGGTGATCTCGATCAGGTACGAGTCCAGCCGCCCCTCGTTCCAGTCGCGGAACGTCCGGGCGATCTGCTCCGGTGAGTAGCCGGCGACCGCGCGCAGCAGGTGGTACGCCTCGGCGATCAGCTGCATGTCGGCGTACTCGATGCCGTTGTGGACCATCTTGACGAAGTGGCCCGCGCCGTCGGGACCGACGTGCGTGACGCACGGCGACCCGTCCGGGGCCTTCGCGGCGATCCTCTCCAGGAGCGGGCCCAGAGAGGCGTACGACTCGGCCGAACCGCCCGGCATGATGCTGGGCCCGTGCAGCGCGCCCTCCTCGCCGCCGGAGATGCCGGTGCCCACGAAGTGGATACCGCGCTCCCGCAGTTCCCTCTCGCGTCGGCGGGTGTCGGCGAAGTGGGCGTTGCCGCCGTCGATGATGACGTCGCCCTCCTCCAGCAGCGGCGCGAACTCCTCGATCACCGCGTCCGTGGCCTCGCCCGCCTTCACCATCACGACCAGCCGGCGGGGCCGCTCCAGCGCCGCGACGAACTCCTCGGCGGACTCGGCCGCGACGAACGTGCCCTCGTCACCGAACTCCTCGACCAGCGCGCGCGTCCGTGCCGCGGTGCGGTTGTGCACGGCCACGGTGAGCCCGTTGCGCGCGAAATTGCGGGCGAGGTTGCGGCCCATCACCGCGAGTCCCGTGACACCGATCTGGGCTGTACCACTCATGCGTGTGCTCCTGGAGTCCGTCGGAAGATCCGTCCGTGCCGTCACTGCCCGCTGTACCGGATACGCATACGTGCGGGCGGCCCCGGCCATTCACCGATCCTCGGCGCACGGACCGCGCTCCGCACTCGGCCCGGCCCTCCTCGTGCCGCACTCGGGCACCGTTCGGACTCCGTCACGTGCGAAGCGGGCACCGGCAGGACCCGTCGCACCCGCGCGCAGGCTGCCGACCAGCGACGACGCGTTCGGCGAAACGGGCAGGAACGGGCACACCCCGCCGGGCGAAGACGCTGGTCCAGCGGCCTCGGTTGCTTGTACAAACGACGCATGGGCCCGAACGGACGACGGGCCCGCCATGCAGCACCAGCACAGGCAGGGATGTGGGCCGTGGACACCGAGGAACGCCGGCGGGCCATTCTCGACACCGCCCGACGGGACGGGTCGGTCGAGGTCAACGCTCTGGCCGCCCGGCTGGAGGTCGCCAAGGAGACCATCCGCCGCGACCTCCACACCCTGGAGGAGCACGGACTCGTCCGCCGCACGCACGGCGGCGCGTACCCGGTCGAGAGCGCCGGCTTCGAGACGACGCTCGCGATGCGCACCATGCGCCACGTACCGGAGAAGTCGAGGATCGCGGCGGCCGCCGCCGACCTCCTCGGTGACGCGGAGACCGTCTTCGTCGACGAGGGCTTCACCCCGCAGCTCGTTGCCGAACACCTGCCGCGGGACCGGCCGCTGACCGTGGTCACCGCCTCGCTGGCCGTGGCGTCCGTCCTCGCGGACGCGGAGAAGACCGCCGTCCTGCTGCTCGGCGGGCGGCTGCGCGGCCAGACCATGGCCACGGTCGACCACTGGGCCACCCGGATGCTCGACGGCTTCGTCATCGATCTGGCGTACGTCGGGGCCAACGGCATCTCCCGCGAGTACGGCCTGACCACGCCCGACCCGGCCGTCGCCGAGGTCAAGGCGCAGGTCATGCGCAGCGCGCGACGGCACGTCTTCGCCGGTGTGCACAGCAAATTCGGAGCGGTCAGCTTCTGCCGCTTCGCCGACGTCGGCGACTTCGAGGCCGTCGTCACCGACACGGGCCTGTCCTCGGCGGAGGCACAGCGCTACTCCCTCATGGGGCCGCAGGTCGTCCGCGTCTGACCCGCGCGGCCGGGCGGCCCCGCAACAAAAGAACCGCATCAGCCGCACACCCGGGCCGCCGGGCGGTCCGGCGTACCCGAAAACACCCCGTGGACTCCGGGCACCGAGCCGCGACGAACGATCAGGAGAACACATGCCCCACCAACGACGACGTGGCATCCGCGTGCGGGTGGCCGCGGGCACGGCAGCCGTCGCCCTCGTCGCCACCGGATGCGCCGGAGCCGGCGGCACCTCCTTCGGCGGTGGCGACGCGCTCAACGTGCTCATGGTCAACAACCCGCAGATGGTCCAGCTGCAGAAGCTGACCGCGCGGCACTTCACGAAGGAGACCGGTATCGAGGTCAACTTCACCGTGCTGCCGGAGAACGACGTCCGCGACAAGATCAGTCAGGACTTCTCCCACCAGGCGGGCCAGTACGACATCGCCACCATCAGCAACTTCGAGGTTCCGTTCTTCGCCGAGAACGGCTGGCTCCGCCCGCTGGACGCGTACGCGGACAAGGACACGGCCTTCGACCAGGACGACATCCTGGACCCGGTGGCCCAGTCGCTGACCCACGACGGCACGGTGTACGCCGAGCCGTTCTACGGCGAGTCCTCCTTCCTCATGTACCGCAAGGACGTCTTCGCCGCCAAAGGCCTGACGATGCCCGCCCGGCCCACCTGGCGCCAGGTCGCCGCCCTCGCCGCCGAGGCGGACGGCGCCGAGAAGGGGATGAAGGGCATCTGCCTGCGCGGGCTGCCCGGCTGGGGCGAGGTCGTCGCCCCGCTCACCACCGTCGTCAACACCATGGGCGGCACCTGGTTCACGAAGGACTGGCAGGCGAGGCTCGACTCGCCCGAGTTCACCAGGGCGACCGAGTTCTACGTGGACCTGGTGCGCGAGCACGGCCAGGCCGGCGCCGCCCAGTCCGGCTACGCCGAGTGCCTCAACAACATGACGCAGGGCAAGACCGCCATGTGGTACGACGCCACCGCCGGAGCCGGATCGCTCGAAGCGGCGGGCTCCCCGGTGAAGGGCAAGATCGGCTACGTCCCCGCGCCCGTCGAGCGGACCGACAGTTCCGGCTGGCTCTACACCTGGGCCTGGGGCATGCAGAAGGCGTCCAAGAAGCCGGACAAGGCGTGGAAGTTCATCTCCTGGGCCTCCGGCAAGGAGTACGAGGCGCTGGTCGGCGCCACGAGCGGCTGGGCGGACGTCCCCGCCGGGAAACGGGTCTCCACCTACGACCACCCCGCCTACCTCAAGGCCGCGGGAGCCTTCGCCGAGGTCACCGAGAAGGCCATCGCCGGGGCCGATCCGCTGGCCCCCGGCACCCAGCCGCGCCCCACGGCGGGCATCCAGTTCGTCGGCATCCCCGAGTTCACCGATCTCGGGACCAAGGTCTCCCAGGAGATCAGCGCGGCCATCGCCGGCCGCCAGTCCGTAACCCAGGCCCTGAAGACCTCACAGTCGCTGGCCGAGCAGGTCGCCAAGGAGTACCGGTGAGCACATCCCTCAGCACACCGTCGGGTCCACAGGCGCGCACCGCGTCCCCGGAGCCCGTGAAGTCCGCGCCGCGCACCGCGCGCACCACCGGAAGGACGCGCGCCTGGGTCACCCGGGCACCGCTCCTGCCCGCGCTCGTCTTCCTCATAGCGGTGACCCAACTGCCCTTCGTGGCCACACTCGTGATCTCGCTGTTCGACTGGAACTCGCTCGACCCCGACGAACGCGCCTTCACCGGCCTGTCCAACTACGCCCTGGTGTTCACCGATCCCGCCCTGCGCGAGTCGGTGATCACCACGGTGCTCCTGACCGCGGGCGTCGTCGTCACCGCCGTGGTCCTCGGACTCCTGCTGGCCCTGCTGCTGGACCGCGCCTTCCCCGGTCGTGGGCTGGTGCGCACCCTGCTCATCACACCCTTCCTGCTGGTGCCGGTCTCCGCGGCCCTGCTGTGGAAGCACGCCCTCTACAACCCCGAGTACGGACTGCTCAACGGAGCACTCACCTGGGTCGCCGGACTGTTCGGCGACGACAGCCCGGTGCAGCCCGACTGGATCTCCGAGATGCCGCTGCTCGCCGTCGCGGCGTCGCTCGTGTGGCAGTGGACGCCGTTCATGATGCTGATCCTGCTCGCCGGGCTGCAGAGCAGACCCGCCGAGGCGACCGAGGCCGCACGGCTCGACGGCGCCGGCGCCTGGCAGATCTTCCTGTACCTGACACTGCCGCACCTGCGCCGCTATCTCGAACTCGGCATCCTGCTGGGCTCGGTGTACATCGTGCAGAACTTCGACGCCGTGTTCACCCTCACCTCGGGCGGCCTCGGCACCGCCAACCTGCCGTACACGATCTACCAGACCTTCTACCAGGCCCACGAGTACGGACTGGCGTCCGCCGCGGGAGTCGTCGTCGTGATCGGCACCATCGTCATCGCGACCTTCGCGCTCCGGGCGGTCTCGTCACTCTTCCGTGAGGAGGCGACCCGCGCATGACCACTGCCGCACTCCCACCGCACCCCCTGCCGCCCGCCGCCCGCAGGGCCCGGCGCCGCTCCGCCGCCCTCGGCCTGCTGGCCTGGGCCGCCGGCATCGGGTTCTGCCTGCCCGCCCTGTGGATGCTGCTCACCTCCTTCCACTCGGAGGCCGAAGCCGCCACCAACCCGCCCTCCCTCGCCGCCTCGCTCACCCTCGACGGCTACCGGTCGTTCTTCGGCGGCGCGGGCGGCCCCACGCCCTGGCCCCCGCTGATCAACTCCCTCTCGGCGTCCCTCTTCTCGACCGTCCTCGTGCTGGTGCTCGCCCTTCCGGCCGCGTACGCGCTCTCCATCCGGCCGGTACGCAAGTGGACGGACGTCATGTTCTTCTTCCTGTCCACCAAGATGCTGCCGGTGGTCGCCGGACTGCTCCCGGTCTACCTGTTCGCGAAGAACGCCGGGATGCTCGACAACATCTGGCTGCTGGTCCTCCTCTACACCTCGATGAACCTGCCGATCGCGGTCTGGATGATGCAGTCGTTCCTCGCCGACGTACCGGTCTCGGTCATCGAGGCCGCCCAGGTCGACGGCGCCCGGCTGCCCACCGTGCTCGCCCGGGTCGTCGCGCCCGTGGCGGGACCCGGCATCGCCGCGACCGCTCTCATCTGCTTCATCTTCAGCTGGAACGAGCTGCTGTTCGCCCGGGTGCTCACCGGCGTCGTCGCCCAGACCGCACCCGTGTACCTGACCGGATTCGTCACCAGTCAGGGCCTCTTCCTCGCCCAGCTGTGCGCCGCGTCCGTCGTCGTGTCCCTGCCGGTGCTCACCGCCGGCTACGCCGCCCAGGACAAGCTGGTCCAGGGCCTGTCTCTTGGAGCCGTCAAATGAGGGCAGCGATCGTCGAAGCACCCGGCAAGGTCACCGTCACGACCGTGCCCGACCCGGCTCCGGGCCCGCGCGACGTCGTGGTCTCCGTGGCGTCGTGCGGGCTGTGCGGCACCGATCTGCACATCCTCCAGGGCGAGTTCGCGCCCACGCTGCCGATCGTGCCCGGGCACGAATTCGCCGGGGAGGTCGTCGGCATCGGCAAGGACGTCACCGAACTGGCCGTCGGGGACCTGGTCGCGGTCGACCCGTCGCTGCACTGCCACGAGTGCCGCTACTGCCGCAGCGGACGCGGCAACCTCTGCGAGCGCTGGGCGGCCATCGGTGTCACCGTCCCCGGCGGCGCCGCCGAGTACGCGGTGGCGCCCGTCGCCAACTGCGTGAAACTGCCCGGCCACGTCGACGTCAGGGACGCGGCGCTCATCGAGCCCCTGTCCTGTGCCGTGCGCGGCTACGACGTGCTCAGCAACACGCTCGGCGCCGAGGTCCTCGTCTACGGCTCGGGAACGATGGGCCTGATGATGCTGGAACTCGCCAAGCGCACCGGCGCGGCCGGCGTCGACGTCGTCGACGTCAACCCCGAGCGGCTCGCCACCGCCGGCCTCCTCGGCTGCTCGCGCACGGCGGCCTCGGCCGACGAGCTCGAGCGCCCCGGCGGCTGGGACGTCGTCATCGACGCCACCGGCAACGCCAAGGCCATCCAGGACGGCCTCGGCCGCGTCGCCAAGGGCGGTACCTTCCTCCAGTTCGGCGTCGCCGACTACGCGACGACGGCGGTGATCGAGCCGTACCGCATCTACAACCAGGAGATCACCATCACCGGCTCGATGGCCGTCCTGCACAGCTACGAGCGGGCCGCCGCGCTCTTCGCGACCGGCGTGCTCGACGCGTCGGTGTTCATCAGCGACCGGCTGCCGCTGGAGCGGTACCCGCAGGCCATGGAGCAGTTCCGGGCGGGCCGCGGCCGCAAGATCGTGGTGGAGCCGTGAGCCGTGGGCCGTGAGGCGTGTCCCGGCCCCCGGCGGTGCGACGTCCGCCGGGCCGGGGCAGCTTTCCGGACACTCTCGGGCTGAAACCTTGTCACCCTCCGTATTCCGCCCCTACGTTGGCCGCCTGCGGTAGGACCAGCACGCGTGACCTACGGGTAGTGGGGGAGCACACCATGGCCGGAACCGGTCGGCACCGTCGATATCAGCCGAGTCGCATCAACCGCGCTTCGCTCACCGTCACCGCCGGCGGCGCCGGCATGGCGCTGCCGCTCATCGGCGCGGGATCGGCCCACGCGGCGTCCGCCGACGTCTGGGAGAAGGTCGCGGCCTGCCAGTCCACGAACAACGGCAAGGTCAACACCGGCAACGGCCACTACGGCGGGCTCCAGTTCAGCCAGGCCACATGGGAGGCGTACGGCGGCACGCGATACGCCGCGCGTGCCGACCTCGCCACCAGGGACGAGCAGATCGCCGTCGCCGAGAAGGTCCTCGAAGGGCAGGGCCCGCGCGCGGGGGCCGCCTGTGCGGAGCGTGCCGGGCTCGCCCGGGGCGGGGACGCGCCGGCGGGATTCGCCGAGCCGCAGCGGCTGCGCGGATCCGAACGCGCCGCGTCGCCCACGACCGTCCCGACTCAGCGCGAGGGCTACACGGTCGCCCGCGGGGACTCGCTGTCGCGCATCGCCCGGCAGGAGGGGGTCAGAGGGGGCTGGCAGCGGCTGTACGCGCAGAACCGCGCCGTGGTCGGTGACGACCCCGATCTGATCTTCCCCGGCCAGCGGCTCGTCCTGCGGGCCCCGGCCGCCCCTGCCGAGAAGCGCCCCGCCGGCACGGAACGCCCTGCCGGAAAGGAACGCACCGCCGGTGGACAGCGCACCGAAGCCCCGGGCTCCGGCAGCCGGGAACGCGCCGCCACGAAGCAGCCCGGCCGGCCCGCCGCGAAGCCCGTGGAGCGGTCCGCGAAGCCCGAGGAGCGGTCCGGCAAGCGGTCCGCCGAACCGCAGAGGCCCCAGCGGCAGGCGCCGAAGCCACGGACCCAGCCCAAGCCGCGCACCCCGGCCGAGGCCCGGCCCGACCGGCACGTCGGCTTCAGCGCCCCCGTGGCCGCCGGCCCGTCGACCGCGTACCGCAAGGCGGGCTCCTCGTGGTCGAGCGGGTACCACACGGGCGTGGACTTCCCCGTGCCCACCGGGACGTCCGTGAAGGCCGTCGCGCCGGGAACCGTGGTGTCGGCCGGCTGGGCCGGCGCGTACGGCTACGAGATCGTCATACGCCATCGTGACGGCAGGTACAGCCAGTACGCGCATCTGTCGGCGCTCACCGTGCGCACCGGCCAGAAGGTGACGTCCGGCCAGCGGATCGCCCGCTCAGGATCCACCGGCAACAGCACGGGACCGCATCTGCACTTCGAGATCCGCACCGGACCCGGATACGGCTCCGACATCGATCCCCTCGCCTACCTCAGGGCCGGCGGCGTGTCGATCTGAGCCGGCGCGCTGGGCGGCGATGCGATCGCCCCGCAGCGGTACGTGCCTGTCCGGTCGTCCACGGGAGACGTGCCGGTGCCGGGTGTGCGCGCCGTTGCCCAGCCGCTCGATCGTCAACAGGATCAGGCCGCCCGCGGCCACGACACCGCAGCCGAGCGCCAGCACCGTGCCCGCCACGCCGGAGCGGAAGTCCTCACCGAAGAGCGTGATCCCGACCGCCGCGGCGACCACGGGGTTGACCACCGTGACCGTGGCGAGCGGCGCCGCGAGCCCGGCTCCGCGGTACGACGCCTGGGACAGCAGGAGCCCGCCGACCGCGAACACGGCCACGACGAGCAGGCTCGGCCACTGGGTCAGCGGCGCGCCCCAGTCCCAGTCGACGGCGACCGTCTTGGTGAACACGGAGGCGATGCCGAAGGCGACGCCCGCCGCACCGGCCAGCAGCACACTGCGCACGATCGGCCGGTGCACCCCCTGGGCGCCCAGGAAGAGCAGGGCCACGGCGCCGAGCGTCACCGCCGCGAGCACCGCGCGTTCCGCACCGCCCAGGGACTGGGAGGCGGAGCCACCGGTCAGCGCGAGGAGCCCCGCGAGCCCGACGGTCGCCATGATCGCGCCGCGCCAGGCGGTCGGGCCGGCCCCGCGCCGTACGAACACCGCGGCCATCGGCAGCGCGAACACGATCGTGAGCGCGCCGAGCGGCTGCACGACACTGAGCGGCCCGTACGCCAGCGCCACGACGTGGAGCACCGCGCCCACGCTGTTGAGCACGACGGCCACCCACCAGCCGGCGTGGTTCAGCGGCGCGTAGGGCCGGGACGGGGTGGTGGTCGCCACGTGCTCCTGGAGGATCGCCCCGGCCGCGTAGGCGACCGCGGAGACCAGGGACAGGAGCACGGACAGCGCGAGGGAGCTCATGGTGACCACCCTGTCCCCCTTCCGCCGCCACGTCGTCGTTCTTGAGCAGGCACTTGTCCGTACTGCCGGGGTAGTACGGGAGGACGTCCCGGATCCCCCTTCCGGCGGGGGCGCGGGCGGGCCGGGGTCCCGCGTCCCGTCGAGCGGGCGCCCGTTCCCGACGTCCACGACCACGAGGGGAACCCGCTCCTCGAGGTGCTTGGCCGTGTCGGGGTC
>NZ_JBFAOY010000065.1:0-8862 GCF_040675505.1 Streptomyces sp. NPDC049597
CAACCAGGCACCCACCGGCTCCAGCGTGATCTTCAGCCATGCGGACAACCCGACTGTCTCGGCTCCGCCCGCGGCGGCCGGAAGTTCCCCACCAGGGACCCCGTGAAGTCCGAGTGCGTCAAGCGCGGCCACGTTGCCAACGCCGACCCCGTCGGCGCCCTCGACGTGCTCAGGAGGGCTGGGTTGGTCCTGTCGACGCCCCGGCTGTCCGCGCCCCGGCCCCTCCTCGTCGATGCCGTCACCACACGGCACGGTTGAGCGGCCTGCCGTGAACGGCGCCCTTCGACCCGGTCATCGCGGCCAGCCTGGCGACTGCGACGCCGCCACACCCGCCCCGGTCGGCGGCGTTCAGTGACGTGACAGCCCTCAGCAGGAGTGGTGAGCCTCGGTTGTCAGTTCGGACCACACCAGTTGGCCGTGAGGGAGGCGAACGGCCCCCCATCGCGACGAGAGTGCCTCAACCTGGCCAAGGCCTCGCCCGTCGCAGGTCTCTCCGTCGGGCGCTGCCTGCTGCGGCAGGCTGCCGTCCCACCCCCGGCCGTGGTCGCCCACCTCGATGCGTACGGCACATCCTGCGACGACCCCAGGAAGAATCCTCAAGGTGCACCAGACGGGTCCAGCACCATGGCGGACGGCATTGGTGACCAGCTCGGAGACGATCAGGGCGGCAGTGTCTGCCAGTTCGAAGTGGCGCCGGTCCGTCAACCAGTCCATGGCCTGACGCCGGGCCTCACCTGGAGATTCCGGGCTGGGAAGAACCCATGTGCTGGTCGTTGCAACGGTGTCGGACGGGCGGGGGCTGAGGGTGGTCATCTGCGGCTCACAGTCGGGGAGTGCGGCCTGGCGGAGGTTGAGCTGTCCGCGTCCACGCGGGATGTCGGCAGGCCACATGGCGGTATCAGAGGGCCTTCGCACAGGAGTTGTCCGCGCCGGCCCCTCGACAACGACATTCCGAGAATGCTCGGGAATGTTGATGTCCTCGGCATAGGGGTACGGATGAGTAGAGTTCGAGACAGATGCGTGATCGGTCGCTGCCCAGGGGCCCTCCCTCTGCTCGAGTGCCACCGGCCGTGAAGCCGCGCGGCATTGGTCGCGTCCCGGCATCCGGCCAGCTCTGGACCTCGCTGCGACCGATCAGGGCTGAGGGCCGCAGCGAGGGGTCTTGTGGCGATCAGCTCCAGCGGATCCAACCGTTTCCCAGCTTCCATATGTGAGTTGCCGAAGCATTCCAGTCGGTTGACAGGGAATCCGCCCTTTCTCGCGTGCGGCCACCTCTACGGGCCTTGCGTTGCAGAAAGAGTGGAGGACGCGACGAGGAGAGCAGCCAGGCACACTCCGGTGCCACACGGGCCCCTCAGCTGTATCCAGGCACACGACGCCGAGGCGGAACGGTGCCGAAGCAGGTCAGCATCAGGCGGCACATGTCGCCGACCGTGTGTACCGCTGCCGCGCGCACGGCACAGGACGCCGACGCCGGCCGCGCCGCGGTCGTTCTGCCCCTGGCCGTCCGCGAGCGCGTGCACGCTGTCCGTAGCAGCCCGAGGTGGGGGTTCGTCTCTCCTGGTCCCCGCCCCGCCTGATGCGCCTCCACGGTTCAGCCTGGATCTGAGGGCGGGCAGACCTCCGCAACCCGGTGTCGCCGACGTGCCCACTCCCGTGGGCGCGCGGACCTTGAAGATCACCCGGCCGGGCGGCACCCACTTCGTCCAACAGCACCGTCAGGCGACGGGGTCCGGACGAGGCAGGTCCTGGTGGCGGCCTGTGGATCGTCACCGGGTGGTGCGCCGCGTACGCGGCTACGCTGGTGAACGGTCCCCCTGACCTTCCTGCGCGGTACAGGTGATCACGACGGGACGGGAGCCACCCCATGACAGAGCCAGCGCCACCGAACCCTTCCCGGCGGAGGATGAGCCCGCAATCGATGGCCATCTGGGTGATCGTCGCCCTGGCGGGCGCAGTCGGCTGGAGCGTGCTCGCCCTCGCTCGCGGCGAGGAGATCTCGGCCGTCTGGATGCTCGCGGCCGCTCTCGGCTCGTACGCCATCGCCTACCGGTTCTACGCGCGCTTCATCCAGTACCGCGTGCTCAAGGCCGACAAGACCCGCGCCACACCCGCCGAGCGGCTCAACAACGGCGTCGACTTCCACCCCACCGACCGCCGGGTCCTCTTCGGCCATCACTTCGCGGCGATCGCCGGGGCCGGGCCGCTGGTCGGCCCGATCCTGGCCGCGCAGATGGGGTACCTGCCGGGGACGATCTGGATCATCGCCGGCGTGATCTTCGCCGGCGCCGTCCAGGACATGGTCACCCTGTTCTTCTCCACGCGCCGCGACGGCCGTTCGCTCGGACAGATCGCACGTGACGAGATGGGCCCGTTCGGTGGCGCCGCGGCCCTGCTCGCGGTCTTCAGCATCATGATCATCCTGCTCGCCGTGCTGGCCCTGGTGATCGTCAACGCCCTGGCGCACTCGCCGTGGGGCGTCTTCTCCATCGGCATGACCATCCCGATCGCCCTCTTCATGGGCGTCTATCTGCGGGTGCTGCGGCCGGGCAAGGTCACCGAGGTGTCGCTCATCGGCGTCGCGCTGCTGCTGCTCGCCATCGTCGCCGGCGGCTGGGTCGCCGAGTCCTCGTTCGCCGAATTCTTCACCCTGGCGCCGAGCACTCTGGTCATCTGGATGGTGGCGTACGGATTCCTCGCCTCCGTCCTCCCGGTCTGGATGCTGCTGGCACCGCGCGACTACCTCTCGACCTTCATGAAGGTCGGTACGATCGTGCTGCTCGCGCTGGGCGTGGTGATCGCCCTGCCGACGCTGAAGATGCCGGCGGTCACCGAGTTCGCGGGCAACGGCCAGGGGCCTGTCTTCGCGGGCTCGCTGTTCCCGTTCGTGTTCATCACCGTCGCCTGCGGCGCGCTCTCCGGCTTCCACTCCCTGATCGCCTCGGGCACCACTCCGAAGATGATCCAGAAGGAGACCCAGATCCGGATGATCGGCTACGGCGCGATGCTGACCGAGTCGTTCGTCGCCATCATGGCGATGATCTGCGCCTCCATCCTCAGCCCCGGCCTGTACTTCGCGATCAACTCTCCCGCCGGCATTCTGGGCACCACCGTGGAATCCGCCTCCCAGGCGGTTGCCAACCTCGGCTTCACCGTCACCCCGGAGCAGCTGACCCAGGCCGCCAGGGACGTCGAGGAGGCCAGCCTGCTGTCGCGGACCGGCGGCGCGCCGACCTTCGCGCTCGGCATGTCGGACATCTTCTCCGCCGTGGTGGGCGGCGCCGGGATGAAGGCGTTCTGGTACCACTTCGCCATCATGTTCGAGGCGCTCTTCATCCTCACCACGGTCGACGCGGGAACCCGGGTCGGGCGCTTCATGCTCCAGGACATGCTCGGCAACCTCTACAAGCCGCTGAAGCAGGTCAGCTGGAAGCCGGGCGTCTGGTTCGCCAGCGCCGTCGTCGTCGGCTGCTGGGGCTACTTCCTCTGGGCCGGTGTGCACGACCCGCTCGGCGGCATCAATCAGCTCTTCCCGCTCTTCGGCATCGCCAACCAGCTGCTGGCGGCCGTGGCGCTCGCCGTCTGCACCACGCTTCTGATCAAGTCCGGGCGGCTCAGGTGGGCCTGGGTGACGGCGGTTCCGCTCGCCTGGGACGCCGCGGTCACTCTCACCGCAAGCTGGCAGAAGATCTTCTCGGGCGACCCCAAGGTCGGCTTCTTCGCCCAACGCGACAAGTACCAGACGGGCATCGAGGCCGATCAGGTGCTGCCGCCGGCGAAGACGATGGACGAGATGCACACCATCGTGACCAACTCGACCGTCGACGGTGTTCTCGCGGCACTCTTCGCCGTCCTCATCGTGGTCGTCCTCGCGGATGCGGCCAGAGTCAGCATGAAGGCGATCCGCGCCCCGCAGAGCATCCGTCTCGCCGAGAGCCCGTACGTTGCCTCCAAGCTGGTCGCGCCCGCCGGTCTGATCCCCACCAAGCAGGAGAAGGCGGAGCTGGCGGAGGTCGGAGCCGGTGGCGTGGACCCGGAGGCCGCGGAAAGGGGCAGGACGTGAGCCCCGTGGCGGGTATGACAGCGGTGAACGGCGTGCGACGCGTGGTCGACCGGGTCCGATGGTATGTGCGCGAGGTATCGGGCGAGTCGGTGTACGACCACTACGTCGCCCATGCCAGATCCCACGACCCGGGGGCGAAGGTGATGTCGCGCCGCGAGTTCGAGCGCAGCCGCATGGATGCCAGGGAGGCCGATCCCCGTGAGGGGTTCCGCTGCTGCTGAGCCGACAGCGACGCGAGGGGCAGTCTCAGAATCCGTTGTCGCACCGATCAGCGAGTTGCATGATCGAATAGGTTTATCGCCCCATTCAGCCAGGCCGCCGGCCTGCCGTACGCTCTGCGCATGCACGTTACGGATTGGGGCGGAGGTCAGCTGACGGTCGTGCGTCCCCCGTCGGGCGGGTTCCCGCGGCACAGCCACGATGAGTACGTGATCAGCGTCAACCTCTGCGGACTGGAGCGAGTCCGGCTGGATCGCACGTCGTTCGACGTGAACCTGGACGAGTTCACCCTCTACAACCCCGGCCAGGTCCAGTCGTGCACTACCCAGGTCCCGCCCGATGCGTCCTTCACGGCTGTGAGCTGGTACGTCCCGCCGGCGGTGGTGGAATCGCTGACTGGCGACGCCCCGGTCGACTTCCAACGGCCCGTCGTCCGCTCTCCACGCCTACGCGAGGAATTTCTCGCTGCGGCCAGAGCATTGCGCGAGCTAGCACCGGACGGACACCCTCCGCCCGCAGAATCCTCTGTTCCGATCCAGGAGCGGCTCCTGCTTGTGCTGTCGCGCTTGTTCGACCTGGCCGCAGGGCGGCGCGTGCGTGCTCCAGAACCCGCTGACGCCCGGATCGCCGCGGTGCTCGCCCGGCTCCGCACCGACCTGTCCGGCGCGCCGCGGCTGGCCGAGCTGGCCGACGAGGCCGGTATGTCCCGGGAGCATCTGATCCGGACGTTCACCCGGGCCACCGGCACCCCGCCCTACGCCTGGCACCTGTCGGCCCGGTTGGCCGAGGCGCGGCGCCGACTGCGCAAGGGGGAGCGCGTCGCCGATGTCGCTCACGGGCTCGGCTTCGCCGACCAGGCTCATTTCCACCGCCACTTCGCCGCGGCCTACGCCATCACACCGGGCCGGTACCGTCGGCTCTCTCAGATCAACATCTGACAAGACCGCACGGCCAGCCACCGCCACAGTGACCGTCATGACTGAGATCTTCATGGTGGCTCTGTGGCTGGGACTGGTGTTCAACGCGACGCCCGGCGCGGTGTTCAGCGAGTCGCTGCGGCGCGGAATCCGGGGCGGGTTCGGCCCTGCCTTCGCGGTCCAGGTCGGCTCGCTGGTGGGCGACGCCGTCTGGGCGGTGCTCGGCCTGGCCGGGGTGGGGGCGCTGTTCGCCGTACCGGCCTTGCGCGTGCCGCTCACCGTGGCCGGGTGCTTGTTGCTGGCCTGGTTGGGGGTGGCGGGCCTGCGCGACGCGCTCGCGCGAAAGGGGTTCGATCTGACGGCAGAGCCGTACGTCAAACAAGACCGCCAGGCCATGGCTGTGGGGGCGGGGATGTCGCTGGCGAACCCGTGGAACGTTGTCTACTGGTCGGGCGCGGCCGGCGGGGTGGGCACCGTGCTGGGCCCGGGCGGCGTGGCGGAGCTGGGTGTCTTCTTTGCCGGGTTCATGGCCTCCTCGATGCTGTGGTGCCTGATCGCGGCGGGGCTCATCGTGGTGCTGCGCAAGGCGCTGCCACCACTGGCCGTACGCGTACTCGAAGCCTGCTGCGGTGTCTCGCTACTAGGCTTCGCGATTCTTCAGCTGAGCCGACTCGTATGACGACGTATCTGCCATCGTTTTTTTGGGGGGCTACTCGGGTCGAAGCCGCAGGGGCGAAGGGCGCCGGCCGCCGTCGCTCCCGACGGCCCGAACGACGCTGACGGCAACTGCTGCCAGGTATCGCTCCATCAAGCCACCCAGTGCGGGTGCTCCGCATGCGCCGTGTGCAGTGGGCTGCCGTCCAGGGCGGCGGCGAGGCGTTCCGCTGCCTTGTCGTACACGTGCGGGGAGTGGACGCACGGTGCGCAGGCGATGTTCGTGGGTCCCGGGGTCCACGCCGAAGCGAGCTCCGCCCTCGATGCGGACTCCGTGGCTGAGGACGCGGTCGGCGAACTCCGAGGCGTGCGGGCGCCCGAGATCGACCCAGAGGGACAGACCACCCGGCTGACCGTGCCAGGACCATTCCGGAAGATGACGTGACAAAGCGTTTGAAAGCGCGTCACGTGTGTCCTCAGCTGCTCTCTCCGATCACTGAGCACTTCGTCCAAACGGCCCAGCAGTGCCAGGGCCAGGAGTTGATCAAGCACCGAACTGGCCATGTTCATGGTGATCCGCAGGGCGGCGAGCTCGGTGATGACCTGGGAGCCGGCCCGCAGCCAGCCGACTCGCAGGCCGCCCCAGCAGCTCTTACTCAGGGAACCGATGGTGATTACCTGGCTGCCCTCGCCGGGATGGGCGAGTGAGGCACAAGGGGACGTAGGCGGGACGTCGAGGGCGATGTCGGTGATGGTCTCGTCGATCACCAGCCACGTGTCGGCACTGCCCTGGCCAATTCGAGGTAGCCGAGTCGAGCGTCAGGTGGGCCTGTGATCAGTGCGGCGAGCTGCCTTCCGCCCAGATTGCGGTCCACGGTGCGGACCGTTCGCGCGCCTGCCATACCAATCCCTCCTTGTTGGCCCTGCTCTCCTGGCCAATGAGGCCACAGGCTGCGGATTGAAAGCGAATGGCCCGGGGATTGGTCTCCATGCACGTGTGCCGACACATAACCGATCGCGAAGAGCGTGACATTCAACGACGCCACGAAGAGCGCATCGCGGACCCCGTTCCCATCGGCGCGTGGATCCGGATTCTGCTCGCGACTGCGGCACGGTACGTCTGCGGCCGCCATGCGGAAAAGACGGGGCACCCCGTGTCGCGGCGGGGCGGGGGGCTTGCATGACAAGGAGTTCGGACGTGTCGCCGTCGGCATCCTGAGCAAGGGGTGGTCGAGGCGAGAGGGAGCCGGGCGGTCGAGCCCGAGATCAAGGCGTCCCACTCGTGCTCGAATTCTGGTCCCGCTCGTTCATCACGCGGGCTTCGGCGGTGGTCATCCCTTTGCGGGGGGGTGCCCCTATCCCTTCCGTCAAGCTCGGAGAGGATGGGCGTTATGGCGGATGGGGATCAGGGTCGGGACTGGATGGGTCGCACTTCGGTGCACTACGGCGCCTTGAACGAAGACGTTGCTGGCTTGAGGGCGGCCCTGGCGGATGGCGCCGAGCCAGGCCTTGCGGACAAGGCGGGAATGACGCCCCTGCATTTCGCCGCGCAGTCCCAGGCTGCGTCGGCCGCAGAGATCCTCCTGGCGGCTGGTGGGCCCGTGGATGTCGGCGACAGCAACGGCAACACGGCTCTGTTCAACGCGGTGTTCCACTACCGAGGTGATCCGGCGACGCTCCGGGTACTGCTGGAAGCCGGAGCCGATCCCGAGCAGCAGAACGCGAAGGGCGTGAGCCCGCGTGGTCTTGCCGACCTGATCGGCAACTACGACGTGGCCGTTCACGTGCCCGGCGCCGGGCAGAACCGGTAGGTGCTGGTCAGGCCTCCTGCCTCTCATGCGGCTGCTGGACGCGGCTCGTAGAAGGTGCCGTCTCGGAGCATCGCGAAGAGGACGTCGGCTCGTCGTCGGGCGAGGCAGAGGAGGGCTTGGGTGTGGTGTTTGCCCTGGTTGATCTTCTTGTCGTAGTAGGACCGGGGGACCGGGTCGGCCAGGGCCGCGAACGCGGACAGGAAGAAGGCGGTTTGAGCTGCTTGTTTCCCCGCCGGGACGGTTGCTCGCCGCGGATTGAGGAGCCCGAACTTCGCGTCGCCGGGGCAAGACCGGCATAGGCGGCCGGGTGGGCGGCGGACGGGAAGCCGCTGCCGTCGCCCACGTTGATGAGGATCCTGGCTCCGGTCCTGACGCCGATGCCGGGCATCGAGACATCCGATCGGTCTATGGCGTCAAGCCGAAATCGGTAGCGGGGTGGGGAAGGCGGTGTTCTCGTCGTAGTTCTGGCGTGTGATGAGACAGTGGTGGAGCTGGCCGAGGAGCCGGTTGAAGAGGTTGCGCAAGGCCGCTGTGTGCCGGTCCCCGGTGCCTCGGCGGCGGTCGTAGTGGCCGCGAGCTCCGCGGGAGCCGGACAGCGCGGCGAACGACCAGACGTAGCCGACTGCGGCCAGTCGCTGGTTCTTCACCTTGCGGTGGTTGACGATCAAGCTCTTGCCAGAGGCTCTGGTGATGGGGGCCGAGCCTGCGTATGCCTTGAGCGCCCGGCCGTCGGCGAACCGGGACCGGTCGTCGCCGATCTCGGCCAAAATGCGGGCTCCGGTGAGTTCACCCAGGCCGGGGAAGCTGGTGATGATCTCAGCGTCCTCGTGCTCGGCAAACGTCTCGGCGCATGTGGTGGCGAGATCGTCGGCTGCCTGGGCGGCGGCATCGAGTTGCAGGACGAGTGCCCTGACCTGCTGGCCGAGGGCTTCCTCGACGCGCGGGAGCTGACGCATGTGTGGCTCGCGCAGGACACCGGCGAGGTGCTCGGCCCGGGTCTCGATGCGGCGCTGGCGGCCGGCCTTGCGCAGAAGGGACCGAAGCCGTGCCTTGCTCAGCGCGGCAGCTGCGGCAGGAGTGGGAGCTGCGGAGAGGACGGCCCGGTGTCGGCGTACTCGCCTATGTGCAGAGCCGCGTACGGATGAACGTGCAGAGCAAGGAGACCTGCGAAGCGCGAGCGTCGTGGTCCGAGATGATG
>NZ_JBFAOY010000066.1:0-8622 GCF_040675505.1 Streptomyces sp. NPDC049597
AGGCGGCGCCTGCGTTCCCGTCGGAGCCAGTCGCCGCGGGCGGTTCGGTAGGCGTCGGGGGCGGGGTGCAGTTGGCCGGCGAGGGCTTCGAGGGCTTCGCCGAGCTGCTCCTCGGTGTCCCGGGCGTTGGGAGTGCTGTTCATCGCCGGGCCTCCATCGCCTGGGTGAGAGCGGCGAGGCCGCGCGAGGTATGGGTCTTGACCGATCCCGCGGAGATGCCCATCGCCGCGGCGATCTCGCCTTCCTTCAGGCCCATCCAGTGGCGCAGCACGAGGGCCTCGCGCTGCCGGGTGGGCAGTTGCTGCAGGGCCTCGAGCAGTACCCGCTGGTCGTCACGGAGCAGCGCCGAGTTCTCCGCCGAGGTGATCCAGTCGGTGGGCGGTGCCTCGGTGTGGCGACGGGCGACCTGGAGATGGCGTATGCGCATCCGGGTCAGGTTGCAGACGATGGAACGCAGATACGCCTCCGCGGACTCGGCGTCCCGCAGTTTCCGCCACTTCCGGTACATCTGGTAGTAGGCCTCGGCCGCGATGTTCTCCGGATCATCTGCACCCAGCAGCGCGGCGAGGCGGAGCATCGACGGGTAGTGCTGGTCGAAAAGCCGGGCGACGGCCGCTTCCCGCTCCTGTTCGGCAGGATCGGTTCGAAGCGGAGCGGGCTGAGTGACCGGTGCGGCCTCATCATGCGCAGCATCCGCGTGGTGCCGCTCACGTGGGTCTGCGGCTGCGTTGCGATCTGCCACCGGCGGGCCCGCGAGGAGCGGGACAGTGGTGGGGATGGTCCGTCTCATGGGGTGTTCTCTCCTGTCCCTGGAAGGTGCTTGTCCGGCAGGCAGGGGGCGAGCGCGGTGGTGTCCGCGTGCCGGGGGGTGCCGATCCGGTCGAGTACGACGGTGCTGACGAGGCTGACCGTCAGATTCAGAAGCAGGGCCGCAAGCCCCGCGTAGATCTCCAGGGACTGGCCGGAGGGGCCGGGCACAGGAAGGGGCACGAGAGGGGAGAACCCCTCCTGTACGACCATGACGGTACCGGTCACCATGCCGACGGCCCAGCCCGCGATCAGCGCCCGGTGGTGGAGCATGCGGGTGAACAGCCCGATGGCCACGGCAGGGAAGACCTGGAGGATCCATACGCCGCCGAGCAGTTGCAGGTTGATCGCAGCCTGGTCCCGGAGCCCGAAGACGAATGCGATGGCTCCCGCCTTCGCGGTGAGTGAGACCGCTTTGGCGATCCTCACCTGGCGCTTGGGCGTGGCGGTGGGATGGAAGTACTCGGCGTACACATTGCGCACGAACGAGGTCGCCGCCGCGATCGACATGACGGCGGCCGGAACGAGCGCACCAACGGTGATCGCGCCGAAGACCAGGCCTGCCAGGGGCGTCGGCATGAGGCGGTTCACCAGGACGGGGACGGCGGCCTCGGCGCCTCCGTCGGGGGCCTGCACGCCCGAGGCGAGCGCGGCGATGCCGAGCAGTCCGAACAGGGCGAGCACCGCGGTCCAGGCGGGCAGGGCGACGGAGACCTTGCGCAGGGTGTCCGGTCCGGAGGCGGCGAATGCCGCGGTCAGGACGTGCGGGTACATCAGCAGGGCCAACGCCGATCCGAGGGCCAGGGTGGCGAAGGCCGGCTGCTGGCCGGGGCTCAGGACGAGGGAGACGCCGGGGGTCTCCGGCCCTGCGAGACGGCGAGCCGCCTCGTCGAAGACCAGGCCGGGTCCGCCCATGTGGGCGAGGACGAGCCAGGTGACGGCCAGTACCGAGCCGAAGACCGCCACGGCCTTGAGTGCCGAGATCACTGTGGGAGCGCGAAGGCCGTGCCGGTAGGTCGCCACTGCGAGGCCTGCGAAGATCGCGACCATGGCCGGGTCACCGGTGGCGGCATTCGGATAGAGCCCGCCGGCGGTGAGGACCGCGCGGATGCCCAGGAGTTGCAGCGCCAGATACGGCATGGTCGCGAGGATGCCGGTGAGAGCGACCACCAGGGCCAGAGGCGCCGAACCGTAGCGTCCGCGGACGAAGTCCGCGGGAGTGACGTAGCCGCCTGCGCGGGCCACGTCCCACATCCGGGGCAGCAGGACGAAGGCCAACGGGCAGACCATCACGGTGTACGGGAGGGCGAAGAAGGCGAGCGCCCCGGTTCCGTACACCAGCCCGGGCACGGCGGCGAAGGTGTAGGCAGTGAATACGGTCCCGCCCAGCAGCAGCCACGTCCAAACGGTCCCAAGACTGCGATCGGCCAGTGCCCATCCTTCCAGGGAGGGCAGGGCGTCGTTGCTGTGCAGGCGACGGGCGGTGAGGGCGAGCACGGACGCACCACCGATGACGGCGAGGAACGCCGCGGCCATGGGGCCTTCAGTCATCCGTCACCGCCCTTGGTGTCTTGCCGAGTGTGTGAGCCCTGTTTCCTGCGAGTTGCGTGGAGGGCCGGTTTCGATGACAGGAATGCGGAGGAAATCGCTACGAGAAGACCGCCACGATCTACCTGGCCGGCCTCCACACCGCAGGAATGATCAGCGGGCCGACCGAGGCCCAGCCCGGCATGGGCACCGGTCGGCGAGGCCGCGGACGGTAGGGAGGCCGTACGCCTCGCCCGGTTGGGGTGTGGGATCTCACCACCGAAGAGCAGGCCGGACCGGCGTTGGTGTTCCCGTTGCCGGGCTCGGTGGTCGCCGCAGGGCCCGACGAACGGCTGGTGGTGGCTTTCGGCTCGCGGCGCTGTCCCGCAGTTGAGTCCGGTCACCCGGCGGTGTCGCGAGTGTGCCTGACCCGGCCGGCTGCCGTGTACGTCGGCGGAGCGACCGCAGCCGCGCCTCGCCGGCCTGTCTGGATCGAGCGGCACTGCGGCAGGCGTCCTGTGGTCGGTCACTGGGGCCAGTGCTGCCGGGTTGCCCAGTCGCGCAGCGTTGTGGGGCCGGTCCGCACGGCTGCGGGATCCGCAGCAGGGGGCAGCGGGGCGCCGGGCGGGGGAGGCAGATAGGCCGCTGCCACCCCGGCCGCGGCTTCCTGCCCGAGATAGGGAGTCAGCATCTGCTCGTACTCGGCCGGCGCGATCGTCTTCCAGCGAACCTCTTGCCCGAGCGCGGCCGAGAGTCCGGCGGCGACCTGGTCGCCGGTGAGGGATTGTGGTCCTGCGACGATTTGCAGCGGCGGCGGTTCAGGTGCCGTGGCCAGTTCGGCGACGGTCGCGCCGAGATCGTCCAGAGCCACCCAGGGAACGGGCAGGTCCGAGGGGAGCGGGTAGGCGACTTCCCCGGCCCTGACCCGGGCGGCGGACCATGGGGCGGCCAGGTTCTCCAAATACGTGCGGGCCGGGGCCACCACGGAGGCTGTGGCCACGCACTCGGCCAGCCGAGCGGTCATCAGCGCCCGGGCGTCCACGAAGGGGACGCCGACGCCTTCGTCAGCAAGGACACCGCCGGTGTTGAACACGGCTTGGGCGACGCCTGCCTTGCGCAGTGCCGCGAGCACCGACTCGGCCTGGGCCACGGCGGTGTCCGCCGCGAACACCAGCGGCAACTGCACCACAACGGCGTCGGCTTCGGCGTAGGCAGCGGCCAGTGACGCGGTGTCGTTCAGGTCCGCAGCCACACCTTCCGCACCGGGTGGGAGCGGCGCCCGGGGGTCCCGGACCGCGGCGCGGACGCGGTGGCCCGCCGCGAGGAGGTGGCGTACGACGGGAGCGCCCTGGGCACCTGTGGCGCCATGGACGACGACTGTCTGTGAACTGGTCATGCAGCGGACATTAGATCCGATTGCAAAGCAGTACCCAGAACGTGGCATAGTGTGCTTATGGAAACCATGGACCCGGAGCGGTTCGTCCGCCTGACGGCAGGGGTGCCTTCGCACGGCTGCGGGGTCGAGCGCACGCTCAAAGTCCTCGACGGCAAGTGGACGACCCTGATCGTCCGGGACCTGCTGACCGGGCCCAAGCGCTTCGGGGAGCTGAGGAGCGCCTTGGGCAACCCCAGCTCCAAAGTCCTCACCGACCGTCTGCGTGCCTTGGAGCATCAGCGGATCCTCACCCGTACGGTGTACGCGGAAGTCCCGCCTCGCGTCGTCTACGAACTCACCGAGGAGGGCAGAAGCCTCAGCAGTGTTCTGCACTCCATGCTTGTCTGGGGGGAACAGCATCCCGAGCACGAGCCGGACGGCCCCAGAGCTGTCTGAAGGGCTCGTAGATCTGACACGTCGGCCTGGTCCCGCCCACCAAGGCGGACGATGCTGAAGCGGCCGTAGCCGGACAGCGCGACGGTCAGGTCTCCGAGCCTGCCGCGGGGCACGTGGTCCAGGAAGGTGATGCAGGCGCCGGCGGTGGCCTGCGAGCCCTCGGCGCAGCGGCCCTGCGCGTCCCCTGAGGCCATCGAGGACGAAGTCGCCGATCACCTGGTGGAAGACCGGCCGCTGGCGCTGGCGATGCGAGCCTCTGGCCCGGACGCCGTCGGACGCCGCTCGAGCCGGTTGCTGTCACGCGGTGCCCTCCCTCAGGCGGTGCTGGTGGGCTGGGTACACGCCGAGGATGCGTACCTCGGACGAGAAGAAGCGCAGTTCCTGCAGGGCAAGGGCGACTCGGGGCTCGTCGGGATGCCCCTCGATCTCGACGTAGAAGCGGCTGGCGTTCAGCCCGGCACCGATCTGGTAGCTCTCGATCTTGGTGAGGTTCACGGCACTGCTGGCGAACCCACCGAGCGCTTTGTAGAGCGCGCTGGGGATGTTCCGCACGCTGAAGAGGAGACTGGTCATCGTCGGGTCACCCGTGTCCGGCGGGAAGGCGGCGTCGCGGGAGAGGACGACGAACCGCGTGGTGTTGTCCGGGTCGTCCTCGACCCCCGACCGCAGTACCTCGAGACGGTAGCGGCGTGCCGCAGCCGGCGGGGCGAGTGCTGCGTGCCGGCGGTCGCCCAGCTCCGCCACCTCGCGGGCCGCCCCCGCGGTGTCGTCGGTGACGAGCGTGCGCCAGCCGCCCTCGCGCAGAACCTTCCGGCACTGTCCCAGGGCGTGCACATGGCTGCGGACGCATTCCACCTGGTCGAATGACGTGCCCGGGAGGCCCATGAGGTCGAAGCGGATGGCGAGGAAGTATTCCGCGATGAGGAACAGGCCTGACTCCGGAAGCAGGTGGTGCACGTCGGCGACGCGTCCGGCTGCGGAGTTGTCCACTGGGATCACCGCCACGTCGGCCGCGCCGAGCGTCACGGCGTCCAGGGCCTGATCGAAGCTCGTGCAGGGCAGCTCATTGCATCCGGGATACAGGTCGTTGGCGGCGGTTGCCGAGTTGGACCCGGGTTCCCCCTGGTATGCGACGGTCGTCACCGTGTCTGCCACCTTTCAGCCATGAGGGTTGTGTCGTTGGGCGACAAGAGATCCACAGTGAACCGCACGGGCTGCGGAATCGCAGTGTCGCCCGGAATCGAAGATGCAGGGCGTGGTGACACAGGGAGCCGGGGCCCCTGCGCCGGACCGACAGGAGCGGCCGGTCCGGCGGGGGGCCGGGAGCCCGGCTGACCGATGAGCATCGTCGGTGCGGCGGCCATCCGAGTCAGAAACGCTGTCGCCGAGTCGGGGTCCTGGAGCTTGATCTTTTGCGGAGCCGTCTTTATGGCGACCCTCGCTTCTTCACGGTCAGGTTCCGACCTCCCGCTCCCGCAGGACGGGCGATCTCCCCGTACGGAGACTTGCCGACCCGAGCCCCCATCAGGGCCAGCCGCCGGTGAACGCGATTACCTGACCGGTGACGAATGCCGACTTGCCGGAGGCGAAGAACTCGACGAGATTCCCGAGCTCCTCCGGGGTGCCCAGTCGGCCGACTGGCACTCGATCCTCGATTTCCTTCCGTCCGACCGGATTGTCGATGAACCGGTCTCGCGGGTAATACAGCTCACTGTAGAGGTAGTTGGGGGCTATGGCATTGACCTGGATCCCTGAGGGCGCGAGCTCCCGGGCGAGTGCGAGGGCGAAAGTCGTCGCTCCGCCCCGTGCCGTGGTGGGCACGCTGAATCCCGGTTCGGGCTGAAGTTCACGGGCAGAGGTGACCAGGACGATGCTGCCCGTACCGCGGCCTTTCAAATGCGGGATGATCGCTTGAGCGAGCCGGAACGGCGTGACAAGCACCGCTTCGAGAGTGGCGCGCAGATCGTCAAGTGAAACGTCCTCTATCGGTGCGGGCCGGTTCGGGTGGACGTCGTTGCTGATCAGGGCATCGATTGCGGTGAGGCTTTCGATGGCTTCGGCCACCACCGCCTGCGGGTCCTGAGCCGACAGAACTGCGATGTCGGTGTGTGCGGCCGCGTACGCTTCGCGTGCTCGGGGGTCGGTGAAAGTGCGGTCGTGGCAGGCTATCTTGTACCCCGCCTTCTCCAGTGCTTCTACCGTCCCTGGCCCGCCGTACTCGAGTACATTGGTCACCAGTGCCGTGCGCCGTCCCATGATTCTCCTTCGGGTGCAGATGTGATGGACGAGCCAATGCCTGAGCGGCCCAAACGAACCACGGCGGGCCTGGTGCAACCACTGCCGGCGAATGTGCCGATGGGGAGTCGGCCCTCTGACCGGTTCCCTACGCCGTGCTGCCGGTACGCCTCACACCTCCTTCCTCAGCGGCGTGCCGGCTCCGGATGAGCTGACAGGGAGTTGCGTGACCATGTGATTCGGTTGACACCGAACGCCGTCCCGTTCGTCCGTCCGGGACGCGACCGGCTGGATCACCCGACACCGCAAGTAAATCCCCTACGGATGTGGCCAGCGGTTCTGTACGGCAGTCGCGCTGCTTGTCATCGACCGTCGGGCGCGCGGGCGGGCTCGGAGTGTGGCGTCTGAAGGTCGTCGGGCGGCGCGGTCGACTGCCCGCCGGCCGACGAGCGCAGCACGCTCTTGGGTACGGCACCGGCCCCCGACTCGTCGGTTGCCAGGACGGCGGTACCGATCTGCAGGCCCGCGGCTCCCAGCGTCAAGGCTGCCGCCGCACCACGGCCGTCGGCGATTCCGCCCGCCGCGATGACGGGAACAGAGACAGCGTCCGCGGCCTGCGGGACCAGCGAGAACGTGCCCACCAGCATGGTCGGTCTGCCCCTCGCCATGAGGCCGGTCTGCTCGCACCGGGTGCCCCCACCGCAACCGCCATCTCGCGTCCGGCCGCCGGCTGCGGGAGACGACCGACCGCGTCGTACTGGCGACCGACGACGGCCGACTGCTCGCATCCGACGACGTGGCGCTCCCGCTCCTCAACCAGTCGGCACCTGTCGCCCCTGGCCCGCTCCCGTTCGCGGTCACGGACGCATACAGCCGGCAACTGCCCCGACCCCGGCAGCCGTCTCCGGCTCCGACGGCGCCGTGTTCTCCCACTCCCGTACAACATCGGTCATCCGGTGTTACTCCGAGATCCAGTCCCAGCGTTTGTTGCACACACCCCGAATGGGGACGGCGGGGTGTTGAACCACCGTCTCGGCCAGTGGATATGCGTGGATCGGGCGTTGCGGGTCCTGCATGATTTGGGACATGCTCATTGAACACGAAGGTGTTGCGCCGACCGTTCACGCCTCTGCCTACGTCGCCCCGACGGCGACCCTGTGCGGGGATGTGCGTGTCGGCGCGGGGTGCCGGGTGCTGTTCGGTGCGGTGCTGACCGCGGAGGGCGGACCCGTGGAACTCGGTGAAGGCTGCATCGTGATGGAGAACGCGGTCCTGCGCGGAACGCGCCGTGATCCCCTGAGCCTGGGGCGGGAGGTCCTCGTGGGCCCCGGCTCCTATCTGACCGGATGCACGGTCGAGGACGAGGTGTTCCTGGCAACCGGCAGCCGGGTCTTCAACGGCGCCCGGATCGGGGCCCGTTCGGAGGTCCGGATCAACGGGATTGTGCATCTGCGCACGGTGCTGCCCCCGGACGCCATGGTGCCGATCGGCTGGGTGGCCGTCGGGGACCCGGCACAGGTGCTTCCGCCGCAGGAGCACGAGGCGATCTGGGCGGTGCAGAAGGAACTGGACTTCCCCGGCTATGTGTTCGGCCTGGAGCGGCCCGGGCCGGGCGAGAGCCTCATGCCGGCGATCTCGGAACGGTTCGGCCGTGCCCTCGGTCGTCACCATGACGACCGCCTGCTCTGAGCCGCCGCCGATCGTGCTCCGGCGCCGAGCGGGCCGGTCCGCCGTTCGGGGCACGACGTAGGCGCAAACGCATCAGACGGACCGGCAGCATGACCAGTCCCTCGCACTCCAACTCCTGATCGTCGACGACCAGCACGCGCACGCTCATACGGGCGAGCTCCGCCGGCCCGGTGAGCCCTGCTGTCTCGTCGGTGAGCGGAGTGTGCGAGGCGATGTCCGGGTGCAGCGACTCGTCGAACGGCACCCAGCGGGACAGCTCCCTCTCGAGCCTTTGAATGCCCGCCTCCCTGAGGGTGAGGACGGGATTCCTGGATCAGGCAGCCTCCCGGACCGGTGGCATGGGAGGCCTGACGCCTTCGGCGCCGGCCGGGTTCAGGCCGACCGGACGAGCATCACGCGGGCGTCCGGCCCGCCCGGGGCAGCGTCCCGCCCTCAGCCCTTACTGATCGTTTCAGAATGAAGTTCGTTGTGGGGCTTGGCAGTTGCGTGTTGAGTCGGCAGGATCTGTGGGGTGTCTGCTGATCTTGTGCCTG
>NZ_JBFAOY010000067.1:0-6945 GCF_040675505.1 Streptomyces sp. NPDC049597
GTAGGGTGAGGTCTGTTCCGAGGGGTTCTCAGCCGACGGGGGGGGGTGTGGCGTACAGCCCTGACGGCATGCCCGCCCCGTACCACCTCTTTTCACCTATTCGACCGGGACCGAGATGCTCAGACGTCGCCCCGCCCTGCAGGTCCGCCCCGCACTCGACGATCAGGCCCTCCACAAGACACTGACCGAACTGCGCCCCGAACGGCAGCTCCACGGTCTCGGTGCCGACTCCTCGCAGGCCGTCTGGGAGCCGGTCGCCGAACTGCTGCGCACGACGGGGCACGACTGGGACCGCCGGACGCACCGGATCTCCGTGCTGGCGCGGAGCCTGCCCCCCGCGATCTGCGAACGATGGGCCGCCGACCGGCCCGCCGACGGGGACGCCCTGGCCCTGCGCGCCTTCGTGCAGGTCACCGGGGCCGCAGAGGGAGGGCGGGCCGCCGCCCGGTCGGCAGAGCAGGCGTGCCTGCGCGCCGCCGAGGCCTGCCCCGAGGACCCGACGCCTTGGCTGGCTCTGCTGTCCCTGATGCGCTCCTTCGCCGTCCCCGTTCACGACGCCGTTCCCATCTGGACTGAGGCCGTCACCCGTGCCCCGTGGCACCGGACGGCTTACCACGACCTGCTGCGGTACCTGTCCCCGCGCGGGTACGGAAACGTCCCCGACATGCTGGACTTCGCACGGATGAGCGCCGACCGGGCACCGTACGGCTCCCCGGTCGCGCTGCTGCCCGTGGCGGCCCGCGTGGAAGTCCACGCCCACCGGCTGCGCCAGTCGGCCATGGGGGCGGGCCGCGACTGGAACGAACCGCAGATCGCGGAGGAGATCGACATCGCCCTGTACCAGTGGTTCGACGCCGGTGCACCCCCGCACGCCGAGTCGCTGATCGACCTCAACGTCCTCGCCTTCGCCCTGGTCCAGGCGTACCGGCCGGACGACGCGGGGCGGGTCCTCAAGCGCATAGGGCGCCATATGACTCCCCACCCCTGGAACCTCCTGCCCCAGCCGGAACGCACGTTCCGCTACTGGAGCGGCCGCTGAACCGGCCGGCGCGCCCGAGGCGTCGGCTGCACGGACGCCGGCTGCGTGTCCGGTGTTTCCTTCTCATTCGCCCCGGCATCCCAGTCCCGGGCCTCCCGCCGGACCAGGATCACCCAGCCGATCGGGACACTCGCGGCGAACAGCCACCCCTGGATGGCGTACGCGCACTTCAGCGCGGCCTGGCTCGTCGCCGGGCTCGCCGACCGGCTCAGGGGTGCCGCCCTCCGGCTCGGGCGCCTCTGAGTGATGCAGCCGCCAAGCACCTCGGCGCCGAGGCACCGCGCCTCCCGCTCGCTGTTGATCAGCATGATCTGCCGGTCCGGCATTGCCGCTTGCCGCGGTCGTCTCGTCCGGCATCAGCCGCCCTGGGACGGTGATCTGACCGCGAGGCGGTGCCGGGACCTGCGGGAAGGCGGACTGTGACGGGCCCGAGAGGATCCAGCCGCAGTCGACCAGAAGCACCTTGCCGTCCGTCAGGACAACGGGGTGAGTACGTGGACGCCGCCGTCTCGTCGGCGTTGACGCGGCGCCTGACGACGACTTCCCGCCCGATGCCGAAGGCGCCCCGCGGTCACGCTGCGGTACCGATCGTCCGGGGTGACGATGTGTCCGGGGGAGGGACAGCCCGCCGTTGCCACCCTGGTCGACCGGTGCACCCGCCATCTCCGCCTGGTCCCGCTGCCGAGCGGGCACTCAGCCAGCCACCTGCGCGATGCCCTCATCGCCGTCTTCAGTCGGCTTCCGGAACCCGCCCGGCACAGTCCCACATGGGCCCAAGGCTCCGAGAGGGCTCGCCACCACGAGATCGCGCCACACTTCGCCAACGGCATCTTCCTCGCCAGCCCCGGCAGCCCCTGGCAGCCGGGGACGAACAAGAACACAAACGGCCTGGCCGGCCAGTACCTGTCCACGTGCACGAACCGGTCCCTCTGCACCGTTGACGACCTCCTGCGTAGAGCACCGGCTGAACAACCCACCCCGCACAACCCCAAGTTGGCGGACCCCGCCCCAGGCGTTCGCCGCTGCTCTGGCACGATGGGCCTGCATCGTTGCGACGACGCACGCCAATACGCCTGTCCCGTTCGGGGATCCCGCGGT
Organism: Streptomyces sp. NPDC049597; assembly: GCF_040675505.1. Taxonomy (NCBI): domain Bacteria; kingdom Bacillati; phylum Actinomycetota; class Actinomycetes; order Kitasatosporales; family Streptomycetaceae; genus Streptomyces; species Streptomyces sp. NPDC049597. The sequence continues at coordinate 2,138 of NZ_JBFAOY010000067.1, forward strand.
CCCTGGGGCTCGGACCTGTGTGTTCGAAGTGCGTACGCCGACACCGCAGCGCCTGGGCCTGGTTCACTGCCGCTCACGGTTCTTTGGCGTCTTCTTCTTGTCAGGACGCAGCAGCAGATAGGCGCCGAGGATGCTGGCCGCGGTGATCGGTATCCACAGCAGTTGGTACCAGTAGAAGAAGGGTGCGCCCCCCAGGTCAGGACCGGTCCTCGCATACGAGGAGACCCACAGCATCGCCACGAACGGGGCGATCAGCAGCACGGCCGCGGCGATCCGGGAAAACGTCATCACCGAGCGGCGTTTCCTCCGGGGCCTGGGCCCAGGATCGTGCGGGGAATGCGGGGACTGCATCATCGTCGCACCTCCGGCAGACACCTGATGGATCCGCACAGGCGCCTGCACTCTGGCTGTGCCCGAAGGGCTGGCTTGCCTTGATTGTGCGTCGGTGCGCCCCGTCCGCGCCAATGAGGTCCGCGAGCCGTGCGCCACGTGAGAAAGAGACCGGAATTCTCGGTCAACCGGTTGAGGCCCGCACGCAACTCTCCTGCAGAAGCTGTTACAAGGTGTGTGACCGGTTCCTGTGGAAGCGGCCGTCACCAAGCCCCTCGCTGCGACCGCCCAGCCCTGATCGGCCGCAGCAATGCAAGAAGCGTCCGGCTGCGAGGGCCGGGCAACGGCCAGGCGTTCTTCCGCACTCCGCCTGGCCCCGCGGCCGGCTGCCGTAAAGGAAATGAGGGTCCTGAAGGCAGTCGGCCGCGAACACCCCACCAGCACGTGATCCGGGGCGCGGAACCTTTGAAGAAACATTCAGGACGCTGTCAACCGGACCGGACCAGAAGACAACTCTCATGCGAAGGGCCCACAAGAACAGCCGCCCAGTGACCTGCGGATGACACATCGCCCGAAGCGGATAAGCGTTCACGGACAGGTCGCACTCACTCTCTGCGAGCCGCAATGCCCATTCTCAGCTCTGGTGAGTCCACCATCACTCGCTCAGCCTGCACGTGGATTCTGCCTGCATCGGTGGAATCTCCGGGTGAGGCTCGACGGCAGGCAACAGACCGGCTGCAGGAGTGGCAGCACTCCGAACTGTCGGACAATGCCGCGCTGATAATCTCGGAGCTGGTCACGAATGCCGTCCACCACGGCGCCGGACCAGCCTGGCTCACCTTGCGGATGGTCCACGACGAGGCCGCCGGATGTGTTCTGCGCATTGAGGTCGGCGACCACGGACCGGGTTGGGACGGTGGCCTGCCGTCGCGGGCCACGCCGAGCGACGAGGACTGCAACGGGCGAGGCCTGTGCCTTGTCGAGGCGGTCTCCTCCCGGTGGGGAACCTACCGTCTCCCCCACGGCCAGCTCGTCTGGGCTGAACTTGTGGCCAGGGAGCAGCACGACTGCAGGACTGACCGGCTGGAAGAGCAGGTCGAGGGTCTTGTTCCGGGTCAGGTGGCCGCCTGACCGGATGCCGGTGCTGATCGACTCGGGCGAGGCTCCGACGATCAGGTGTGGACCGGCCACCACCTGGCAATGGCCTGGTGCCGGGGCGACACAGCAGGGGCCCCGCTCTCGAGGAGAGACGGCGGCTACCCGGCCATGATCGCGGCCCAGTCCCTCTGGCCACGAGTCCACCACACAACCCCGTCGCCCGACGGATCCACTACCCGAAGGCGACGGCCGTGGACCGCACGCCGGCGGATCAGGTAAAGCCGACCGTGCTGACCTGGGATACGGCAGCGGCACGGTGGAAGATGACGTCCGAATTCGACGGCGCCTCATTGAGGATCCACAGGCCGATCAACGTGGCGAGCGCGAAGACCACGGCGATGAGCACGGCCAGTACCAGCCTTCGGCGCCGTTCCCGGCGCAGCCATTCGCCGCGCGCGGTGCGGTAGGCGTCGGGCGCGGGGTGGACGCCGCCGGCCAGGGCGTCGAGTGCGTCCTGGAGCTGCTTTTCGGTGTTGTCGGGTGCCGTGTCGTCGGGGCCGGCATTGTCCCGGATGGAGCTCATCGCCGTGCCTCCATTGCCTTGGTCAGGGCGGCGATTCCGCGCGCGGTGTGCGTCTTGACCGATCCTGCCGTGATACCCATCGCCTGGGCTATCTCGCTTTCCTTGAGCCCGAGCCAGTGGCGCAGTACCAGCGCCTCCCTCTGTCTCGAGGGTAGGTCCTGCAGCGCCGCGACCAGAACTTGCTGGTCGTCGCGGAGCAGTGCGGAGCTCTCGGCGGAGGTGACCCATTCGACGGGCGCGGGGACCGCGTGCCTGCGGGCCGTCTGCAGATGGCGTATCCGCATGCGGGTCAGATTGCAGACTGTCGAGCGCAGGTAGGCTTCGGCCGATCCGGCATCTCGCAGTCTTCGCCACTTGCGGTAGATCTGATAGAACGACTCGGCCACGATGTTCTCGGGGTCGTCGGCACCCAGCAGCGTGGCCAGGCGAAGCATCGGTGTGTACTGCGCGTCGAAGAGCGCGGCGATCCCGGCCTCGCGGTCCGGCTGGGCGGCGTCGTCGGGAGGCTGTCCCAGGGCGGGTTGCGTGGAGATCGGGGTACTGACCGCGTCTGCTGATACGGCATTGCTCATCGGGCCGCCGTCCGCCGTCCCGACGGTCTGCGGGGCCGGCGGTTGGTCGGGGCGGTTGCGACTGTGTCTCATGACCTACTCGTTCCCGTCTTGGGGTGCGGTGGTGGCCGTCAGTCCGGCTCCGGGCGACCAGCCGCGGATGGTGCGGTTGCGTATGCGATGTATGAGGGCGATCGCTGCGGTGACGAGCAGCACGACGGCGAGGTTCAGCAGGAAGGCGGCCAGCCCCGCGTAGATCTCGACCGATCGTCCGGGCGGCCCGAGCGGGACGACGGGGGAGAAGCCTTGGATCACGACCATGACGGTGCCGGCGGCCATGCCGACGGCCCAGCCGGCGAGCAGCGCGCGGTGGTGCAGGCGCCATGAGAGCAGGCCGAGGGCGATGGCGGGGAAGGTCTGCAGGATCCACACACCACCGAGCCATTGCAGGTTGATGGCGTCCTGGTTGCGCAGCCCGAAGACGAAGGCGATGGCACCGGCCTTGGCGGTGAGCGAGACGATCTTGGCGATCCGCACCTGCCGCTTGGGGGTGGCGGTGGGGTGGAAGTACTCGACGTACACGTTGCGTACGAAGGAGGTCGCGGCAGCGATCGACATGACGGCAGCGGGGACCAGCGCTCCGATGATGATCGCGCCGAAGACCAGGCCGGCCAGTGGCGCCGGCATGACGTCCTTGACCAGCATGGGGAGCGCCGCTTCCGCGCCGCCTTGGGGAGTTGTTACGCCGTTGGCGAGTGCTGCGACGCCGAGGAGGGCGAACAGGGCGAGGACCGCGGTCCAGGCGGGGAGGGCGATGGAGACGCGGCGCAGGGTGCCGGGGCTGGCTGCGGCGAACCCGGCGGTGAGGACGTGCGGGTACATCAGCAGGGCGAGCGCGGAGCCGAAGGCGAGGGTGGCGTACGCGGGCTGCTGGTCGGCGGTGAGGGTGAGCGAGGCGCCGCTGTCCGTGCCGGACGGAGGCTGGTCCAGGCGCCGGGAGGCTGCGTCGAAGACCTCGCCCGGTCCGCCGGTTGCTGCCAGGACGAGCCAGATGACGGCGATGACCGATGCGAAGACGCCCACGCCCTTGAGGGCGGAGATCACGGTGGGTGCCCGCAGTCCGTGCCGGTATGTCGCCACCGCGAGGCCTGTGAAGAGCGCGACCATCACCAGGTCGCTGCTGATGGCGCCGGGGTAGAGGCCGCCCGCGGTGAGTACGGCGCGGATGCCGAGCAGTTGCAGGGCGAGATATGGCATGGTCGCGAGGATGCCGGTGAGTGCCACGACCAGGGCCAGCGGCGGCGACCCGTAGCGTCCTCGGACAAAGTCGGCGACGGTGATGTGGCCGTGCCGCTGGGCCTCGGTCCACAGCCGGGGCAGCAGGACGAAGGCAATCGGGCAGACGATGATCGTGTAGGGGAGCGCGAAGAAGGCGGACGCCCCTTTGCCGTAGACCAGCCCGGGCACGGCCGTGAACGTGTACGCCGTGAAGATGGTGCCGCCCAGCAGTAGCCAGGTCCAGCCACCGCGCAAGCTGCGGTCGGCCAGTGCCCAGCCCTCCAAGGAGGGCAGCTGGCTGCTCGGGTGGAAGCGACGCGCGGTGACGGCGAGCAGTGACGCCCCGCCGATGACCGCGAGGAACGCCGCGGCCATGGTGCCTGTAGCCATCGGTCACCGCCTTTGGTGTCCGGGACGCGTCTGGATATGCGCGAGCCGTCGATGAGGGAGTCGCTCACCGGACCGTGCGAGGACCGCAGTCGCAACTCTTCCACAAATAGGGCGGAACCGACAGGGTTGCCCTTCGGAGTCGCTCCGAAGCAGAGAGAAGTCAATAAATCCGAAATGCCCGGCCTGCAAGGGACCGCGATGCGCCGCAGCGGTTGATGAAGGCAGGACGGCCGTCCAGGTCAAGCCCGCAGCAGCCACGGCAACCGGTCAATGAAGCTAGCCCGTGACACGCGCTGCATCAGGCGCTACGAGCGCCGTTTCCTGCGCCCGCTCGACGGCGTGTCCTAGGTCGGCGGAAGGCCAGCCGTGCGGTTCTGCCGCGGCTGTGCGCAGCGCTGCGATGACGGCGGTGGTCGTCGGGTTCGAGTTCCCAACGGCCCGCACGCCGCCCGCCTCCTTGTCCCGGGCACTCCTACGGAGTCTCTGGTGGGGAACTTCCGGCCGCCGCGGGCGGAGCCGAGACAGTCGGGTTGTCCGCATGGCTGAAGATCACGCTGGAGCCGGTGGGTGCCTGGTTG
>NZ_JBFAOY010000068.1:0-6257 GCF_040675505.1 Streptomyces sp. NPDC049597
GGGGGGGGGGGGCGCCGCTCCCCCCCGCGGGGACCGTCCGCGGCGCGTGGGCGTGGCTTGCGGGCCGGCCTGCCGCCACCCCCCCCCCGCGGGGGCCCCCCCCCCCCCCCGCGGCTGGGACCACGGACGGCTCACCGCACGGCATCCACCTCGAGGGCGGGCGCGTCGGACGGGCCCACGGGCATGGCCAGCGGCCTGAACTCGACAACGGGCCGCCTGGGCGCACGGTGGCCGGTCAGGATCCGTTCGGCCTCCTTGACCCGCCTGCTGAACCAGATGACCTTGCCCTCGTCCGTGCCGCACGTGCCCCAGCTGTCGCTGAGCCTGGCGACCGTGGCGAGCCCTCCCCGCGACGGGGAGGAGGTCCGCACCGGTGGCAGGCACCGGTCCCGGTCGGACACGGACGCCACCAGCCGGCGACCGGTCCAGCGCAGCTCGACCACACAGGTCTTGTCGCCGCTGACGTGCTGCACGACGTTGTCGACGAGTTCGTCGACGGCGCTGCAGACGGCATTCACATGGTGCTCAAGGCTCCAGTACCTCAGATGCGCCGCGAGAATGCGCCGGATCTGGGGAATGCGCTCTGACGATGCCGCCACTTCCATTCTGTAGTGGCAGGCAACCGGAACATTCATGACCGTGGCTCCTCACCGCGACGGCCCTTCATTCGCAGGATGGCCCCCGAGTACGAAGAGTGAGCCCTTGTCGCTTCTGGGTCACCATCAGGGTGCCTGCACCCGGCGCGTCCCGCAACACGCGCGGCGGGCACCCGCTCGGCGCAAGCCCGCCCCGGGGGCCTGCGCCGTTCACCCGGCGACTGCGCCGGCCGGGTGCAGGGCGTGTCGGGACCGCTTGCGGGAACCCGGCTGCGGTCGTCGCCCGGCGAGTGAAGGAGTCGCTGACCGCGTTGTTCAGGGCGGGGACCGAGACGTGCCGCGCGGCCGAACGGGTGGTTCCGTCACGACGGTTGACCCTCGACCTCAAGGGCGCGGGCGTACGCGCCGAACCGCTCGACGGCCTGACGCGCGACACGGTCACGGCGCTGCGACGCGGGAGTGGGCCGGTGCCTGCGGCCCGGCCGGCCGCCGACGGCCGGCGGCCGGGCTCACCGGTCCGCCGGGACCTCGCCGCGCCGGGGGAGCCGCGAGGCGAGCAGGCCCCCGGCGAACCCGGCGACGAGCCCCCAGCCGGCGCCCAGCCCGACCGTCTGCCACAGGTGCGGCCGCAGGAACACCTCGCCCGCGAGGTCGCCGCCGAGGTCTCCGAAGCCGAGGACGGACAGCCCGTAGTGCGCGGTGAGGCGCGCGAGCAGACAGACGCTCAGGACCGTGAGCGCGAGCGCGACGGCCATGCGCAGGGCGTGCCCGGGGGGCCGTACGCGGGCGGGTGAGCGCACCGCCGTCAGGACCGCGGCGGCCAGGACCAGCGCCGCGGCCACGACGAGCAGCCACCAGGCCCGGCCGTCGCGTTCGGTGAGCGCCCCCAGGTCGAGGGTGGAGACGTCCCCGGCGCGCAGCACCTCGTCGAGAAGTCCCGGCATCGGCAGCGCGAACGGACCCTGCACCGTGCCCTCCCACGAGCCGCCGAGCCCGATCGTGAACGCCAGCCACACCAGATTCGGCAGGCCGAGGAGGATCACGGCGAAGGTGTCGGCCGGGTGGCCACGGGTCGCGGCGACGACGAGACCGATGACGAGGCCGATGGCGAGCGCCGCGAGCAGCAGGGCGACCATCGCGTACGCGGCGGGGCGCACCGCTTCCTGGAAGCGCAGCAGACGGGCGGGCAGCGGCGCGCCGCGGGAGATGAGCAGGGCCAGGGCCAGCACGCCCAGGAGCCACAGCAGTCCGATGACCAGGGTCTGCGGCACCTCGGTGCGGAAGCCGACGCGTGGGGTGGCGTCGAACAGCTCCTCGATCAGGCCGGCCGTGGGGTCGTCGAACGGGATGGTGAAGGTGTGGCGGGCCAGTACGCCGAGGCCGACGAGGCCGAGGAGCCAGAACACGGCCAGCCGCAGGGCCCACCCGGCGAGTTCGGGCGCGGAGGCGACGGCCCGGTTGCGCAGCGGCCGCAGGAACCCGGCGGCCACGGTGAGGGCGCCGACGACCGTCACGGACAGGGGCACCGCGGTGAGGGCGGCGTCCGTCTCGGCGATCACCCCGGCCTCGCCCGAGATCTCGATGGAGCCGCCGACGGCCATGACGACGGTGGCCGCCAGGACGTCGGCGAAGGCGCCGTCGGGCAGGTCGGCCGCGCCGGCCGCCCACAACCCGAGCGCGGCGGTGACCGCCATGACCACGAGACCGGCGAGAACGGTCAGGAGCGCGTGGGGCCAGCCGTGGGCAGCGCGTGCCGTACCGGCCGGCTTCGTCGTTGCTTGCTGACTCACGCTGCCACGCTAAGCAGGCCCGGATCGCCGCGCGCCCCGGGTGGGCCGACCGCGTGCCCGTGACGGGACACGTCCGAGGACCGTCCCGCACGGCAGCGGGCACGATCCGGCATGGGCCGTATAGCGCACAACTGCCTGTGCGGCAAGGGGGCGTGAGCCGCTGACAGGGAGCGTGGCTGTGGGCCGCCTCACCATTCCTGTCGCGCCAGCCGGTTTCTACTGTGACCGCATCCACCGATGCGGGAGGTCCGGATGTCGCAGCGCATGAGTCCCCGGCCGCGGGGACCGATGTCCGCCGGACGGCTGGTCGCGGTGCTCGCCGTGCTGCTCGGGTGCCTGTGGGCCGTCCCCGTTCCCGCCGCGTACGCGGCCGTCTCCCTGGAACGGGTCACCGGCTTCGGCAGCAACCCGGGCGATCTGGCCATGTACGTCCACCGGCCCGCGTCCCTTCCGGCCGATCCCGCGGTCGTCGTCGCCCTGCACGGCTGTACGCAGAGCGCCCAGGTCTACGCCGACAACTCGGGGCTCGCGGCATTCGCCGACCGCCATGGCTTCCTGCTGGTCCTCGCCCAGACGTCGGCGTCGAACAACCCCAACAGCTGCTTCAACTGGTTCCAGGCGGCGGACAACCGCCGCGGGCAGGGTGAGGCCGCCTCCGTCCGGCAGATGGTCGCGCACGCCGAGAGCGCCTACGGCGCCGACCCGTCCCGCACCTTCGTCACCGGGCTGTCGGCCGGCGGTGCGATGACCGCGGTCGTCCTCGCCGCCTACCCCGACGTGTTCGAGGCGGGCGCCGTGATCGCCGGCATCCCGTACGACTGCACGAGGGACACGGGACCGTTCACCTGCATGAACCCCGGCACCGACCGGACGCCCTCGGCGTGGGCGCAGCGGGTGCGCGACGCCTACCCGTCGTACACCGGGCCGTGGCCCCGGGTGGCGATCTGGCACGGGGACGACGACACCACGGTCGTCCCGATGAACGCCGGTGAGCTCAGGGACCAGTGGACGGCCGTGCACGGGCTCGGCCAGGTCCCCGACCGGACCGGAACCATCGGGCCGAACGGGACCCGGCGCGAGCAGTACCTGGACGGCGGCGAGGTCGCCGTCGAGGTGGACCGGGTGCCGTCGACCGGGCACGGCACGCCGGTGGATCCGGGCAGCGGCCCCGAGCAGTGCGGGGCGGCCGGCACGCCGCACTTCATCGACTCGATCTGCTCCAGCCACTGGGTGAGCGAGTTCTTCGGCCTCGCGGGCGACGGCGACGCGGGCGCTCTGCCCGCACCGGGCGGCCTCGCGGCCACCGGAGCGGACGACCGCTCGGTGTCCCTGCGCTGGGACTCTGTCGAGGGGGCGGCCGGATACGCCCTGTACCGCGACGGCGCCCGGATCGCCGCCCCCGTCGGCACCTCGCACACCGACACCGGCCTGGCTCCCGGCACCTCGTACGCCTACAGCGTGGCCGCACGGGACACGCAGGGAACCGAGGGTGTCCGCTCCGGCGCGGTCACGGCGTCGACCACCGGCGAGGCCGCGGCCTGCTGGACGAGCGGCAACTACGCGCACGTCCAGGCGGGCAGGGCGACCACCGCGGGCGGCTACGCCTACGCCAAGGGTTCCGGCCAGTACATGGGCCTCAACAACACGTTCGTCACCCACACGCTCAAGGAGTCGCCGGCCGGCTACTTCGTCGTGGCCGACGGCTCCTGTCCCTGACCCACTCCCCCTGACTCCCCCGACTCCCCCGACTCCCCCGACTGCCAGGAGGCTCCTCCGTGCTGTCCGCTCCACCGTCCCGCACCGCATCCGCCCGCCCGCGCCGCCGTGTGCGTGCCCTGTCCCACCGGACCGCCCGCGCCGCGGCCGTGGCCGCCCTGCTCGTCGGTTCCGTCGCCGTCCCGGCCGCGGCCGCCCCGGACTCCGGCGACGGGCACTGCGCCCGGATGGGCGCCCTGCGCGTGCCGGGCGCCGGGCATCAAGAGGTCTCCTGTCTCGGCGAGTTGACGACGGCCGGGACGATCGCCTCCGGCCACACCGATGCGGCGGACTGGGCCGGGCTCACTCCCGCGGGCCTGCCCACGCCGAGCGGTGTGCCGGGCATCCAGATCGACGGCTGGTTCCCCGACGACTCGACTGGCAACACCAACCACGGCTGGAACCATGACTCCCAGTTCGTCGTCAGGCTCCCCGACCGCTGGAACGGCGGTCTGGTCGTGGCCGGTTCGCCGGGTGTGCGGGAGCAGTACGCCAACGACCGGGCGATATCGGACTGGGTGCTGTCCCGCGGCTACGCGTTCGCCGCGACGGACAAGGGCAACACCGGCGCGGCGTTCCACCGTGACGGCGACCGGCCCGGCGAGGCGATCGCCGAGTGGAACGAGCGGGTCACCCAGCTCACCCGGGCCGCCCGCGCGGTCGTCGCCCAGCGCTACCAGCGGGCGCCGTCGCGCACGCTGGCCACCGGTATGTCCAACGGCGGCTACCTGGTGCGCTGGCAGCTGGAGAACCATCCGGAGCTGTACGACGGCGGCGTGGACTGGGAGGGCAATCTGTGGCGTGCCGAGGGCCCGAACCTGCTCACGTTCCTGCCGCCGGCGCTGCGCAGCTATCCCGTGTACGCGGCGGGCGGTGAGGGTGCCGAGCGGGCGCACCGCGAGATGCTGGCGGCCGGGTATCCGGCGGGCTCGGAGTTCCTGTGGTCCTTCCACCACCGGTACTACTGGGACCTGACACAGCGCATATACCGCGAGGAGCTCGACCCGCACTTCGACGGCGCGACGGAGGCCGGGACCCCGTTCTGCGCGCCCGGGACCTCCGCGTGCGACGCGGACTACGTGTACGCGGACCGGCCCCGCGAGGTGGCCGACGCGGTCGAACGGATCGCGCTGACAGGGCGGATCGGCAAACCGCTGATCACCCTGCACGGCACACTCGACGTGCTGCTGCCCATCGGGAAGGACTCCGACGTGTACGCGGGCATGGTGCGCGACGCGGGCCGCGGGGAGCTGTTCCGGTACTACCGCGTCGAGGGCGGCACGCATGTCGACTCGCTCTACGACGCCTTCCCGGACCGGCTGCGGCCCCTGACCCCGTGCCACCGCTCGGCGTTCACCGCTCTGGAGGACTGGATCGGGGACGGCAGGGCGCCCGCGCCGAGCCGTACCGTTCCGCTGCCGAGCGCGGGCGAGGGCGACGGACGCGATCTGGTGAGCCGCTGTTCGCTCGGCGGCTGAGGGCGGCGGTCCTCCGCCCTGGCGTTCCGGTTACCGAGGGGTAAGAATGCCCTCCATGGCATCCTCACTCGGCATCGGCGCACCCGTCCCCGACTTCACCCTCCCCGGTGGAATCCTGACCGGAGGTGCGGACGGCAGGTTCGAACGGCGCGACTTCACGCCGCGAGAGCACCGGGGCCGGCCGCTGGTCCTCGCCTTCTACCCCGGTGACGAGACCCCGGTGTGCACCAAGCAGCTGTGCTCGTACTCCAGCGGTCTGGAGACGTTCACGGACGTCGGCGCCGAGGTGTGGGCGATCAGTCCGCAGGGCCTGGACAGCCACGAGGCGTTCGCCCGCAGGCACGGGCTGCGGATGCCGCTGCTCGCCGACACCGACCGCGCGGTGGCGCGGGCGTTCGGTGTCGCGGCGCCGGGTATCGGGCTGCGCCGTTCGGTGTTCCTGGTGGCCGCCGACGGGACGCTGCACTGGAAGCACGTGGGCCTGTTCGGGGCGACCTTCCAGTCGGCGGACACACTGGCCCGCCGCCTCACGGGCCGGCCCGGGTCGGGAGGGGGCGGGGCGGGGGGGCGGGGGGGAGGCGGCCCCCGGCCGACCCCCCCGCCCGCACCCGAACCGGCGGAGGCACCACCCCCCCGAT
>NZ_JBFAOY010000069.1:0-5976 GCF_040675505.1 Streptomyces sp. NPDC049597
CTCCGGATCCGCTACGAGATACGCGCCGATCTCCACCTCAGCCTGCTTCAACTCGCCTGCAGCATCATCTGCTTGAGACGCCTCCGAACCTCATTCTGAAACGATCAGTAAAGAGCGTTTTGTCCTGGCGAAAGTGTTTGGTCCGAGGTTCATGTGTCGCGCCAGTTCGGGGTGGATTCGGGAGTGAGCCGTCGGCTCATGAGGTTGATCATCGCGACGTGGATGATGGCTTCGGAGCGGTGGGAGTGGGTTTCGTAGTCGTGGGCGAGGCGCCGGTGGTGCATGAGCCACCCGAAGGTCCGCTCGACCACCCAGCGCCGGGGAATCACCTTGAATCCCTTAACGCCAGGGGCGCGTGGGACGACCTCGACGTCGATGCCGAGGCGTGCGCCATGGTCAGTCACCTTCGTTCGGTAGCCGGTGTCGGCCCAGGCCTTGGTCACCCGTGGGTTCTCGGCGGCGATGCGGGACAGCACGTGGATGCCGACGGTGTTGTCGGAAACGCTGGCCGCTGTCACCCAGACGGCCAGGAGGAGGCCGAGGGCATCGACACCGAGGTGGCGCTTGCGACCTGCGATTTTCTTGCCGGCGTCGATGCCTTGGCCAGTCGCGGGGACGTTGGCGGAGGTCTTGACGCTCTGTGCGTCGAGTACACATGCGCTTTGACATCGGCCGTGACGTTGTTGTCGGTGTCGACCGACGTGAGCTTGTTGCGCCGGTCCCATGTCAGGGCCTGGGTGTCGCCGCCGATGACGCGTTCGGTTGTGTTGCCGACCGTGTCGTAGCCGTAGGTCAGTGACGAGATCAGGTGCGGGTTCTCGCTGGTAGGGGCTGGCACGGACGTAGCCAGGTGCTACCGCTGCTACGGTCGGGGGCATGCTGATTGTCGAACTGGCTTTGACCGCTTCACCTGAACGCCTCGCGGCACGTCCGGCGCATCGCGCACTCCTCAGCCGCCTTCACGAGGAGGGCCGTCTCGTCGCCGCCGGTCCGTTGGCTGGCGACACTGGTGCGCTCCTTGTCTTCGACACGGAACGCGCAGAGCTGGACTGCATACTCGACACCGATCCGTACTACCGCACCCCTGGTGTCCAGGTGGTTGGTGTGCGCGAATGGGCACCGGTTGTGGGTCTGACCCGACTACATCGCGATCATTCCTGATACGCGGCTTGTCGGCGGTAGTGGCTGTGGCGGGCGCAGGCCTGGCGGCGTCGGCGCCAGGTGGACCAGCGGAGTCGGTGCGCGAGATTGTGGGCGGGTGCGGTCGGGGCGGTGAACAGGCTCTCGTTGCAGGTGAGCGGGATCAGTCCGTCGGGGCTGGTGCCGTCGCCTGCCGGGTCGTGGTCTGGGCGTTCGAGGGCGGCGGTGACTGCCAGGAAGGCGTGGGCGAGCAGGGCCAGGGTGACCCAGCGGTGCCAGGAGTGCCAGCGGCGAACCTGGTGTTCGTCCAGTCCGGCCAGGGTTTTCGAGCCTTGGAACGTCTCTTCCACCCTCCAGCGGCTTCCGGCGACGCGGACCAGGGTGGCCAGCGGCACCGGGCCGGGCGAGTAGCAGCGGTGTAGACGAGTTCGCCGGTGCGGCGGTTGCGGCGGATGAGTAGGTGCTGATGGCCGGCCAGGTCGGGGGAGGTGATGGCGAGCTGGGCCCAGTCGTACAACGTGGCGGCCCGGCTCGGTTCCACACCTCACGCGGTTGGTCGTTGGCGGGCTCGGTTCGTGCAGTACCGGATCGCCGGCCTGGGTGATATGCCGCGTCCGGGTGGACCAAGGACGGTGACGGACGGGCAGGTCGCCGCGGTGGTCACGAAGACGCTGGAGTCCACGCCGAAGAACGCAACACACTGGTCGACTCGGTCGATGGCGAAGGAGATGGGCCTGTCGCAGTCGTCGGTGTCACGGATCTGGCGGGCCTTCGGCCTGCAGCCGCATCGGACTGAGACCTTCAAACTGTCGACCGATCCGTACTTCGTCGACAAGGTCCACGACGTCCTTGGGTTGTATCTGGACCCGCCCGAGCGGGCGTTGGTGTTCTGCGTGGATGAGAAGTCGCAGATCCAGGCCCTGGACAGATCCCAGCCCGTGCAGCCGATGATGCCCGGCGTTCCGCAGCGAACCACGCACGACTACGTTCGCGTCGGCACCACAACGCTGTTCGCCGCCCTGGATGTCGCCACGGCAAGTGATCGGCTCGCTTCACCGCCGACACCGCGCTGAGGAGTTCAAGAATTCCTGATCAAGCTTCACGAGGAAGTGCCCGCCGGCCTGGACGTCCACCTGATCTGCGACAACTGTGAGGATCATGGGGTGCCGCAGGGGGCCGGAGCCTGACCCGTGCGACAACTGGCCGAGGCGCCTTGGTGTAGAACTGTCGGCTCCGGCCCTCTTCGGTGCGTACTGCCGCCGGCCCGGTGAACGTGTCCCGATAGGGGCTTTGCCGCACAAAGCACCGTCACAGTTTGACCGCCCACCGGACCGGTGTCAGCCACCAGACCCAGTCCAAGGGAGCCCGTGACCGTCACCAGCATGCCCCAGCCGACGCTGCCCGCGCAGCGAGTCCCGGACCTGGCCGAGGAGGTGGTCCTCGGGGTGGACACCCACAAGGACGTCAACGTCGCCGCTGTCATCACCACCCTGGATGCCTTGCTCGCCCACCAGGGGTTCCCGACCACCGCCACCGGATATCGCCAACTACTCTCCTGGGCAAGGTCGTTCGGCGTCCTGCACCGGGGCGGTGTCGAATGTACCGGATCCTACGGAACCGCGCTGACGCGGTCCCTGCGCAGGGAAGGCATCGAGGTCGTCGAAGTCAACCAGCCCGACCGTGCCACCCGGCGCAAGCGCGGCAAGACAGATGCCGGCGACGCGGACGCAGCCGCCCGCGCAGTGCTGTCCGGACGCGCCACCACCGTCCCGAAGACCGCGGACGGCCCCGCAGCGGACATGCGGGTCCTGCGACTGGCCAAGGAATCAGCCGTCAAGGCCCGTTCCCAGGCACTGAACCAGCTCAAGGCCGTCCTGCTGGCCATCGACCCGGACCTGCGTCGCGAATTGCTCACTGGCCTGAGCAATCCTGCGCTGGTCGCCACCTGCGCGATCCTCGATTCCCATGACCGGGGCCAGGCCGTCTTCACCATGCGCATGCTCGCCCGCAGGATCCAGCACATGTCCGACGATCTTTCTGGAGTTCACTGTCAACCGGTCTCGGGGGATGGACAACTCTTCCACAGACCGACAGCGAGGGGGAGAGGAGCACAGGTCATGGCACGGAACGGTCATCACCGCCTGCGGCGCATCGCGATCGCCGTACCGCTCCTCGCGCCCGCCGCAGGCCTATTGTGGGTCCCCTTCTTCGCCAGCGTGAGCCCACGGCTCGCCGGACGCCGTTCTTCTGCTGGTACCAGCTCGCCTGGGTGCCAGAGTGCGGCGCCGCGTATGCGCTGACGAACCGACATCGCCGATCCGCACTTCCTTCTTCTTGTTTACGCACCCGTTGAGGTGAGGAGCCGCCATGCCCGCATCAGCCCTGCCCGAATCTGGCAGCATTGCGCCGAAAAAATCACGAATGCGGTCCTTCGTGATCTGGACCGCCGTCTCCCTGCTCGGCGCAGTCGGCTGGGGAGTCCTCGCGCTGTCCCGCGGAGAGGAGATCTCCGCCGTCTGGCTGGTGATGGCCGCGCTCGGCTCGTACGCCATCGCCTACCGCTTCTACTCCCGCTTCATCGCCCGCCGGGTCCTTGAGGTGGACGACACCCGCGCCACCCCGGCCGAGCGGCTCGAGGACGGGGTCGACTACCACCCCACCGACAAGCGGGTGCTCTTCGGTCACCACTTCGCCGCGATCGCCGGCGCCGGTCCGCTGGTGGGCCCGGTCCTGGGGGCCCAGATGGGTTACCTGCCGGGCACCGTGTGGATCATCGTCGGTGTGATTTTCGGCGGTGCGGTGCAGGACATGGTCGTCCTGTTCCTCTCCATGCGACGGGACGGCAAGAGCCTGGGGCAGATGGCCCGGGACGAGCTCGGCAAGGTGGGCGGTGCCGCCGCGCTGATCGGTGTCTTCGCCATCATGATCATCCTGCTCGCGGTCCTGGCCATGGTCGTCGTCAACGCGCTGGCCGAGTCGCCGTGGGGCACCTTCTCGGTCTCCATGACCATCCCCATCGCCCTCTTCATGGGTTTCTATCTGCGCTACCTGCGGCCCGGCCGGGTCGTGGAGATCAGCGTCATCGGCGTGGTGCTGCTGCTGCTCGCCATCCTCGGCGGCAGCTGGGTCCAGAACTCCTCGCTGGCCGAGTACTTCATCTGGAGCCCGGAGACCCTGGTCTTCTGCCTGATCGGCTACGGCTTCATCGCGTCCGTGCTGCCGGTGTGGATGCTGCTCGCCCCCCGCGACTACCTGTCGACGTTCATGAAGGTCGGCACCATCGCCCTGATGGCCATCGGCGTGGTGGTTGCCGCGCCCACCCTCAAGGCCGAGCCGGTCACCGCCTTCGCCATCAACGGCACCGGACCGGTCTTCGCCGGATCGCTCTTCCCGTTCCTCTTCATCACCATCACCTGCGGCGCCCTGTCCGGCTTCCACGCCCTGATCTCCTCCGGCACCACGCCGAAGCTGATCCGGAAGGAGTCCCAGGTCCGGCTGATCGGCTACGGCTCCATGCTCACGGAGTCGTTCGTCGCCCTCGTGGCGCTGATCGCCGCCTGTGTGCTCGAGCCGGGTCTGTTCTACGCGATGAACTCCCCTGCCGCGCTCCTCGGCCCGACCGTGGACACCGCCGCGGAAGCGGTGAAGAACCTCGGCTTCACGATCACCCCGGACCAGCTCACCGCAGCGGCCAAGGAAGTCGAAGAGCAGAGTCTGGTAGCCCGCTCCGGCGGCGCACCCACCCTGGCCGTGGGCATGGCGGAGATCTTCGCCGGCGTGTTCGGCGGTGCCGGTATGAAGGCCTTCTGGTACCACTTCGCCATCATGTTCGAGGCGCTGTTCATCCTCACCACGGTGGACGCCGGTACGCGGGTGTGCCGCTTCATGCTCCAGGACATGCTGGGCAATGTCTGGAAGCCGATCGGCCGGGTCACCTGGAAGCCCGGCATCTGGATCACCAGCGCCTTGGTCGTCGGCGCCTGGGGCTACTTCCTCTACGCGGGTGTCACCGACCCGCTCGGCGGCATCAAGCAGCTGTACCCGCTCTTCGGCGTGGCCAACCAGCTGCTCGCCGCGGTCGCCCTGGCCGTGACCACCACCGTGCTGATCAAGCGGGGCAAGGCGCGCTGGGCATGGGTCACCGGTGTCCCGCTGGCCTGGGAAGTGGCCTGCACCTTCGTCGCCGGCTGGCAGAAGCTCTTCTCGGACAACCCCAAGATCGGCTTCTTCGCCGCGCGGGACGTGTACGCGCAGGCCATCGAAGAGGGCAAGGTCCTGCCGGGCGTCGCGAACATGGATGACATGCACACCATCGTGCTCAACAACACCGTCGACGGTGTGATCATGGCCGTCTTCCTGCTGCTCGTCCTCATTGTGCTGATCAACAGCGCGGTGGTGTGCGTCAAGGCTCTTCGGGCCACCGAGCCGCTGCCGACCGCGGAGGTGCCGTACGTCGAGTCGCGCATCGACGTGCCGCAGCAGCGCAGCAACGACCGCGCGCTGGTCGGGACGGACTCATGAGCGGCATAAAGAAGGTACTGGACAGCGTGATCTGGTACGCGCGGGAACTGACCGGCGAGACGGAGTACGACCGCTACTGCGACCGGCACCGTCGCAACCACCCGGACGCCCCGGTGCCGACGCGCGCCGAGTACGACCGGATGCGCACCACGCAGCGCGAGTGCGAGTCCCCGGGCCGCTGCTGCTGACCTCCCCCCAGCACAGCGCCCGGAACACGGGGCGGGGGTGGGCGCGGGCCCGACGGCAGGGCCCCCCCCCACCCCCCCAATTATAAAATTAGAACGGGGCGGGGGATGTGAAGACGGCGCCCCCCCC
>NZ_JBFAOY010000070.1:0-5465 GCF_040675505.1 Streptomyces sp. NPDC049597
GTCCTGCGCAGGACTCGGGGCGACGGGCGGTTGGGTCCGGTCGACAAGGGCGTGGGCCGCGCCCCTCAGTGACGGCGGTCGGCGGAGCGCCTGCGGACGACGATGACGGTCGCCGTGGCGGCGGCCGCGACCAGGGCACCGCCCGCCACGATTTCGGTCGTGTTCATGTTCTTGAAGCTGCCGCCCAGGCCGCCGCCCACACCCGAGGGCGCGACGGTCGTGGTGGAACTCACGGTCGGTGTGGAGGTGCCGCCGGAGATCCGCAGATCGAGGGTGCCGATCCGGCCGATGCAGTTGAACTGGACCGAGTACACGGCGCCCGGCTGGGCGTCCGAGTCGACGACGGCCGTGGCCGAGCCGTTCTGGGGGATGCTGACGGAGTCGAAGACACCGGACGTCACGGTGGTCGAGCTCGGGCAGCCGCCCGCGGTCAGGGTCACGCGCCCGCCCGGGGCGACGGTCGAGGGCGTCACGCGGAAGTCATACGGCGTGTTGTTCACGGCGAAGGCTGCGGTGGGAGCGGTCAGGGCGAGTGCGGCCGCTCCGAGCAGAGCGGCGGACGCGGCACGTATCGCGCGCATGGTCGGACCTCCGGGTTTCGGAGGAGCAGTAGCGGAACCGTTCCGCACAGGTCGGGGAGTGCTCCTCGGTCACCGAAACGCTAAGAGCGGCGTGGGACGGACGCGATCGGTGTAGGGCAAACGGGTCATAACGCTGCGCCGGACGGGGGAGATGCCGGGCGTGGGGGAGTAGCCGGTGCCGGCGGCTGATGAGAAGGGGCGACGGCGCTGCTGTCCCCGAGGACCGGCCGGTTTCGCGGGGCGGTCGCCCTGTCCGGTCTCATGGGAGGTCTCCGGGCGCGGGGGAGCGCGGAACCGCGGGCGCGGAGGTGCCCCAGCAGGCCGCTGCCGCCGAGGTGCCGGGTGCCGGAGTGACGCAAGGGCCAC
Source organism: Streptomyces sp. NPDC049597 (assembly GCF_040675505.1). NCBI lineage: Bacteria > Bacillati > Actinomycetota > Actinomycetes > Kitasatosporales > Streptomycetaceae > Streptomyces > Streptomyces sp. NPDC049597. The sequence continues at coordinate 948 of NZ_JBFAOY010000070.1, forward strand.
TCGTTCAGTTGGGTTCAAGCCATTTCCGCGCTGTCTGACCCGGGGGAATTCACCTCATGCCGACGGGATTTCCCCATTCGTGGACGCCGCGGCCTCCAAGATTTTTCCGCGCGCATTGAACACGGGCCGCTCCCCCGTCCGTACCTAGGGCCATGAACGGCGTCCCCAGGCGCCGGAACCGGCTGGAAGAACTACGGGAGTGGACATGAACACCTGGCGGAACGCCTCGCTCGCGGTGACTGCGGCGGCCGTACTCGCGCTGACGACGGCGTGCGGTCAGGAGCAGGGCACCGAAACCCCCAACGGCCAGGCGGTCGGCGCGGCGAACCCCGCGCAGCCCGGCAGCGGAGGCTACGGAGCGGACGCCGGGTACGGCTCCGGCGCAGGGGAGGAGGCGGCCGCGGCCAAGCCCGCGGGCCAGCTCGCCGTCTGGGAGAGCAAGGACCTCGGCAAGGTCGTCACGGACAGCGAAGGCTTCACGCTCTACCGGTTCGACAAGGACACCGCCAAGCCGCCGAAGTCCAACTGCGAGGGCGACTGCGCCAAGGCGTGGCCCGTCGTGGCCGCCGGCGGGGCGACCGCCGCACCCGGTGTCGACCCGTCCCTGATAGGCGAGGTGACCAGGGAGGACGGCACCAAGCAGCTCACCATCGGCGGCTGGCCGATGTACCGCTACGCCAAGGACACCAAGGCCGGCGACGTCAACGGCCAGGGCGTGGGCGGCACCTGGTACGCGTCCGCCCCCGACGGCAAGAAGGCCGCGCCCGGCGGCGGCGCCGAGGGCGGCGAGGCCGAGGGCGGTGAGGCCGCGGATCTCGCGGGCCTGTCCGTGCGCAAGGACCCCAAGCTCGGCGAGATCGTCGTCGACAAGAACGGCATGACCGTCTACCGCTTCATGAAGGACTCGGCCTGGCCCATGAAGACGGCCTGCACCGGCGAGTGCCTGGAGAAGTGGCCCGTCGTCGAGCCCGTGGACAAGAACGACACCGAGGGAATCCTGAAGAAGGGCTTCGTCACCTTCGACCGGCCCGACGGAATCAAGCAGCAGACCATCGACTGCTGGCCCATCTACACCTTCTCCGGCGACGCCGAGCCCGGTGACACCAACGGCCAGGGCGTCGGCGGCACCTGGTACGCCGTGTCGCCGGAGGGCAAGCCGGTCGGAGCGCCCAAGTAGTCCCCACACCGCGCCTCCGGCCCGGGGCCTTCCTCGGGGAAAGGCCCCCCGCCGGCCCGCCTCGCACCCCCAGGGTGTGACGGCGGGCCGGCCGCATGTGCGGGGCGACCGTACCGCGGTCCTGTGACCAACGGTCATGACGCGTGTACATGACGACGACGTGTGACCAAGAACGGACCGCTAATTTCCGTTTGGGGTCGCCCTCTTGGCGGGCGATCAGTAGCCTCGGCTCGAACGCTGGCCATGGACATGGCCGATCCGCCGTGGCGACTTGTTGGAGAATCGATGGAGCGTCCCGCCTGGGCCCCGCAGAGCATCGACATATCGGTGCCGAGCGTGTCCCGGATCTACGACTTCTACCTGGGCGGCTCGCACAATTTCGAGGCCGACCGTGAAGCGGCGCGCAAGGCGATGCGGTTCATGCCGGGGCTCCCGAAGATCATGCAGGCGAACCGCGCGTTCATGCGCCGGGCCGTGCATTACGCGGTGGGCGAGGGGATCAGCCAGTTCCTCGACATCGGCTCAGGCATTCCCACGTTCGGCAACGTCCATGAAGTGGCCCGCGCGGCGGACCCCGAGGCCCGGGTCGTCTACGTCGACCACGACGCCGTGGCCGTCGCCCACAGCCAGAACCTGCTCTTTGGGGACGAGCGGTCGGACGTGATCTGCGCCGACCTCCGCAAGCCGCGGCAGATCCTCGACAGCCCCGAGGTCACCGGGCTGCTCGACCTGGAGCGGCCGGTGGCCCTGCTCCTCGTGGCCGTACTGCACTTCCTCGAGGACGAGGACGATCCGTACGCTGCGGTGGCGGAACTGCGCGACGCGCTCGCGCCCGGCAGCCTCCTGGTCGTCACCCACGCCTCGTACGAGGGGATACCGGTCCCCGAGGACGTGGCGGGCGGCGCGGTCTCCGTCTACGACGAGATCCGCAACCCCCTGGTCATGCGCACCCGCGAGCAGATCGCGGCCTTCTTCGAGGGGTACGACATGGTCGAGCCCGGACTCGTCGCCATGCCCCACTGGCGGCCCGACACCCCCGTCGACCAGGAGGATCCATACGCCTTCTCGGGCTTCTCCGGGGTGGGGCGCAAGGCGTGAAGCCGTCGTCGCAGGTGACCGGTCCCGACGCGGAGGCGGACGCCCTTGAGGACAGACTCAGACGGTTCGCGACGATCTGGAGCCGGGCCGTCTTCCCGGTGACGTCGACGTCGCTCACCCGGCCTGAGCTGGAACAGCATCTGCTGCCGGTGGCACGGGACCTGTGCCGTCTGCTGCGCGAGCGTCCGCTCGACGCGCAGTCCGGGCAGCGGATCGGCAGGGCGCTCGTCGACGCCCACTGCACGGACCCCGACGCTCTCAGCCGCACGCTCGGCGTCGTCGAGTCCTACCTCGTGCTCTACTGCGGCGACCGGGAGCAGACCGCCGAGGAGAACAGGGCGCGCTGCGCCCGGCTCCAGCACGCCGTCGCCGCCGGGTTCGCGGCGGCGCTGCGCGAACGCACGCTCGCCGAGCAGGAGTCCATCGCCCGCTCCTCGCTGCTCGCGCGGAACGACGCCCTGGAGGCGATGCACGCCACGGAGGTCCGCTGGCGGGCGGTGTTCGACGGGGCCGCGATCGGCATCGGGATCGCGGACCTCCAGGGCAATCTGCTGGAGGTCAACGACACCCTCATGCAGATGTTCGGCGGCCTCGAACACCACGTGCGGGGCCGCAAGGTCACCGAGTGGGTGCACCCCGAGGACCGGCCCCAGGTCTGGGAGTTCTACCGGGAACTGGTGCGCGGCGAGCGCGAGCACTACCGGACCGAGAAGCCGTTCTACCGCAACGACGGGACGGTTCTGTGGACCAACCTCACCGTCTCGCTGCTGCGCGACGCCGAGGGAGCCCCGCAGTACCAGCTGGTCCTCCTGGAGGACACCACGGAGCGCCGGCTCCTCAACCTGCGGCTGCGCTACGAGGCCACGCACGACGCGCTGACCGGACTGCCCAACCGCACCCTGTTCTTCGAGCGGCTCGAAAAGGCCGTGTCGGCCGGGGACGGCGCCCGCTTCGGGCTCTGCTACCTCGACCTCGACGGTTTCAAGGCCATCAACGACAGCCTCGGACACGCCACCGGCGACCGGCTGCTCGTGGAGGTCGCCGACCGGCTGCAGAGCTGTGCCACCGCGCCGGGGGAGATGGTCGCCCGGCTCGGCGGGGACGAGTTCGTCGCGCTGACCACCGGCCCCGACACCGAGCGCGAGGTCGACGAGCTCGCCTCCCGCATCCTCGGCTCGCTCGCCTCGCCGGTGACCATCGACGGGCGCGAGTTCACCGTGCGCGGCAGCATCGGCATCGTCGAGGGCCCGGGGGGCGAGCGGACCAGCGCCGAGGTGCTGCGCAGCGCCGACATCACCATGTACCGGGCCAAGTCGGCGGGCGGCAACCGCTTCGAGCTGGCCGACCCGGAGGCCGACGCCCGCGCCATCACCCGGCACGGGCTGACCAACGCCCTGCCCGCCGCGCTGGAGCGCGACGAGTTCTTCATCGAGTACCAGCCGCTCGTCCACCTCGGCGACGGCAGCGTGCACGGCGCCGAGGCACTCGTGCGCTGGTGTCATCCCCAGTACGGGGTGCTCGGCCCCGACCGCTTCATCCCGCTCGCCGAACGCACCGGGCTGATCGTGCCGCTCGGCCGCTGGGTGCTCCAGGAGGCCGTACGGCAGGCCCGGTACTGGAGCACTCGGCACACCGACGGCGGCCCGCTGCGCATCAACGTCAACCTCTCGCCGGCCCAGCTCCAGCACCCGGGGCTCGTCGCGGACACGGTGGACGTGCTGGAGCGCTCGGGCCTGGAGCCCGGCGCCCTGTGCCTGGAGGTCACCGAGTCCGCGCTCATCGGCGCCGACGAGGACCTGCTCAAGCCGCTGCGCCAACTCGCCGAGATGGGCGTGGACATCGCGCTCGACGATTTCGGAACCGGCTACTCGAACCTGGCCAACCTGCGAAGGCTGCCGGTGAGCGTGCTCAAGCTCGATCGTTCCTTCACGCAGGGGATGCAGCAGCACCCCGCCGACCCCGTCGATCTGAAGATCGTCGAGGGCATCGTGTCGCTGGCGCACAGCCTCGAACTCGCCGTGACCGTGGAGGGCGTGGAGACCGGCGCCCAGGCCGAGCAGCTGCGCGAGCTCGGCTGCGACACGGCACAGGGGTGGTACTACGCACGGCCCGGTGCGCCGGACCGCATCCACGCGCTGGTCCTGGCGGACGCGGTCTGATCCCGGGGCGCTGCCCCGGGGCCCCGCGCCCGCCCCGTGCCTCAAACGCCGGCGTCCGGGACGGGGGGGGCGGCCCGCGGGCCC
>NZ_JBFAOY010000071.1:0-5038 GCF_040675505.1 Streptomyces sp. NPDC049597
TGACGGCCTCGGTACGCAGCGGGTTGATCTCCGAGACGGCGCCGACGAACGTGGTCTTGCCCACGCCGAATCCGCCCGCCACCACGATCTTCGCGCTGGTGGTTGAGCGGGCTGCACCGCCGCTAGAGCTTGCGAAGTCCACTGAGCACCCTTTCGAGCAGTGTCACGTCTGGCTGGCCGCCGGCGGCCGCGTCGCCGCCGGGCTGGTGGATGGCGACGAGTCCGGCCTCGGCCAGGTCGGCGACGAGGATCCGGGCAACGCCGAGGGGGATGGAGAGAAGTGCCGAGATCTCGGCGACCGACTTGATCTCGAAGCACAGCCGGCAGATCCGCTGGTGCTCGGGCAACTGCCCTTGCAGCCGGGCCGGATCGGCCGTGGTGCTGACCAGCGCCTCGATGGCGAGCTGGTAGCGCGGGCGGGTCCGGCCGCCGGTCATCGCGTACGGCCGGACCAGGGGGTTGTGCTTGCCCGGCCCGGCAGCCGGGCCGGCCCCCGAGGCCGTCCGGGGCTCGGGCGACCGGCGCGGTGCCACCGGCTGGACACCGGGCTGCTGTTGTCCGTACGGGGTGTCGTACGAGGTCTCGTACGACGTGTCGTAGGAGGAGTCGTACGACGGGTCGTAGGCCGGCTGCGGCTGCTGGTACGGCTGGGGGCCGCCCTGTCTGCTCGGCGTCGAAGGAAAGTTGAAGCGGTTGTGAGTGTGCTCACCCTGGGACTGTTGAGCACCGTCAAATGGGTGTCCGCCTGGGGGTGTTGCCACGTTTCCTCCTCCGACTGCCGGTCGCCGGTCCCTGTCCCTGTGGAGCCGCGCCACCGCACCTTATGGTGCGGTGGCGGGAAATGCACTGTCCGCTTCTCAGTTGAGAAGACTTCCCTGGAGCTCTGCACGCAGGTCGGGGGTGAGGACGCTGCCCGCACGGTCGACCAGGAGGGCCATCTCGTAGCCCACCAGACCGATGTCGGCCTCCGGGTGCGCGAGGACGGCCAGCGAGGACCCGTCGGAGATGGACATGATGAAGAGGAAGCCGCGCTCCATCTCCACGACCGTCTGGTTGACGGCACCGCCTTCGAAGATCCGGGACGCTCCCGCGGTCAGCGAGGTCAGCCCGGAGGCGACCGCCGCCAGCTGATCGGCACGATCACGCGGGAAACCCTCGGACATCGCCAGCAGGAGTCCGTCGGCGGAGACCACCACGGTGTGGGACACCCCAGGGGTGTTGTCCACGAAGTTGGTGATCAACCAGTTCAGATTCTGCGCCGCCTGGCTCATCGGGCTCACACTAACGCTCCTGGTTGTAGGTACTACCCGGGCCACTGGGTCGATCGTAAGTGGCCGGTCCGTTCGTGTCCGTTCCCGCGTTGCGTCCCTGCTGGACACCGCGCCGCAGGTTGCTCAACCTGCCACGCACGTCCTCAGGAGCGCGGGAGACCTGTGGGCCGCCCTGCGGGGTCTGCTCCGCCGTGCCCTCGATCAGGTTCGCCTTGGGCACCCGCCGGGGGAGACCGGACGAGGTGACTCCGCCCGCCTTCGGCTCACGGAGCTTCTCCGCCCGCTGCCAGCGTTCGTCGTTCGTCGAACGCCACTCGTCGGAGGAGGACCCGCCGACGGTGCCGTTCTCCCCGGCCTGCCCGCTCCGGGGAGCCTGCGGGGCCTGCTCGGCCGGCTGCTGCCACTGCCGCTGCGCCTCCTGCTGAGGCTGCGACGGCTGACCGCTGCCGCGCCGGGGGAGACCGGACGCGGTCAGTTCATGACCGTTGCTCGGAGAGGGTCCCGGACGCTCGAAGCCTACGCGCTCGGAGCCGTTCGCGGGAGCGCTGGGGGCAGATTCCGATTCGGCGCGGAAATCCGACTCATACGCAGCCTGGTAGCTGTCCTGATCGGACCACTCTGCCTGGTGGGACTGGGTCTCGTAGGCGTCGTCGTACTGCTGCTGGGAGCCCTGCGAAGTCCGGTAGTCAGCTTCCGCATATGCATCCTGCAGGTGCTCCTGCGGGGCCTGGTGCTCGGAGTAGCCGCCGGCCGTGCCCTGCTGGTCGGCGTAGCCCTGCTCGCCGTAACCCCGGTCGCCGTAACCCTGCTCGTCGTACGACTGCTCCCCGTAGGGCTGCTGCTCGTAGCCCTGCTGGTCCTCGTAGCCCTGCTGGTCCTGTGCGTAGCCCTGGGCGGAGAACTCCTGGCCGTACTCGGCGCCGTACTCCTGCGGCCGCTCCTGGGCGTAGGGAGCCGCCTCGTCGCGGAACAGCGGGCGGTCACCGCCCTGTGCCTGCGCCTCCAGCGCCGCACGGCGCTCCTCGCGCATGAGCGAGCGGCCCACGGGGTCGAGCTGCGCCTTGTCGCCGGCCTGCTCGTAGCGGGAGTCGTCGAAGCCGAGCTCCGCCGCGGTCCGCATCGTGGTGGCCTCGTAGGACTGCTGCTGCGGGATGATCTGCGAGACGGTGAAGTCGTCCTGCGGCAGTGCCTCGCCGCCGCCACCGTGGGTGATGGCGTCGGGAAGCATGACCAGTGAGGTGGTGCCGGCCTGCTCGCCCGAGGGACGCAGCTGGACGCGGATGCCGTGCCGGTCGGAGAGGCGGCCGACCACGAACAGGCCCATGCGCTGCGAGACGGCGGCGTCCACGGTCGGCGGGTTGGCCAGCTTGTGGTTGATGTCCGCGAAGTCCTCGGCGGTCAGGCCGATGCCCTTGTCGTGGATCTCGATCATCACGCGGCCGTCGGGGAGACGGGTCGCGGTGACACGGACCTTGGTCTGCGGGGAGGAGAAGGTGGTGGCGTTCTCCAGCAGCTCGGCCAGCAGGTGCACGAGGTCGGTCACGGCCTGGCCGTGGATCTCCGTCTCCGGGACACCGGTGAGCTCGATGCGCTCGTAGGACTCCACCTCGGAGGAGGCGGCGCGCAGCACGTCGACCAGCGGCACCGGCTGGTTCCAGCGGCGGCCGGGCTCCTCGCCGGCGAGGACGAGGAGGTTCTCGCCGTTGCGGCGCATACGGGTCGCCAGGTGGTCCAGCTTGAAGAGGTTCTCCAGCTGGTCCGGGTCGGCCTCGTTGTTCTCCAGGTCGGTGATCAGGGTCAACTGGCCCTCGATCAGGGACTGGTTGCGGCGCGAGAGGTTCGTGAAGATCGCGTTGACGTTGCCGCGGAGCATGGCCTGCTCGGCGGCGAGCCGGACGGCCTCGCGGTGGACCTGGTCGAAGGCGCGGGCGACCTCGCCGATCTCGTCCCGGGAGTCGATCGGGATGGGCTGGACGCGGGTGTCGACGCGGCCGGGCTCGGTGCGCGAGAGCTGGTCGACCAGCATCGGCAGCCGCTGCTCGGCGATGCCGAAGGCGGCGGTGCGCAGCTGGCGCATCGAGCGGCTCATCTGGCGGGCCATGAGGCCGGCCAGGATGAAGGCGGCCAGCAGGGCGACGACGACGATGGCGCCGTTGGTGATCGCGTCGTTGCGGGCGTCGTCGGCGATCTCGGAGGCCTCGGTCACCGCGCGGTCGACGAGGTCCTTCTCGATCTCCGTGTAGCCGTCGAACTTGGCGGTGGCCGCGCCCATCCAGGTCTCGGGCGTGACGTCCTTGGCCTTGAGCTGCTTCGGGTTCAGGCCCGAGCCGATCGCACCGGCCATGCCGGTGAAGACCGAGCCGTCGGGCCCCTTCGGCGGGTTGAGGCCCGCGGCCTGCAGCCGCTTCGCGCCGTCCGCCGCCTTGCCCGTCATGATCTGCTTGAGCTTGGCGGTGTCGGCCTCCGTGCCGCCGGAGACGTACTCGCCGATGGCGATCTGCTCGAGGTAGTTGTACGAGTTGAACGCGACCGTCTGCCGGGCGAAGACGGTCTCGTCCTGGCTGGGCCGGATCAGCAGGTGCATGCCGATCGAGCGCTGCAGCGACGCGGCGGCCTTGGCGAGCTGGACCGCGTAGACGGTACGGCCGTAGCTGGTGACGTTGCCGGTGCCGAGGCCGAGCTCGTTGGAGAACTCCATGAGCACGTGCTGGACCTTGACGTAGCCCTCTTCGGTCTGCACCGGGTCGAGCGCCTTGGAGTAGGCGGCCTGGCGCAGCTTGGAGAGGTTCGGCTCCTCCTTGTCGAAGAGCTCGAGACGGCGCTCCAGACCCTGCCCGTCGGGCATGTCCTTGACGGCTTCGCGGAACTTGGCAGCGGCGGCGTCGGTGGTCTCGTACGCCTCGGTGACGGCGGGGCTCTTGCGGTCGGCCTCGCTGGTGGCCAGCAGCAGCGTGGAGGCGGTGAGGTCGCGCTCGTTGAGCAGGGCCTGGCCGTACTCGGAGGCGGCCCGCACGATCAGCGCCGTCTTCTCGGCGTCCTCGGCCTCGCTCCAGGTGTCTATGGACTGCTTCACCTGGAAGCCGCCCATGACCAGTCCGACGAGGACGGGTATGAGGAGGATCGCGTTCAGGCGGGTGGGCACCCGCCAGTTGCGCGGGGACAGCTTGCTGGAGCTGCCGGCTGCCGGGGACGCGCTCGAACCACTCGACATGTCCGCAGGCGTCACCGCTGTGCGCGGCGGCGGCGTGAAGTTGCCCCGCGCCTGCTGCTCTGCGGAGCTCGTCTTGCTTCGCCTCACTCGACCAACAACCTCTCGGCGTCGGCACCTACGCTGTGCCGTGGTTCGTTCATAGCCGTACTACTCGGCAGTTCGCCGAATTCCAGCACGCCGAGCCGTCCCATTCCAAACACCTGGAATATGAGATTCCGAGTGGTCCAACCCTCAGATAAAACGGGCATAAAGAGCGAGTCTTGCCAAAAGGCGAGGCTCATGTGAGCACAGCGACACCGAACGTGTGCAAGGGGTGGCAGCTGTGCCGTAATTCTCTGTCGAAATGTTATGAACAGCGGGGCGGGCCGTGTCAAAAGACACAGCCCGCGACCCGACAACTACGACAACTGCCGTATGACGTCGTCTACTTGAGGCGCGCCATGAGGGCGTGTTCGACGAGGGTGATGAGGGCGCTCTTGGCGTCCGCGCGGTGGCGGGCGTCGGTGGTGATGATCGGGGTGTCGGGTCCGATCTGGAGGGCCTCGCGGACCTCTTC
>NZ_JBFAOY010000072.1:0-4570 GCF_040675505.1 Streptomyces sp. NPDC049597
GTCGGCACCGTCGACAAGCTTGTCGCCCCACCCCCGCCAGTCCACCATCAGCGCTGCTCCCCCCACCGCGGCTGCTCAGCCTGATCGATCGTGGCCTGATCAGGGTCGAGGTCTTGCTTCAGCTGCTCGTCCATCGCGTCCCGGATCTTCGGGTCGATCAGCCCCGAACGCTCCATCGAGTCCATCTGCGCGTCCATCACGTCATACGTGGTGTTCTTCCACGTCTGCTTGACCTCGCCGTGCGCCTCACGCATCGACTCCGCGCTCCAGTCCGCGTTGTCCCACGCGTGCTGGTCACGAATCGTGTCCCAGCTCATCTGCTTGACCTCGTCCTCCGACTCAGAAGCCGTCGTTCAGGGCCCCAATTCCTCGAGTCCGAACGTGGGCGGCAGGGACTTCAGCTCGTGGTGCTGTGTGTGCCGAGATCGGCCTCGGCACACACAGCACCACTGGAGACACCACCCAGTCGCGGCTCAATTCCCCTGGAGCGCCCCCCAGACACTCACGCTCCACACATCCTGGTGCCCGACCCGATATCCGCGTTCGTCTTCGGGCTCGTCCACGACCAGCACGGAGACGTTCGACGCCGGAGCTCGGTACTCGACGAACCCGCCCTCCTCCCGGGTGATCAGCTGGAGAGTCGGTGCGACCCGGCGCAGCTCGCCACGCAAATCGTCCCAGGCGAGGTAACGCGGGAACTCCACGCCCGTGCTCCCCGCCCACTCCTCAGCCATGCCGTGATCGGCGGCCAGCCGGTGCAGCTGAATCGCGGCGCCCACCACCACCCACTCCCCGACGCGGTTGAACGACAGCTCGACGAATCCGTAGTCCCGACGCATCGACTTGCCTGAATCGTCGACATCGTCGATGAAGTCGACGTCAATCGCCCTGTCCACGTCGGCGACTGTGGATCCGACCCCCAAGCCCAGGAACTTCCCCGTGGTAATGAATGAAGCAAGGACTTCAGCTGCCGTCACGGCCAGTTCTCCAGTTTGTCGATCAGCGCTTGCATCTCTGTCGAGCGGTTCCGCGTATTGCCCCAGTTGTGGTCGTCCATGTGCTCCTTGGCCGACTTGGCCTTCTCCAACAGGTCGGCTCGCAACTTGGGATCGTTGTTCACCGCGTCCACAGCCGCATCAACACTCTTGTCCGAGGCCCACCCGGTTGCCTTGAGCCTGATGGGCGCACCGGCAATGTTTCCGTTCTCGTCCACGTAGATGCGTACCTCGTGATCCGCCCCCTTCTTCTGCGGAACGTGCATGTGGGCACCCTTGGTGGCCCAGTCGGACGACACAGGGGAAACACGTGGCTTGCAGGGCTTGAGGCCGAGCGGATCCGACCACGTATGCGGATTGGCCACGTACGCCGTCGGGTTCGGTGCCGGGTCGAGGCCCAAGGGGTCGGGGCTGAGATATCGAGCCGTTTCCGGATCGTATTGACGGTGGAAGTTGTAGTGCAGTCCGGATTCCATGTCGAAGTACTGGCCGGGAAAGCGCAGCGGGGTGTACGCCGTGCTCTTGGCGACCCACGTGGTGGTACCCCACAGTGTGCTCCGGGTGCGCCATGCCAGCGCGCCCGACTCGTCGACAAGCTCCGTCGGTGCACCCACAAGATCCGTGACGATCGCATAGAAGCGTTCGGCCACGGCATCCCGGGACGCATCGGGATCCAGCACTCGTTCCCACTGCGAGAGTGGCCGTACGCCGTCGTGATCCCAGGTGAGGGCGACTTTTCCGGGCAGCCCCGGCCCTCGGCTGGTCTGCTCGCACACGGTCGAGCCGTCCCAGGTGAAGATGACCTCCTCCAGAACTTCACGGCCGTCGTCCGCGAGGCGTTCCTTGGCCATGCGCCGCCCCAGGGGGTCGTACGTGTAGCGCCAAACCGCGCCGTCCGGGGTCGTGATGGATGTCAGCCGGTCTTCTGCGTCCCAGACATACGACCAGGTGTCCGGCTTTCGTGACAGCCGCGTCTTCTGCCGAAGCACCGTCCGGCCCTGGGCATCGTGCTCGTAACGGACCTTACCCGCCCGAGAGATCCGGTTCCCCGTGTAGGCGCGCTCTCCTATCGCCTCCTGGCTGGGATGAGCAGCCGGCCACGAGGCGGCTGTCTGGTTGCCCGCCGCGTCGTATGCGTACCGTTCCGACCAGCCCTCGGCCTGAACAGCGGTGACGCGGCCCATCGCATCGACATCGAAGCGGCGGGTACCGGAAATAAGGTCCTGCATGGCGACGAGATGGCCGTCCGCGCGATACGTGTACGACTTCCGCTGAAGCCGGCGTCCTCGCCCCGTGACCCGCTGATCAGTGAGGCGTCCCATGGCGTCGAAGGCATTCGTGAAGGTGACCGAGTCACCGACCTGACGGCTGCTCTCGCGGCCTGCGGCGTCACGATGAAACGTGATGCGACGGCCGGCAGCGTTCAACTCCCGTACGCCGCCTGCCGCGTCGTAACTCCAGGCGCTGGTCGCTCCCGACGGAGTCGTCCGGCTGACGAGGTGGCCCATGACGTCGTAGTCGTAGGAGAGCTTGCGGCCGTTGACCGTCTCCGACTTCAGACGGCCGTACCGGTCGCGCAGCCTGACCAGTGTGGCGTCGGCATTGGTCGCCATCGCCAGTTCGTCGAAGATGTCGTACTCGTAGGTGGTGACGGCACCGGCGCTGTCCTTGCTGATGACCCTGCCCATGACGTCGCGCTCGTACCGGATGGCCTGCCCGAGACCGTTGACCCGCTCGATGAGTCGTCCAGCGCTGTCGTAGGCGTAGCAGAGCCGGCGGTTGTCGAAGTCGGTCTCGGCCGTCACCCTGCCCGCGGCGTCGTACTCGTATTCCCAGGTCAGCCCCAGGGGGTTCGTGACCTGTGTCAACTGCAACCTGGCATTGTGCTGGAACTCGTGGCGGGCTCCGTCCGGGTCCGTCCGCGCCGTGAGCAGGTCGAAGTCGGTGTACTCGAAGTACGTCGTTCCACCGACAGCGTCCACGTGGGACAGGCAGTTGCCCTCTCCGTCGTACGTCCACGTCTGCTCACTGCCGTCCGGCTCGATGCAGCGCGCGACCTGGCTTCCTCCACTCCATTCCAGACGTGTCACCCCGCCGACCGGGTCGGTCATCCTGACCGGTCGCCCGAAACCGTCCCGCTCATAACGGGTGACGGCACCGAGAGGATCGACGACTTCCACGATCAGGCCGGCCGAGTTGCAGCGCACGACCGTGGTGTTCCCGAGGTGGTCGGTCAACGAGGTGAGATGCCCTGACGCGTCATAGGTGAACAGGGTCTTCGCGCCCGCGGCATCCGTGTACGACGTGAGGTTGCCCCGCTCGTCGAATTCCTGCCGGATCGTGGTGCCGTCGGCGTTTCTCACGCGTACGGGGAGGCTCAGGGCGTTGTACTCGGCGCTCAACTGCCGACCGTCCGGACGGATCACCTCGGTCAGCCGACCCGAATCGTCGTAGACGGAGCGCGTCACATTGCCGAGTGCGTCCGTGGTGGAGAGCAGTCGCTTGAAGCGGTCGTATGCGAAACGGGTCGTTGCTCCCATGGCGTCGACCTCGGCGACCACGAGGGAGCGCTCGTCGATGAAGTACTGGCTCGTGTTGCCCAGTGCATCAGTGATGGCTGTACGGCGCAGTCCGCTGTCGGGATCGGCTTCGCCCCACGAGAAGCGCGATTCAAGATGGCCGTTGGTGCCTGACTGGTAGGTGCAGCGGTCCCGGTCGTCGTAGACATAGTCGAAGCGGCTGCCGTTGGTGTCGGTCCACGAGGTGATACGGCCGTGTTCGTCGCAGCCGAAACGCAGGGGACGGCCGGAATAGTTGACGACCTCGGTGAGGTGGCCGTCGGTGTAGCCGTAGCGCAGGATCTCCTGGTCGGATCCGTCCGGTGCCGCTCCCGCAAGGTGGAGGGCCGTCACCCGTCCTTCGCTGGTGGTGAGCTTCAGGTGGTAGCCGCCATGGTGGACGATCGAGGTGGGAGCGCCGGTGTCGTCGTACTCGAAGGCAATCCAACGACCGTTGCGATCGTCGATCTGGGCCAGAAGGGCCACCTCGTCGTTGTGATCGACGAAGTGCAAGACCTGTCCTGCGTCCGGATCAGTGATGGTGTAGCCGTCCTGAACGCGGTCCAGTGGCCATGGCCGACCATGGGTGGGCATGACGGGGACCCCAGGAGCGGGATGGGGATAGGCGAGGAGGCTGCCTTCGTCGCAGCTGAAGACGACGCCTTCCGAGTCGATCTCCAGTCGCTGGTCCACCGTGCTCGACCAGGTGGGACCGAACCAGCGCCCGGAACGGCGCGACGAGTCGAAGGTGCGCTGGAACACGAGAGGCAGCGAGGCCGGCAGCGCGATGTCCGTCTGCGGCAGCAGCATCCGGCCTGACGCCATGTCCACCGGATCGCCGTCGCACGTGTTCTTGGTGCACTGGTTGCTGTTGTTGTCCGGATTCTTCTCGTGGTCCCCGCGGCTGCCGTCCGGCTTGTTCCCGTCGGGCAGGTGTTTGGCACCGTTCAGCCCGGCGCGCAGACCTCCGCGTACGACGCCCGCACCCTTGGTTCCCAGGAGTTCCGGGACGAGGCG
>NZ_JBFAOY010000073.1:0-3629 GCF_040675505.1 Streptomyces sp. NPDC049597
GGCCTCGTGGTGATCGGAGGCGGCGTGACCGGTCTCGGACACACCCTGCTGGCCAGTGTGCGCACCCAGGTCTACCGGCAGTCCCTGCCACTGGCGACCGGCAACCTCCCCATCGTCCAAGGCGAGTTGGGTCCCGCCGCCGGAGTGATCGGCGCGGCCCGGCTCATCAGCGACCACGTCTTCTCACCGGCCTGATCCCTGCCCGGCCACGGACCACGAGTTTCCCCACACCACACACCACACGCACCGCCCGTACCAACACCACGAACCACCGCACTGGTCGCGTGGCTGTCAGGCCATGCCCTGCTCGACCCGTACGCCCCCGGCACACACCACGCCAGGGGCGCCCCAGAGCCGCCCATCCACCCGAACCGCCGTGTCCAGCCTGCCCGCTCACGGGCCTGAAGCATCTGTCCCAGCCCCTGCCCGCTCACGGCCCCGCACCCGCCGAGGGGATCTTCATGGCACCACAACCACCCCTGCTCACCATGTCCGGCATCACCAAGTCGTTCCCCGGAGTCCGCGCACTGGACGGTGTGGACCTGGAGGTCCAGGCCGGGGAAGTCCACTGTCTCCTCGGCCAGAACGGCGCCGGCAAGTCGACCCTGATCAAGGTCCTCGCCGGGGCGCATCAGCCCGACGACGGCGAGATCACCTGGCGCGGCGAACCCGTCTCCCTCAAGTCGCCCATCGCCGCCATGCGCCTCGGCATCGCCACCATCTACCAGGAGTTGGACCTGGTCGAAGGGCTGTCCGTCGCGGAGAACGTCTTTCTGGGCAACGAGCCGACGTCCGCCGGATTCGTCGTGCGCGGCTCCGCCGCCCGTACGGCGACCGCCGAGTTGCTGAAACGTCTCGGACACTCGGAGATCGATCCTGCACGGCTCGTCGGCGACCTGTCCGCCGCTCAGCAGCAGATCGTGTCGATGGCCCGCGCGCTGTCCCACGAGGTGCGGCTGATCGTGATGGACGAGCCGTCGGCCGCGCTCGACCCCGACGAGGTCGACAACCTCTTCCGCATCGTCGCCGATCTCACCGCCGACGGTGTCGCCGTCGTCTACATCTCCCACCGGCTGGAGGAGATCCGCCGCATCGGAGACCGGGTCACGGTTCTGAAGGACGGCCGGGCGGTTGCCGGTGGTCTGCCCGCGGACTCCACTCCCACCCGTGACGTGGTCGCCCTGATGACCGGGCGCAACGTCGAGTACGTCTTCCCCGAGCGCCCGGACGCCACTGTCGCCGCCGCCAAGGAGCCGGTGCTGAAGGTCGAAGGGCTGGCCAGGCACGGCGAGTTCGCACCCGTCGACCTGGAACTGCGTCCGGGGGAGATCGTCGGTCTCGCCGGGCTCGTGGGCTCGGGACGCAGCGAGATCCTGGAGACGGTCTACGGGGCGCGCAAGGCCGACGCGGGCCGCGTCCTCGTCGACGGCGTCCCGCTGCGGCCCGGCAGTGTCCGCGCCGCCGTCCGCGCCGGGATCGGCCTCGCGCCCGAGGAACGCAAGGCGCAGGGCCTGCTGATGCTGGAATCCGTCAGCAGCAATGTCTCGGTCTCCACCCTCTCCCGCTTCTCCTGCGCCGGCTGGCTCGACCGGCGTGCCGAGCGCGCCGCGGCGCACCAGGCGGTTCGTGAGCTGTCCCTGCGGCCCGACAACCCGGATGCCGCGATCAGGACGCTGTCCGGCGGCAACCAGCAGAAGGCGGTGCTCGCGCGCTGGCTGTTGCGCGGCTGCAAGGTGCTGCTGCTGGACGAGCCGACCCGGGGTGTCGACATCGGCGCCCGGGCGGAGCTCTACGCAGTGATTCGCCGGCTGGCCGACGAAGGGCTCGCCGTGCTTCTCGTATCCAGCGAAGTGCCCGAGGTCCTGGGCCTGGCCGACCGTGTGCTGGTGCTGCGCGAAGGCAGCGTCGTGCACACGGCCGACGCCCGGGAGCTCGACGAGCACCGTGTACTCGATCTTGTGATGGAAGGGAACCCGACGTCATGACGCAGCCGGCCTCTGCGGCGCAGAAGGACGCGCCGATGTCCGCCGCCCTGTCCCAAACGGACAAAAGGGGGGCGCGCCGACCGCTCGGTCTGCGGTGGGACGTGCGCAATCTGTCGTTGCTCGGCGTCCTCGCCGTGCTCGTCGCGATCGGTGGGATCACCCAGCCGGACGAGTTCCTGGCCGCGAGCAATCTGCAGCTGGTGCTGACCCAGGCGTCCGTCATCGGTGTCGTCACCGTCGGCATGACGTTCGTCATCACGAGCGGCGGCATCGACCTGTCGGTCGGTGCGATCGTCGCGCTCGCCTCGGTGTGGGCGACGACCGTGGCGACCCAGGAGTTCGGCTTCGCGGGCATCCTCTTCACCGCTGTGATCGTGGGTGTGGGCTGCGGTCTCGTGAACGGCGTGCTCATCGCGTACGGCGGGATGGTGCCGTTCATCGCGACGCTGGCGATGCTCGCCTCGGCCCGTGGACTGGCCCTGCAGATCACGGACGGCAGGACCCAGATCGTCACCGTGAGCGAGGTGCTCGATCTCGGGGTCAAGGACGCCTACATCCTCGGCGTACCGCCTCTGGTGCTGGTCTTCGCGGCCGTGACCGTCATCGGCTGGCTGCTGCTCAACCGCACGACCTTCGGCCGCCGTACCGTCGCCGTCGGCGGCAACGCGGAGGCCGCCCGCCTGGCCGGCATCGATGTGCGGCGCCAGCGGCTGTACCTGTACCTGCTGTCCGGGCTGTGCTGCGGCATCGCCGCGTTCATGTTGATCGTGCTCGCGGGGTCCGGCCAGAACACCAACGGCAACCTCTACGAACTCGACGCCATCGCGGCCGCGATCATCGGCGGCACCCTGCTCAGCGGCGGCCGCGGCACCATCGTCGGCTCCGTCCTCGGCGTCCTGATCTTCACGACGATCACCAACATCTTCGCGCTGAACAACCTGGAGACCGCCGTCCAGCAGATCGCCAAGGGCGCGATCATCGTCGCCGCCGTCCTCGTCCAGCGTCGCGCCCTGCGCGGCGGCGACGCCTGACGCCGAGCGGTACCTGCCGGCCGGCGGGGCCTGACATCCGCCGTCCGGCACCCCGACTCCCCTTGCGCGGGCCCCCGGCATTCACCGCCCGGGCCCCGCTCCCTCCCTCCACCCGCACCGCCCAGTCGAAGGGTTCATCCGCCATGTCCCGACCTTCATCCCCCAGCCGCAGAGGTCTGCTGTTCGGCACCGCAGCCGTTTCCGCGGGAGCGCTGCTGACGGCCTGTACCAGCAACGAGCCCGCGAAGCAGGAGCAGGCCGCGAACAACGCTCCGGTCGCCGACGACGAGCCGGGCAAGCCTGTCACGATCGGCTTCGCGGGGCCGCAGGCCGACCACGGCTGGCTGAACGCCATCAACGTCAACGCGAGGTCGCGTGCGGAGAAGTACTCCGACGTCACGCTGGAGATCACCGAGGGGTCCAACGACACGGCCGCGCAGATCGGCCAGGTGCAGACCCTCATCAACAAGAAGGTCGACGTCCTGGTGATCCTGCCGGCGGACGGCAAGGCGCTGACACAGGTCGGTCTGCAGGCCATGAGGGCGGGCATTCCCGTGGTGAACCTGGACCGCATCTTCGCCTCGCCGCAGGCCTACCGCTGCTGGATCGGCGG
>NZ_JBFAOY010000074.1:0-2800 GCF_040675505.1 Streptomyces sp. NPDC049597
GTCACTCGCCACGCAGCAGGCGTTCCACGCGGTCGGCATCGCAGGTGCGGGGGCAGGTGACGCAGGTGGCCTCGGGGCGCAGTGTGTAGGGCGGGTGGGGGAAACAAGCAGCGTCACGTCCGCAGCGCGGCCACCGCCTCCGTCAGCGCCGACCCCACGTCCGGGACCAGCACGTGCGACCCGTCGCGCACGACGCGGCGGCCCCCCACCACGACGTCCCGTACGTCCGCCGCGCCCGCCGCGAAGACCGCCGTCTCCGCGCCCAGCTCCGGCACGGGTCCGGCCGTCCGCACCGAGTCCAGCGCGATGGTCGTGAAGTCCGCGAGCGCGCCCTGCTCCAGGCGGCCCGCGTCGGGCCAGCCCAGTGCCGCGTGGCCGTCCGCCGTCGCGGCGCGCAGCAGCGCCGCCGCCGTCCAGTGGCCGCGCGTCCGTGAGCGGAGGCGTTCGTTCAGCTCCATCGCCCGCGCTTCCTCGAACAGGTCGATCACCGCGTGGCTGTCGCTGCCGAGGGACAGCGGCGAACCGGCGGCCTGGAGCGCGGGGGCGGGTCCGATGCCGTCGGCGAGGTCGCGCTCCGTCGTGGGGCACATGCAGGTGCCCGTCGCCGTGCCGCCCAGCAGCGCGATGTCCTCGTCCGTCAGGTGGGTGTTGTGCACCCCGGTGGTGCGGGGGCCCAGCACGCCGTGGTCGGCGAGCAGCCGGGCCGGCGTCACGCCGTGCGCCGCGAGGCAGGCGTCGTTCTCCGCGGTCTGCTCGGAGAGGTGGACGTGGAGGGGCGCGTTGCGTGCGGACGCCCAGGAGGCGACCGTCGACAACTGGTGCGCGGGGACGGCCCGTACGGAGTGGATCGCCGCTCCGATGCGTACGTGCTCGCCGTCCTTCAGGGCGTCCGCCCGCTCGGCCCAGGCGTCCGCCGTGCCGTCGGAGAAGCGCAGCTGGTGCCGGTTCGGCGGCTCGCCGCTGTGCTTGTTCCTGATGGCCGAGGACAGATACGCCGTGTCGAGCAGCGTGATGCGGATGCCCGCCTCCGCCGCGGCCGCGATCAGGGCCTCGCCCATGGCGTTCCGGTCGGCGTAGGGAGTACCGCCGGGCGCGTGGTGGACGTAGTGGAACTCTCCGACGGCCGTGATCCCGGCGAGCGCCATCTCCGCGTACACCGCGCGGGCCAGCGTGAAGTACGTCTGGGGGTCCAGCCGGGACGCGACCTGGTACATGACCTCGCGCCAGGTCCAGAACGTGCCGCTGCCGACCTGGACGGTGCCGCGCAGGGCGCGGTGGAAGGCGTGCGAGTGGGCGTTCGCCAGGCCGGGGACGGTGAGCCCGCGCAGGACCACCGCTCCCGGCGGCGGGGCGTGTGTGCCCGTGCGGACGGCCGCGATGCCGCCGTCGCGCACGTCCAGTGCCACACCCGGCTCGACGTGGGCGCCGAGCCAGGCGTGTTCCAGCCAGTAGGTCACCTGCACGCCAGGCCCTCCAGTACGTCGGCGAGTGCGATCACCCCGGCCACGCAGTCGTCCTCGGCCGCGAACTCCGCCGGGGAGTGCGAGACCCCTGTGGGGTTGCGTACGAACAGCATGGCGGTCGGGACGGACGCGGACAGGATTCCCGCGTCGTGCCCGGCACCCGTGCCGAGGACCGGCACGGCACCGCCGAGGATCTTGTCGAGCTCGTCGCGCAGGGCGTGCTCGAACTCGATCACCGGGGTGAACGACTCCCGTACGACGGCCAGGTCCACTCCGTCGCGGTCCGCGCGCTCCTTCGCGGCGTGCTCGATCGCCGTGACGACGGTGTCGAGCGCCGCCTGGTCGGGGGCGCGCGAGTCGAGCCAGCCGCGGACGAGGGAGGGGATCGCGTTGACGCCGTTCGGTTCGACGGAGATCTTGCCGAACGTGGCGACGGCGCCCGCGAGTTCCGCCTCGCGGCGGGCGGCGAGCACGGTCTCCGCGTACGTCAGCATCGGGTCGCGCCGGTCGACGAGGCGTGTGGTGCCGGCGTGGTTGGCCTCGCCGCGGAAGTCGAAGCGCCAGCGGCCGTGCGGCCAGATCGCGGAGGCGATGCCGACCGCGTGGCCCGTGCCCGCGGGGGAGCCGCTGTCCATCGCAGCGAGGGCACGGCCCTGCTCGACGTGCAGCTCGACGAACGCGCCGACGCGGGCCAGCCGTTCGGGGTCGGGCCCGATGGCGGCCGGGTCGTACCCGGCGGCCTCCATGGCCCGGGGCAGGCTGATCCCGTCGCCGTCGCGCAGCTCGTACGCGGCCTGCTTCGTCAGCTGCCCGGCGGCGAGCCGGGAGCCGACACAGGCGAGCCCGAACCGGGCGCCCTCCTCGTCACCGAAATTGGTCACGGCGATCGGCCGGGTGAACTCCACGCCCCTGCGGCGGAGTTCGTCGAGCGCGGCGAAGGAGGACACGACACCGAGCGGCCCGTCGAAGGCTCCGCCGTCGGGGACGGAGTCGAGGTGCGAGCCGGTGACGACGGCGTCACCCGCGAGGGGGTCGCCGAGCCAGGCCCACTGATTGCCGTTGCGGTCGGTCTCGTAGGCGAGTCCGCGCGCCTCGGCCTGCTCCCGGAACCAGTCCCGGCACTCCCGGTCGGCCTCGGTCCACGCGTACCGGCGGTATCCACCGGAGTCCGCGTCACGCCCGATGGGCGCGAGCTCCCGCCACATCTCGTGGAACGACGTGGTCACGCCTGGTCACCTTCGCGCATGGGGATGCGGACGCCCTTGTCGGCGGCGACGGTGTCGGCGATGTCGTAGCCGGCGTCGACGTGGCGGATGACGCCCATGCCCGGGTCGTTG
>NZ_JBFAOY010000075.1:0-2489 GCF_040675505.1 Streptomyces sp. NPDC049597
CATCAGGCACAAGATCAGCAGACACCCCACAGATCCTGCCGACTCAACACGCAACTGCCAAGCCCCACAACGAACTTCATTCTGAAACGATCAGTTAGGACGGACCGTCAGATGGATCACTTGAGACGTCGGATGAGCATGCGGAGCGTGACGAGGGCGACGGGTAGAGGTGGAAGACCACGGCGCTGCCGTCCTTCCCGGTGCAGCACCGCAGGGGAACGCGGGCAGTCCGCCGACATCACCGCCGCCTGGCTGTCCCCGCGGCCCAGTTGCCCGAGGTTCCGGCGGGGGCGTCGCCGCACACTGGTCCGCACCGATTCCGTAGGCGGCACCCACGAGTTCGTCAACTGGGTCGCGGCGCGGGTCCTATGGCTGTCGTACTCGGTCGGCATCTATTGCCGACGCCGTCCACCAGGCTGTACTCCAGGTCCCGGCATCGGCCTGGCCCGGCCGTCGAGCCTGGCGGCGAAGTCCGCAACGGCACCTCAGTGGCCGGGATCGGCAGCGATCGCCTGAGGGGGTGGCCGAAGAGGATGCGGCTGATCGTCCGCAAAGGAGCGCCCACCCCGGCGGCCGGCGACGGAGCCGTCGGCCTGTGCACCGTCATCGCCGCCGATTCGACGATGTTCAGGCGTCTTCAGCAACAACACGCACCCCGAGATACCAGAACGCTGTCAGCAGGTAGACCGCGATCATGTGCGCATCCAGCCAGTTCGACTCGTCCGACCCGAGGAAGTGCGGACCCACGAACCGGTACACCAGGAGACCCACGAGAAAGCTGAGCCCTGTCAGTACCGCTGGCCGTGCCAGCTTGCTCCACCACACGAAGCCGCCGCCGCGTGCGGCAATCAGGTCCAGCACCAGAGCGGCGCCGTAGGACAAGCCCGTGATCCTGGCTGTATCCGCCAGCGTGTCGGCCATATCGGCGGACTTCTTGATGGGAACCGCCCACACGAGCCCGGGAAGCATGAGAGCCGCCGCTGGGAACGCGAAGGCGAAGAGCCCGAAGAGCATTGTTCCGTATCCCGATTCCTCGCTCACGCTGAACCGGAAGTCGCGGTCCTCGCCGCGTATCTTCACTCGGTAATCACGCGCCATGTCGGCTCCTGACTCGCAACAGTTTTCCACGACCCTCTGACACCCGACGCGGGTCGACGCCTATGTCGAGGCGTTCTCCCGCCCCCGGGCACCGGCCTCCGCATGGCAGACAACCCAGTGCATACCGCGCCAGCCCCGGTCAGCGGTGGGCCAGCACCGCGACGTCCCAGCCAAAGCCCACCACCAGCTGTCCATTCGATGTCAGTGCCACTGCGCTCACGACCGACGGGAACCACAATTCCGGCCCTATCTGCTGACCAGAGGTCAGATCCCAAACCCGAACCGTATAGTCCAAGCTGCCAGTCACGGCGACCGTGCGCCCGTTCAGTTCCCCGGTCGTCACATCCAAGACATTGCTCTCGTGGCCGGTCAGCTCACCGATCTGATCACCGGTGTTCAGGTCCCATACGTGCACCGTCCCGTTGGCGTCGCCGGCTACCACGACCGGGTGGCCATCGACCACTGCTGTTGCCACCGCTGATACCGGACCAGTGTTGCCAGCCAGCTCGCCCATCGGGCAAGCCGTGGCCAGATCCCACACACGTACGGTGGCATCATGGCTGCCGGTAACGGCGATCGGGCGGCCATGCACCACAGCAGTCGCCACTGCCCACACTTGGTTGGTGTGTCCGGACAGGGGCGGCCCACCACCCGGCTTCATTATCTGCACAATGCCGTTCTCGGCCCCGGTGACCAGGGTCGGCGTGCCCTCCACGGACGTCACCGCTATTGCAAGAATGCAGCCGTCCGGGAGGGCTGTGGGTTCACCAGCCGGGGAGCCGGTATTCATGTCCCACGCCCTCACCGTGCCATCCCAACTTCCGGTAACAACGAGGGGGAGGCCATCCCATGTGGCCACTGCGGTCACAGGGCCGGTGTGGCCGGTCAGCTCAACGATCTGCGTGCCAGTGGCCAGGTCCCACACTCGCACCGCGCCGTCCGAGCTGCCGGTGACAGCCACTTGGCGACCATCCACGATCGTCGTTGCCGCCGCCGTCAGCTCACCGTCGTGGCGTGTCTGAGGGGCGGGCGTCATGGATCCCGCGGTGATGTCCCACACTCGCACCCCGCCATCCAGGCAGGCGGTGACAGCGACCGGACGGTCGTTCACGGTGGCCGTCGCCACGGCGAACACCACGTCGGTGTGGCCGGTCAGAGGTTCGCCGATTTGCCTGCCGGTGGTCAGATCCCACACCCGCACCGTCTCGTCCGCGCTGCCGGTAACAGCGACCGGACGGCCGTCAGCCATGGCTGTGGCCACCGCGCCCACGGAACCGGTGTGGCCGGTCAGAGGTACGCCGATTTGCCTGCCGGTGGTCAGATCCCACACCCGCACCGTCTCGTCCGCGCTGCCGGTAACAGCGACCGGACGGCCGTCAGCCATGGCTGTG
>NZ_JBFAOY010000076.1:0-2149 GCF_040675505.1 Streptomyces sp. NPDC049597
CTTGTTCGAGGTCAGGATGATCGAGCCCTTCTCGTAGCGCTTCGAGATCACCTGGAAGACCAGGTTTGCCTCAGCTCGTTCGAGGGGCTGGTAGCCGACCTCATCGACCACGAGGACGCTGGGCCGCAGGTAGGTGCCGAGCTTGTTCGTCAGACGCCCGGCGGCCTCGGCGGCTTTGAGGTTGCGGACCATGTCGTCGAGGCTGGTGAAGTAGATCGAGTAGCCGGCCCGGCATGCCGCGACCGCGAGGGCGACAGCGATGTGTGTCTTGCCGACCCCGGGCGGCCCGAGCAGGGCGGCATTGGCCTTGGCCTCGACGAACGAGAGGGTGGCGAGGTCCTTGACCTTGCGCGGGTCGAGGTCGGGCTGGAAGGAGAAGTCGTATTCGTCCAGCGTCTTGTGGTGCGGCAGCCGGGACAGCCGCAGGCCCTGGCGGAACCTGCGGTCGTCACGGACGGCGAGTTCCTCCGACAGCACAAGATCGAGGAAGTCGAGGTAGCCCATCTTTCCTTCGTCAGCCCGCCGGATGTACTCGTTGATAGTCTCGGTCAGGTGGGGCAGGCCGAGCTTGCCGGCCGTGTTGCGGATGCGGGTGGAGACCAGCTCGCTCAAGACGTTTCCCTCGTGCTCGGACGGGTGGTGAAGGGGCGGGTGCCGGTCAGCTCGTCATAGACCGACAGCGGGCGGCGGCCGACCTCGATGCGGGTGGCGGCGCTCCGGTTCAGCAGGGCCTGCAGCGGTCCGGCCACCTCGTCCAGAGGACGTTCGCGCCGGGGCTGGGGGACGTCGCCGGTGGTGGTGCGGCGGCCCTTTCCGGTGGGCAGGCCGTCCCAGTGGGTCTCCTCGACGACCCGGACGCCGCGGCCGATCGCCCGAGGGTGTGTGGCCAGCAGCGTCTCGCCACTGGCGTCCGCGGCGGTCGAGTGCAGCATGACCTGTGACTTCGTGGCCCGGATCTCCACCATCTGGCGGGGGCGGACCCTGCGGGCGGGCACCGAGTAGAGATTGCCGCCGAAGGCAACCAGGCAGTCCTTGCCGACTGGCCGCAGATGCCGTTCGGCCACCAGATACGGGGTCGGCGGCAGTGGCTTGAGGGCCGCGTGGTCGCGGGCCGCCCGTTCGCCGATGACCTCCCGGTGCGTCTTGTGGATCTGGGACCGCCGTTGCGGCACCCAGGCGGCGAAGGCGGCGTCCATCTCCTCGATGGAAGAGAAGGCCCGGCCGGACAGGACATGGTCACGGACGATGAGGACCTGGCGCTCGACGCGTCCTTTCCCGGTGGGCCGGTAGGCAGCCAGGACGCCGATGTCGAAGTCGTAGTGGCCAGCGAAGCCGACCGCTTCCGGATGCAGCGGAACCGCCTCGCCCGGGGCGACGTGGCGTCGGACGACGGTCTTGGTGCGGTCGTAGACGATCGTCATCGGGACGCCGCCGAAGTGGGCAAACGCGCGGCGGTGGCAGTCGAAGAAGGTCTGCAGGTCCTGGCTGGTGGTGAAGCAGCAGAATGGGTCGCGTGAGTACGACAGCGTCATGTGGAAGGAGTAGACCTTCGGGATGCCCATGTGGGCGAGGATCTTGCCCTCGTCGCCCCAGTCCACCTGGGCCTGGGCGCCGGGGATGACCTCGAAGCGGCGGTGCATGCCCGCCAGCTCTTTCGGAGTGATGCCGAGTTCCTCGGCGATCCGGGGCCGGGCTTCCTGGACGTAGAGCTTGGTCCGCTGGTAGTTGCCGGTGAACCCGTACTCCTGGGCGAGCCGTTCGTGGATCACGGCGGCCTTCATCAGGATCTCCGCCCGCAGCATCGAGTCGACCAACGGCGCGAACTCGTCGATCACCCTGGCCCGGGACCGGCCGTTCGGCGACCGGCGCGGAGGCGAGGCGGGTCCCTCGGCTGACAGATACTTGCTGACCGTCCGCCAGTTCAGGCCGGTCTCCTTGGCGACCTCGGTCAGGCTCATGGCTCCGGACTCGACCAGGCCACGAAACCGCCGTAGTTCCAGCCAGCGCTGCGGATCCAGGACCACGGCCACCCCATCTCTGCGACCTCGACCAACAGGCAGCAGAGTGCCGAATCCCGAACCTCAGCACCTCAGGAACCCTGCACGTTCATCCGTACGCGGCCATGCACGTTCACGTGTACGCCGACACC
>NZ_JBFAOY010000077.1:0-2140 GCF_040675505.1 Streptomyces sp. NPDC049597
CGAGATACGCGCCGATCTCCACCTCAGCCTGCTTCAACTCGCCTGCAGCATCATCTGCTTGAGACGCCTCCGAACCTCATTCTGAAACGATCAGTTAGGGACGTCATCCCGCTGTCTCGCTCGCGCCTGGTGGAGGCGGACCTTGGTGCGGTTGCCGCAGCGGGACATGGAGCACCAGCGCCGGTTGTGGGCGGGTGAGCGGTCGACGAAGCGCAGCCCGCAGCGGTCGGAGCCGCAGACGCGTATCCGTCGGATCTCGGTGGAGAGAAGCAGGTCGATGGCGTCCTGAGCGATGAGCCCGAGGGCGTTTTCCCAGTGGGCAGCCAGGCCGGCGGTGCCCGCGCGCTCCAGGCGTCCCCCTGTGACGACGAGTTGGGGGGCGGGCCTGGGGGCGGCCGCCGACGATCGGTTGAGGATCGCCACGTCCTCGGGCGCGGGCAGTCCGCCGTCGGCGACGGCGAGCACCGCCCGGTCGACCGCCTCCCGCAGTCGCCGTCCGGATGCGAGAACGGCCTCTGTGAGGGGGGCGGGGGTGTCCGGTTCGAGCAGGCCGGCCTCGTGAAGCCAGCGCGTCAGGTCGTCCGGCTCTCGGAGGGTCTCCTCGGGAGTGGTCCTCCACCGGTGCCGGAGGGTGTTGACGAAGTCCAGGCAGACCCGCCCGCCGTCCCAGATCCACACGTCGTCCATTGTCACAGCTCCATTGTGCACGCTAGCTTAACCCCCTGAGGCAGTTAGTTGGATTTTTCGAGGAGGATCCTCATGGGACATCTGGCAGTGACGACTGGTGTGACGCGGGTGGACGGGGTCCGCCTGCATTACGTGCGAGCGGGTTCCGGCCCTCTTCTCGTCCTGCTCCACGGCTGGCCGCAGACGTCTCTGTGCTGGCGCCCCGTCCTCGCGGAGCTCGCCGCCGACTACACCGTCGTCGCTCCCGACCTGCGCGGATACGGGCTGAGCGACAAGCCCGTATCCGGTTACGACAAGCGGCGGATGGCCGCCGACATGGCCCACCTCGTGGAGGCACTGGGCTTCGAGCGGGCGGCAGTCGTCGGCCACGACCGCGGCGCCCGCGTGGCGCACCGCTGGGCACTGGACCGCCCGGATCAGGTGGAACGGCTCGCTTTGCTTGACGTGGTGCCGACCCGGGAGATGTTCCGCCGACTGGACGCCTCGGTCGCCTCCGGCTACTGGCACTGGCTGTTCCATCTCCAGCCCGATCTGCCGGAGCGCCTCGTGGGGCATGACGTCCGCGGGTATCTGGAGTACTTCTACGAGCGGTGGACCTACAACCGCCACGGGCTGGCCCCCGAAGCGGTTGATGCCTACGTCGAGGCGTTCTCCCGCCCGGGCGCCCTGCGCGCGGGCTTCGACGACTACCGCGCCCAGGAACAGGATCTCGCCCTGGACGACGCGGACTACGCGGCGGGCCGCCGCCTGGCCATGCCGGTGCTGGCGCTGTGGGGTTCCGTGGGGCTGCCGGCCCGTCTGCCGGCACTGGAGATCTGGCGCGCGTACGCGGAGGACGTCAGCGGCGCGGAGATCCCCGAATGCGGCCACTTCATCGCGGAGGAGCGCCCCGAGGCCCTGGTGGAGCATCTGCGTGGCTTCCTGGCCGGCGAGACGATCCGGTGACACCGCAGGCGCCGCCGCCGTGGCAGAGCCTTCCGCCGCTCCTCCCGCGCGGATTCGCCGCGAATCTGTCCCTGCTGTTCACCGAGCACCCGATTCTGCACAGGCCTGCGGCGGCCCGAGCCGCGGGATTCGATCGCGTCGAGTTCTGGTGGCCGTCCGGCACGGACCCGGCTCCGGATGGGAAGACCGTCGGGGAGTTCGTGGCCGCGGTGCGTTCCGCCGGTGTGGAGCTCGTCGCGCTGAATCTGTTCGGCGGCGACATGCAGCACGGCGAGCGTGGAGTGCTGTCCCACCCCGAACACACGGCGCGGTTCCGGCGCAGCGTGGACATCGCTACGGAGATCGGCGAATGCCTGGGCACCCGCTTGTTCAACGCCCCTTATGGGCACTGGCGGCCGGACCTCCAGGTGAGCGCACTACCCGTCGATGCTCCGCCTCGCCGCGCTGCTGGGTGCAGATGATCCGGAGAACATCGCGGCCGAGGCCTACTACCAGATGTACCGGAAGT
>NZ_JBFAOY010000078.1:0-2068 GCF_040675505.1 Streptomyces sp. NPDC049597
GCCGAGAAGCCCGCCGAGCCGGTGAGTTTCACCTTCACTTTGGACGCGGGTGCTCTGGAGCCGCGGGAGCGGGGCGATGGTTCGATCGCTCTGTTCGGCGAGGATCCGGCGAATCCGGTGCTGGTGATTCCTCCGGCGTTCATGACGGACGCGAAGAAGGACAAGAGCTCTCCGTACGGCACCTCCTACAGCGCGAAGGTGGCGCAGGAGCTGTCGCGGCACGGCAGGCAGTGGCGGCTGACGGTGACGCCGGACGCGAAGTGGCTGGCGGCGCCGGAGCGTCAGTATCCGGTGGTGATCGACCCGACGATCACGATCGCGCCGTCGGCGTCGGTGTCGCAGGACGTGATGGTGCGTTCGGACGCGCCGACGACGAACTTCAACAGCACGTGGGACATGTCGGCGGGCAAGACCAGCAGCACGGGTATCGCCCGTTCGCTGATCTCGTTCCCGCTGGACGAGATCCCGGCCGGGTCGAAGGTCGACACGGCGCAGCTGTCGCTGTATTTCGACCAGGTTCACACCTCGGGTTCGACGAATGTGGACGTGGAGGTGCGGCGGGCGACCGGTGCGTGGACCGAGGCCGGTGCGACGTGGAACAACACCAGTACGTTCGTGGGTGAGCAGTCGGCGACCACGGTGCTGATGGACGACGGCGACACCGGCACGGCGGCGGTCGGCGAGTGGCCGCGGGTCAGCACTGCGGGCTATGCCGGTGACTACGCGTACAACAAGAACACCGCGACCGGTGAGTCGTACACCTGGCAGCCGATGGTGCCGGAGGCCGCGGACTACAAGGTCGAGGTCCACACCCCGGTGCAGACGGACGGTGCGACGGCCGCCCCGTACACGGTGACCTCGGCGGAGCCGGCGGCGAACTTCACGGTCAACCAGGCGACGGGTACGACGGGTTGGCGTCAGCTGGGCACGACGCAGATCGATTTCGCCAAGGGCAACACCGGCAAGATCGTCCTCGGGGACACCGGTGATGCGACGAAGCGGACGATCGCGGATGCGGTCCGGCTGGTCAACCCGGCGCAGATCCGCAAGGACGTCGGCGAGTACAACCAGTGGCACAACTTCCGGGTCGGGGACACGGTCCAGAAGTGGGTCAACGGCACGGCCACGAACTACGGCTTTGTGATCAAGGCCGTGGACGAGTCGTCGACGGCGCCGCTGGGCGGTCCGCAGTATCAGGCGGGGGACTACGACTACGGCGGCGAGACCTCGACGATTCCGCGTCTGACGGTCACCTTCGGGAAGGTCGGCACGTCGCTGAACTCGCCGACCGTGGTGCACGGCACCGGTCCGGAGCTGTCCTGGGCGGCGTACAAGAACACCACCGGCGACACGAACCTGGACATCGCCGAGTACCAGCTGCACCGCTCCACGCAGCAGGTGTTCACCCCCTCCGCGGCGACGCTGGTCGCGCCGATCGCCAAGACGGCGACCACCTACACCGACACGACCGCGGTCCCGACGCCGGACTCCAGCAGCGCGGAGATCGGCAAGTCGTACTACTACCAGATCGCGGTCAAGACGGCCGACGGCCAGGTGCTGGGTTCCCCGACGCGTGTGGTGGGGATCCCGAAGGCGGGCCGCACCATGCGGCTGATCCAGGCGGGGGCCGGTGTCACCGACACGACGCTGTCGTCGCTGAAGCCGACGACGAACCTGAACACGATCGAGCAGGGCACGGTCGGCCAGGACTGGCTGACGGTGGGCAACAACTCCGCCACCTACGGCAAGACGCGCTCGGTGATCAAGTGGCCCACCACCACGATCCCCACCACCGCCACGGTGCTGGAGAGCCGGGTCTTCCTGTGGTCCACGATGACCACGCGCGACGTCGCCACGTCCAAGGCCCAGTACGACCTGCACGGGCTGACGAGGGACTTCACCGAGACCCAGGCCACCTGGAACAACGCCAACTCCACCACCGCGTGGACCACACCGGGCGGTGACCACTCCTCGGTCGTCTCCGACTACGTGCCGGCGTTCAACACCGACCTGGGCCGCCACTGGTGGGACGCCACCAGCCTCACGCAGGGCTGGGTCAAGACGCCCA
>NZ_JBFAOY010000079.1:0-1852 GCF_040675505.1 Streptomyces sp. NPDC049597
CTGTGATGGGTAGGGGAGCGTCGTGTGCCGGGTGAAGCAGCCGCGGAAGCGAGTTGTGGACGGTTCACGAGTGAGAATGCAGGCATGAGTAGCGATACACACGTGAGAAACGTGTGCGCCGATTGACTAAGGGTTCCTGGGTCAAGCTGATCTGCCCAGGGTAAGTCGGGACCTAAGGCGAGGCCGACAGGCGTAGTCGATGGACAACCGGTTGATATTCCGGTACCCGCTTTGAAACGCCCAGTACTGAACCTGTTGATGCTAAGGCCGTGAAGCCGCCGGCTGAGTCTTCGGACGAGGTCGGAGTGGTGGAGCCGCTGACCCAAGGCGGTAGTAGGTAAGTGATGGGGTGACGCAGGAAGGTAGTCCAGCCCGGGCGGTGGTTGTCCCGGGGTAAGGGTGTAGGACGTGAGGTAGGCAAATCCGCCTCACACACAGTCTGAGACCTGATGCCGAGCCGATTGTGGTGAAGTGGATGATCCTATGCTGTCGAGAAAAGCCTCTAGCGAGTTTCATGGCGGCCCGTACCCTAAACCGACTCAGGTGGTCAGGTAGAGAATACCGAGGCGTTCGGGTGAACTATGGTTAAGGAACTCGGCAAAATGCCCCCGTAACTTCGGGAGAAGGGGGGCCATCACCGGTGATCCGATTTACTCGGTGAGCTGGGGGTGGCCGCAGAGACCAGCGAGAAGCGACTGTTTACTAAAAACACAGGTCCGTGCGAAGCCGTAAGGCGATGTATACGGACTGACGCCTGCCCGGTGCTGGAACGTTAAGGGGACCGGTTAGCTGACTTTCGGGTCGGCGAAGCTGAGAACTTAAGCGCCAGTAAACGGCGGTGGTAACTATAACCATCCTAAGGTAGCGAAATTCCTTGTCGGGTAAGTTCCGACCTGCACGAATGGCGTAACGACTTCTCGACTGTCTCAACCATAGGCCCGGTGAAATTGCACTACGAGTAAAGATGCTCGTTTCGCGCAGCAGGACGGAAAGACCCCGGGACCTTTACTACAGTTTGATATTGGTGTTCGGTTCGGCTTGTGTAGGATAGGTGGGAGACTGTGAAGCTTGGACGCCAGTTCAGGTGGAGTCGTCGTTGAAATACCACTCTGGTCGTGCTGGATGTCTAACCTGGGTCCGTGATCCGGATCAGGGACAGTGTCTGATGGGTAGTTTAACTGGGGCGGTTGCCTCCCAAAGGGTAACGGAGGCGCCCAAAGGTTCCCTCAGCCTGGTTGGCAATCAGGTGTTGAGTGTAAGTGCACAAGGGAGCTTGACTGTGAGACCGACGGGTCGAGCAGGGACGAAAGTCGGGACTAGTGATCCGGCGGTGGCTTGTGGAAGCGCCGTCGCTCAACGGATAAAAGGTACCCCGGGGATAACAGGCTGATCTTCCCCAAGAGTCCATATCGACGGGATGGTTTGGCACCTCGATGTCGGCTCGTCGCATCCTGGGGCTGGAGTCGGTCCCAAGGGTTGGGCTGTTCGCCCATTAAAGCGGTACGCGAGCTGGGTTTAGAACGTCGTGAGACAGTTCGGTCCCTATCCGCTGTGCGCGTAGGAGTCTTGAGAAGGGCTGTCCCTAGTACGAGAGGACCGGGACGGACGAACCTCTGGTGTGCCAGTTGTCCTGCCAAGGGCATGGCTGGTTGGCTACGTTCGGAAAGGATAACCGCTGAAAGCATCTAAGCGGGAAGCCTGCTTCGAGATGAGGACTCCCACCTCCTTGAGAGGGTAAGGCTCCCAGTAGACGACTGGGTTGATAGGCCGGATATGGAAGCCAGGTAACTGGTGGAGTTGACCGGTACTAATAGGCCGAGGGCTTGTCCTCAGTTGCTCGCGTCCACTGTGT
>NZ_JBFAOY010000081.1:0-1525 GCF_040675505.1 Streptomyces sp. NPDC049597
CGCCCCGTTCGGGCCCCGCGCGGTACGGAGCTGAGCGCTCTGGGCTGGCAGCAGGAGGCCGCGTTGCGGATGCTGCAGAACAATCTGGATCCGGAGGTGGCGGAGCATCCGGACAAGCTGGTGGTGTACGGCGGTACGGGGAAGGCGGCGCGGGACTGGCGTTCGTTCGACGCGATGGTGCGCACGCTGCGGACGCTGAAGCAGGACGAGACGATGCTGGTGCAGTCGGGTCGTCCGGTGGGGGTGATGCGGACGCACGAGTGGGCGCCGCGGGTTCTGATCGCGAACTCGAACCTGGTGGGTGACTGGGCGAACTGGGAGGAGTTCCGGCGTCTGGAGCAGCTGGGGCTGACCATGTACGGGCAGATGACGGCCGGTTCGTGGATCTACATCGGCACGCAGGGCATTCTGCAGGGCACGTATGAGACGTTCGCGGCGGTGGCGGCGAAGAGGTTCGGCGGCACGCTGGCGGGGACGATCACGCTGACGGCGGGTCTGGGCGGCATGGGCGGTGCGCAGCCGCTGGCCGTGACGATGAACGACGGTGTGGCGATCTGTGTGGACTGCGATCCGCGGGCGATCGAGCGGCGGATCGAGCACCGGTACCTGGACGTGCGGGCCGATTCGCTGGAGGAGGCGCTGCGGCTGGCGGTCGAGGCCCGTGACGCGCGCAGGCCGTTGTCGATCGGTCTGCTGGGCAATGCGGCGGAGCTGCTGCCGCGGATGCTGGCCGAGGGTGCCCCCGTGGACATCGTCACCGACCAGACCTCCGCGCACGATCCGCTGTCGTACCTGCCGGTGGGTGTGGACTTCGACGGCATGGGCACGCTGGCGGCCAAGGACCCGGCCGGGTTCACCGCCCGTGCCCGTGAGTCGATGGCCCGGCATGTGGAGGCGATGGTCGGGTTCATGGACGCGGGTGCGGAGGTGTTCGACTACGGCAACTCGATCCGCGGCGAGGCCCGGCTGGCGGGCTATGAGCGGGCGTTCGCGTTCCCGGGTTTCGTGCCCGCCTACATCCGGCCGCTGTTCTGCGAGGGCAAGGGCCCCTTCCGCTGGGCCGCGCTGTCCGGTGACCCGGCCGACATCGCCAAGACGGACAAGGCGATCCTGGAGCTGTTCCCGCAGAACGAGTCGCTGGCCCGGTGGATCAGGATGGCGGGTGAGCGGGTGCACTTCCAGGGGCTGCCGGCGCGGATCTGCTGGCTTGGCTACGGCGAGCGGGACAAGGCGGGTGAGCGGTTCAACGACATGGTGGCGAGCGGTGAGCTGGCCGCGCCGCTGGCCATCGGCCGGGATCATCTGGACTGCGGTTCGGTGGCCTCTCCGTACCGGGAGACGGAGTCGATGCTGGACGGGTCGGACGCGATCGCGGACTGGCCGCTGCTGAACGCGATGGTGAACGTGGCCTCGGGTGCGTCGTGGGTGTCGATCCACCACGGCGGTGGTGTGGGCATGGGCCGTTCGATCCACGCGGGGCAGGTGTCGGTCGCGGACGGCACGAAGCTGGCGGGCGAGAAGGTCC
>NZ_JBFAOY010000082.1:0-1516 GCF_040675505.1 Streptomyces sp. NPDC049597
CAGGCACAAGATCAGCAGACACCCCACAGATCCTGCCGACTCAACACGCAACTGCCAAGCCCCACAACGAACTTCATTCTGAAACGATCAGTTAGACCGCGACGCGCACCGGTCGTTGCTCCTCAGGCCCGTAGGCCAGAACCCGCGCGAGGACCTCGCGAAACTGGGTGATGTCCTCGGCTGGCGCTTCCAGAACTGCTTCGATCTCCGTGTCGGCCAGACGTAGCGCGGGCAGCGACGACGGATCCAAGGAGAGATGGAGGACATTGCCGGTCAGCTCTGCCTTCCGCACACATCCGTAGTCTTTACCAGGCATTGAAGTGACCACGCGATGTGACTCGTCATCCTCATCTGACTCGTCACCGCCGGACTGGAACAGCATGCCGAAGCCGCAGTGCACACCATCTGAGATCTCGGCCTCCATCCAGTAGCCGTCGGGGTCTATCTCTCCGCCAGCCACTTGGGCAACAAAACGGTAGGTCATGACGCTGTTGTACCAGTTGAGCTGATCAGCGGCAGCAGCCCCGGGTGGTGGGCGACATCCCGTGTGTTGCCAGTGGGTCCACTGAGGCAACTTAGCGCCTGGTCAGTGGTTTTTTTCTCGTTCGAGCGCTCCCCTACTCGTGAAGGAACCTTGGATTGGCACCATCTCGACAGCCGCGAACGGCGAGCGCTCCAGCGTGGCCTGGTAGGTCTCCTCCGGCCCGGCGCACCGCGCCGAGGTAGGCGGCGCGGACTTCGGCGAGCACTGCCGCCCAGCCTGGGAGGGGCTCGGAGACGTCACCGTCCATGACCTTCGACGGGGTCCCTTTGGCATCTGCCATTCCCACAATCAGGAGTCCGCCGATGTGGTTGGCGAACGCAGCGACATGCTTGGCAAGCTCTGCCTTCTGCTCGTCGGTGGAAGCCGACATCTCGCGCTTGTAGTCCAGATCTTCGCCCTCGGCCGCCTCCGGGTTTCCTTCCAGCTCAGTGAGGTCGGCGTAGGTGACCGTGTCGAGGGAAGCGACAGCGCTGCCCGCCCCTGGCGTGGCGGGTTCGGACGGCTTCTGGCCCGGGTCGGGTCGGCGAACCGGTGGCCGGTCGGCCATGGCGAGCTGGACTACTCCTCTGCGGGTTCGGGCCCTGTCTCGGCGGGTTAGGCGTCTGGAGACCAGGACGAGCAGCCGCAGCGTGTCGGGTGATGCGGCGTCAGGGGCGTTGTCCGCGAGGGTTGTCTGGCGAGATTCGAACCTTTCTTCGTTGCTCGGGGGAATGTTTGCGTGGCAGCATTCGTGGGTGACTGGCAACGGGGATGAGGTCTCGAAGCGTCAGCGTGCTTCGAGACTGGCGGATTTGGTCGATGCGTCGACGCCGACCACATCGTTTGAACCTTCAACGTTTCCACCGGTGGCAGCCGAGGTTCCTGCGGTGGCCGAGCTGGTCGATGAGGTGGCGGTGGCGCGGCGGGGGTTTGCGCGTTTGCTGGGGGAGTTTCGGCGGTCGGCGGTGTTGGTGCCGTTCGATGAGCACGGGA
>NZ_JBFAOY010000083.1:0-1238 GCF_040675505.1 Streptomyces sp. NPDC049597
CCCCGGAACACGCCCGGGAACACCAGGACGTTGTTGATCTGGTTGGGGAAGTCGGAGCGGCCCGTGGCCACAACTGCCGCCGTCTGACGGGCGATTGCCGGGTCGACCTCCGGGTCCGGGTTCGCGAGCGCGAAGACGACGGCACCCTCCGCCATCGCCGCCACGTCCTCCGCGCCCAGCAGATTCGGCGCCGACACGCCGATGAAGACATCCGCGCCCACGACCGCCTCCTTCAGCGTGCCCGTGACGCCCTCCGGATTGGTGTTGTCCGCGATCCAGCGCAACGGCGAGTCCGCCGCCGCCCCCACCAGGTCCTCACGGCCCGCGTGCACCACACCCTGGATGTCGGCCACCACGGCATGCTTGACACCCGCCGCGATCAGCAGTTTCAGGATCGCCGTACCCGCCGCCCCCGCACCCGACATCACGACCCGCACATCACCGACCGACTTGCCCACCACACGCAACGCGTTGGTCAGCGCGGCCAGCACCACGATCGCGGTCCCGTGCTGGTCGTCGTGGAAGACCGGGATGTCCAGCGCCTCACGCAGCCGCGCCTCGATCTCGAAGCAGCGGGGCGCGGAGATGTCCTCCAGGTTGATGCCCGCGAAGCCCGGGGCGATCGCCTTGACGATCTCCACGATCGCGTCCGAGTCCTGCGTGTCCAGGCAGATGGGCCAGGCGTCGATGCCGGCGAACCGCTTGAACAGCGCCGCCTTGCCCTCCATGACCGGCAGCGCCGCCTTCGGGCCGATGTTGCCCAGACCCAGCACGGCCGAGCCGTCCGTCACCACTGCAACGGAGTTGCGCTTGATGGTCAGACGGCGCGCGTCCTCCGGGTTCTCCGCGATCGCCATGCACACCCGCGCCACACCCGGCGTGTAGACCATCGACAGGTCGTCACGGTTGCGGATCGGGTGCTTCGACGCCATCTCGATCTTGCCGCCGAGGTGCATCAGGAACGTACGGTCCGAGACCTTGCCCAGCACCACGCCCTCGATCTTGCGCAGCTCCTCGACGATCTCGTCGGCGTGCGCGGTCGACGTCGCGGCGATCGTCACGTCGATCCGCAGCTTCTCGTGACCGGAAGCGGTCACGTCCAGGCCGGTCACGGAGCCACCGTTGGACTCCACAGCCGTGGTCAGCTGCGAGACCGCGGTACCACTCGCGGGCACCTCCAGCCGGACCGTCATCGAGTACGAGACGCTGGGCGCCGTTGCCATGACCGGATTCCTCTG
>NZ_JBFAOY010000084.1:0-1184 GCF_040675505.1 Streptomyces sp. NPDC049597
CTGAAGAACGAGGGCCTGCTGGCCCACACCGCCTCGATACGCGCCGAGCTGTACGGCTCCCTGGGCGCGACCGGACACGGCCACGGCACCCCCAAGGCCGTCCTGCTGGGCCTCGAGGGCCACTCTCCGCGCACGGTCGACGTCGAGACCGCGGACGACCGGGTCGAGCAGATCAAGAGCGACAAGCGGATCACCCTGCTCGGCATGCACGAGATCGGCTTCGACTTCGACGAGGACCTGGTCCTGCACCGCCGCAAGGCCCTGCCCTACCACGCCAACGGCATGACGCTGTGGGCCCGTGACGCCGAGGGCACCACGCTGCTGGAGAAGACGTACTACTCGGTCGGCGGCGGCTTCGTCGTCGACGAGGACGCCGTGGGCGAGGACCGGATCAAGCTCGACGACACCGTGCTGAAGCACCCCTTCCGCACCGGTGACGAGCTGCTGCGCCTCACCCGGGAGACCGGGCTGTCCATCTCCGCGCTGATGCTGGAGAACGAGAAGGCCTGGCGCACCGAGGACGAGATCCGCGAGGGCCTGCTGGACATCTGGCGGGTCATGGAGGCGTGCGTCGCGCGCGGCATGTCGCGCGAGGGCATCCTGCCCGGCGGTCTCAAGGTCCGCCGGCGCGCGGCCACCACGGCCCGCAAGCTGCGCTC
Source organism: Streptomyces sp. NPDC049597 (assembly GCF_040675505.1). Lineage (NCBI taxonomy): Bacteria > Bacillati > Actinomycetota > Actinomycetes > Kitasatosporales > Streptomycetaceae > Streptomyces > Streptomyces sp. NPDC049597. The sequence goes on from NZ_JBFAOY010000084.1 coordinate 660, forward strand.
CGAGGGCGACCCGCAGGCGCTCTCCATGGAGTGGATCACGCTCTACGCGATGGCCGTGAACGAGGAGAACGCGGCCGGCGGCCGGGTGGTCACCGCCCCGACCAACGGCGCGGCCGGCATCATCCCGGCCGTCCTGCACTACTACATGAACTTCGTCCCCGGCGCCGACGAGGAGGGTGTCGTCCGCTTCCTGCTCGCGGCGGGCGCGATCGGCATGCTCTTCAAGGAGAACGCCTCCATCTCCGGCGCCGAGGTGGGCTGCCAGGGCGAGGTCGGCTCCGCCTGCTCGATGGCCGCGGGCGCGCTCGCGGAAGTCATGGGCGGCAGCCCGGAGCAGGTCGAGAACGCCGCCGAGATCGGCATGGAGCACAACCTGGGCCTGACCTGCGACCCGGTCGGCGGCCTCGTCCAGATCCCGTGCATCGAGCGCAACGGCATGGCGGCGGTCAAGGCCGTCACCGCCGCGCGCATGGCCATGCGCGGCGACGGGACCCACAAGGTGTCCCTGGACAAGGTCATCAAGAC
>NZ_JBFAOY010000085.1:0-1055 GCF_040675505.1 Streptomyces sp. NPDC049597
GCCAGTGGCAGGGACTGCCGGTAGACCTGGGTGCGCACACTGGCCAGCAGGGTGTGTCCGAGACCGGTCACGCCGCCTCCGATCACCACGAGGCCGGGGTTGAAGAAGCTGACCAGCCCGGCGATGACCTGACCGACCCGGTTTCCTCCCTGACGGATCAGGTCGAGGGCCGCGGCGTCGCCGGCCGCGGCGGCGGCGGAGACGTCCGCGGCCGTCAGGTGCCCGGCCGCCTCCAGCCGGGCGGCGAGCTCGGGCGAGAGCCCGGCACGCGCGGCGTCCTCGGCGTCGCGGGCAAGCGCGGCACCGCTGAAATGCGCTTCCAGGCAGCCCTTGTTGCCGCAGGCGCAGGCCCTGCCGTCCGGCTCGACCCGGATGTGTCCGATGTCGCCGGCGCTGCCGGTCGTCCCGCGGTGGACCTTCCCGCCGACGACGATGCCGCAGCCGACACCGGTGCCGATCTTGACGCAGAGGAAGTCGCCCACCGACCGGGCCACGCCCGCGTGCTGCTCCCCCATCGCCATCAGGTTCACGTCGTTGTCGACCATCACCGGGCACCCGAGGTCCTGACTGAGCGCCTCACGGACCGGGAAGCCGTCCCAGCCCGGCATGATCGGCGGCGCGACGGGCACCCCCTCCGGGAAGCGGACCGGCCCGGGCACCCCGATGCCCGCCCCGTCGAAACCCTCGGCCACCCCGGAGGCCTTGAGCTTGTCCGCCATCGACAGCACCTGCTCGAAAACCGCGACGGGCCCTTCGCGCACGTCCATGGGCTGGTTCAGATGCCCCAGCACCTCCAGCTCCGCATTGGTGACCGCGACATCGACCGACGTGGCGCCGATGTCCACACCGAGGAAACGCAGAGCGGGCGCGAGCCGGATGTTGTGCGAACGACGGCCACCCCGCGAGGCGGCAAGCCCGTCCGCGACCACGAGCCCCGTCTCCAGCAGACGGTCCACCTCGACAGCCAGCTTCGAACGGGACAGGTCCACCAGATCACCCAACTGCGCCCGGGAGTTGGGACCCTCGTCACGCAGCAGCCGGAGCAGTCGCGCCTG